>PLSK01000262.1 GCA_003165155.1 Mycobacterium sp. | reverse complement strand
CGACGGTTGCCGCTGGCCTTGCGGTAAGCCTTGCGGGCTTTGCGGTTTCCGGCCATGGCCTCGAGTTCGGCCGCGGTGATCACGTTGCGGGCCGCCTCAGGGGTCATGACGTCGCGGACGAAGTCGCGTTCCCGCCGCACGGTCAACTCGTAAACGCGCGCGACGATGACGAGCGCTATCACGATGACCGCGATGAGCAGCCCCACCAGCTTCAGCGTGCCCGGGCCGGTGATGGCCGCCAGCGAGTCCCATGTTCCGTGCAGCAGCATCGGTATCGCCACGAGTAGCAGGCCCCGCCCGAGCCGGCGGGGTTCGGCGGGGCGGCCGAGCAGATAGGTCAGGCCGGCGCAGAAGATTGCGCTGTACACGATGTGTGCGGCGATCCCGCTGACCATTCGGAGAAAGATGGTGCCTATCGAGGCCCCGATTTGATTCGCGCCAAACTCAGAACCGGCCGACGTCATGGCGTAGGCGATGTCCTCGATGATCTGGAATCCCAGGCCGATGAAGGCGCCCAGGATGAACCCGTCGAACGCGGTTCGTACCTGCCGCGACGCCAGCGCGATGAGCAGCAGCAGCCCCGAACCCTTCGCTACTTCTTCGGTAAAGGGCGCGGATAGCCCGGCGCCCCAATCCAGCGCCCACGACTGCCCGAATGCTTTTGCGTACAAGGCGAGGATCGCGTGGTTGGCGTTGGCCGCCATCGTCCAGGTGGCGGCGAAGCCACCCCACAGAAACGCGACGACCATGAGTTTGGCGGGGAGTTTGGCGTAGTGGTCGATGTGTTGGGTGAACCACCAGAACAGCGCGGCGTAAATGGCAAAGGACGTCACCGCCAGCGCGATCGCCTGGCCGTAGGCGTCGTACTGGCTGGCGAGCATGGCGGCGAAGAGAAACATCCCGGTTCCGACCAGCGCCAGGTATCCCCAGAACGCAAAGTTGCGTGGCTGATAGAAGGTGAACCGCCGGCCCCAGCCGGAGAGATCGAGGGCGATATCGCGGGCGCGGTCGAGGTCGGCCGGCGGCGCCGTCACCGCTTTCCCTCACCGGAGTGGCTGACGCTGCGGATCATCCGGGCGACCGCCGCAGTGGGCTCCGGGCCGGTATCGGACGGTCCGACCGCCACGGCCTCAACTCCGCAACCATCGAATACGAAGGCGACGATCACACCGCCGGTGTGCGGTCCGCTGACCCGCGCTCTCGCACCCTGTTTACCCTGGTCGGTGACGATGCCGGTGTGTGCGCTGGCCACCCGGGCGCCGCGACCGTGGTTGAGGGCCTCGGAGGTCCTCTCGATCTGGTCGAGCAGTTTGTTGGCATCTCCGTCGAATGGCGCGGTGTGGACCGTGAATTTCACGGCCTTGTCCTCGACGGTCGCGGTCGCCGGATACGCGCCGGACAATGGGGCGTTACCAGCGCGGACACCGGACGTGATACCCCAGCCAGCCTCGGGAGCGAATGTCACATCGCACTGGAGTGCCATGACGTCACCGGCTTTGACGATGTCGGCGTAGGGCACCATGGCGTTGACAACGGGCAACACCACCGACATGACGATGACCAGCGCGAATACCGCCAGCGTTGGCGCGATGGTGCGCCGATCCACGCCGAACAGGCGCTTATCGGCGGGAACCCAGCCCACATCCGGTTCGAACCTTGGTGCCACGGGATCCGCCATACCTGCCCACCCTTTCTACCGATGCGGCCGACGTTTGAGTGGCGTCGGGGTTGAGAGTAACGGGGGCCAGGAGGCCCGACCTGAGGGCGACCTAGCGGATTAGCTCGGCGGTGGAGAAGATGTAGGGATGCGTAGTCGGAGCACGACGCTGCTCTTAGTCACGGCCATGATCGCGGTCACGCTCGTCGGCTGCTCAGGGTCAACCGGGTCATCGATCGCTTCGGCGACCACACTCCCCGCGCAGCCGCTGCTGACGTCGGACCCCGCGCTGCTCGCCGGCGACCTGGTCGCCGACGAACAAGCGCTGCGCGACCCGTCCTCATCGGAGGCCGTGTTGCTGGCGGCGGCGCACCGCGAGCAAGTGGCCTACCGCGCCCTCGGACGGCACCCCGAGTGGGATTCGATCGTGCGACCGGGAATCCCGGCGTCGCTCCTGGAAACCTACGATCGCAACGTCGACGCGCGTCGGCAGCTCACCGCGCTCAGCCAGGGCGAAGCCAAAGAAACACCGCCTGCCTGGCCTATCCAGTCGCCGGCACCGGCCGACGTGTTGCTCGGCTACTACCACGACGCGGAGGCGGCGACCGGCGTCGGCTGGAACTACCTGGCGGCGATCAACTTGATCGAAACCTGCCTCGGCCGTATCGCCGGAGTGAGTTCGGCCGGCGCGCAAGGTCCCATGCAGTTCCTGCCCTCGACGTTCGCCAAATACGGCGAGGGTGGTGACATCGCCTCGCCCCACGACAGCATCATGGCGGCGGGTCGTTATCTGGCCGCCAACGGCTTCGCCGACGATCACGGTCACGCCATCTACGGGTACAACCACTCGGGCCACTACGTCTCGGCGGTCAGCGACTATGCCGCGGTGCTTGCCAGCGATCCGGGTGCCTTCGCCGACTATTACCGGTGGGACGTGTACTACTACACGGCTTCTGGTGACGACGTGCTCCTGCCTGCCGGTTAGGTAGTGACCACCATTGCCGGTGCGGCCGACGGCCCGATCCGAATCGCTGTGCTGGCGCCTATTGCGTGGAGGACACCACCCCGCCACTACGGGCCGTGGGAGCAGTTCGCCTCATTGCTTACCGAGGGACTGGTGGCGGCCGGCCATCACGTGACGCTGTTTGCCACCGCGGACTCGATCACCACCGCCAGCCTGCACGCAACCGCGCCGGTTGGCTGGTCCGAGGATGCGACGATCGATGCCAAGGTCGCAGAGTGCCTGCACATCGCCTCGCTGTTCGAGCGCGCAGACGAGTTCGACATCATCCACAACGGGTTCGACTTCCTCCCGCTCACGTACAGCGATCTCGTCACCACCCCGGTGGTCACCACGATCCACGGGTTCTCGTCTGACCGGATCGTTCCCGTGTACGAGCGTTACGACAGCGCATGCGCGTACGTGTCGATAAGCGACGCCGACCGGCACCCGAATCTGCACTATGCCGCCACCATCCACCACGGCATCGATATCGACCGATTTGCGATCCACCCGAGCCCCGGCGAGCACCTGCTGTTCTTCGGACGGATCCACCCCCACAAGGGCACCACCCACGCGATCGAGGTCGCCCGCCGATGCGGCCGGCGACTCGACATCGCCGGGATCATCCAGGACCAGGAGTACTTCCGCGACCAGATCGCGCCGCACATCGACGGCGAGCAGGTGCGCTACCTCGGCGCGGTCGACGCCTCCGCGCGCGCCGAGGTACTGGGAGGTGCCCACGCCCTCCTCCACCTGATCGACTTCGACGAGCCGTTCGGCTACAGCGTCGTCGAGGCGATGGCCTGTGGCACGCCGGTGATCGCCAACTCAAGAGGCTCGATGGGTGAGTTGATCGAGCACGGGATCACCGGCCAGCTGGTCAATGACATCGATTCGGCGGTTGCCGCGGTCGCTGCGGTCGGAGGGCTCGACCGGCGCAACATCGCCGAGCGCGCCGCCGACCGGTTCGCGGTCGGCACCATGATCGACAAATACGTAGCGGTGTACCGCGACGTTATCCGGGATCCGCGCCAGTAGCGTTATCGTGGGTTCGAGGAGAGGTTAAGTGCCGTGCAGCTCCGGTACATAAGCATCCCGGCGCTGGTCGGTGAAGCCGGCGGTGACCCCTGGGCAATAAATCAAAGCCTGCAAGCTGGTCACCCGGCGCAGATTTCCGATCTGGCGGACGCGTTTCACGCTGCCGGTCGATGCATTACCGAGTCCAGCGCGGCATTCGATGACGCCCGTCGCCGCTTTGAGGCGTCCTGGAATCGGGAGAACGGCGATCATCCGATCGATGACTCCGCCGAGGTGCGGCGAGTGACCAAGGCGCTGGGCGCGCAGTCCTTGCAATTGCCCAAGATTGGCCTCGATTTGGAAAACATCGCGGCCGCCCTGGCCGAGGCGCAACGCACCGGCGCAATGTTGATCTCGACTTTGGAGGGTCAACTATGGCAGCTCGACAGCGAAATCGGCCAAGCGGTGGAACTGGAGCTTGATGCGCGTATCTCTGGCCTTGAACAGCAAGCCATCGACGACGCTAAATTCGCTCTAGGCCAGGTTGTTTCACTGCGCGACGGTTACTCGGACTATCTGCAGAAATCTTTGGCCGCTCTGCGCACCGACGGATTGGATCCCGAGACGATCCGGGGATTGGATGCGCCCGTTCAGATTCCGCCGCCCGGCGCCAGCGCCGAGGACGTGCATAACTGGTGGACTTCTCTGACGCCAGAGGAACGGCAACGCCTGGCCGCCGAGAACCCCGAGCAGATCGGCAACCTCAACGGTGTCCCGGTCGGCGCGCGCAGCGACGCCAATATCGCAGTGCTGACGCAGGACCTCAATCGGGTGTGTGACGTGGCCGGCCGGTATGGCGTATCGGTGGATGACGTGGTGCGCGATCCGGCGAAATACGGTCTGTCGACGACAGATATCACCCGCTACCAGAACGCGGATCAGACCAAGCAGGGCCTCGACCATGACGCCGGTACCGATCCCAACCACCCCAACCCGACCTACCTGTTCGCGTATCAGCCCCTGGCGTTCGGCGGCAAGGGTCGCGCCGCGATCGCCATCGGCAACCCCGACACCGCGAGGAACACCGCGGTGATCGTGCCCGGCACCAGCAGCAGCGTGCGAGCCGGCTGGCTACATGACGGCCACGACGACGCCATCAACCTCTACAAGCAGGCTAACCTCGCCGACCCCGACAGCCCGACGGCGGTGCTCGCCTGGATGGGCTACGACGCCCCCAACGACTTCGAAGACCCGCGGATTGCCACGCCCATGCTGGCCCGAACCGGCGGAGAAGCCTTGGCCCAGGACGTCAACGGTTTGTGGGCGACGCACCTCGGTGGCGGTGAGCACGTCACCGTGCTGGGCCATTCCTACGGCTCGACGACGGTGGCCGACGCTTTCGCCCTGGGCGGCATGCACGCCAACGACGCTGTGCTCTTGGGCTGCCCCGGAACCGACCTCGCCCAGAATGCGGCGAGCTTTCATCTTGACGGCGGGCACGTGTATGTGGGGGACGCCTCCACCGATCCGGTCGGCATGATTGGCGAATCCGACGGTCTGAGTAAGAAGCTGTTCGGCGACGACGTGGGTGGCGAGTTGCTAGGAACCAACGTTGGTTTGGGTACCGACCCTGCCGCCGACGGATTCGGATCGGTGCGGTTCCGCGCGGAGGTGCCCGGCTCTGATGGCATCAACGTGCACGACCATTCGCACTACTACCACCCCGGAAGCGAGGCGCTGCACAGCATGGCCGACATCACCTCTGGTCACGGTGACGCGCTGGAATCGGACGGCATGCTGGCCCAACTCCGCCACAAACCAGGCACTGTCAACATTCCCGGACTGGGCTCGGTTGGCCTTGATCTACCGGGCGTGCCCGCCGGCATCGATCCCGAGTGGGATCGATCCCCGCAATCCATTACCGACGATCATGTCTTCGATGACCAACACCATCACTGAACGCCGGCACCGGTGGTCACGGCGAGCGCTGCTCGCCGCGGTGGCAGTGGTCGCGATGCTAATAGTGCTAATAGGAGGATGTTCGCTGGTGATGCACAAACCCCATTCCGCCGGATCTTCTAACTCGGTCGATGATTCCGCCCACCCACTGACCGACGATCAGGCCATGGCCCAGGTTGTCCAGCCGGCCAAAGAGATCGTCGCCGCCGCCGACTTGCAGAGCGTCAGCGGGGGATTCTCGTTCGCTTCGTGCAATGACCAAGGCGATCCGCCGTACATGGGCGAGGTCACGTTGAGCTTCCTGTTGCGCGGCGACCCCGATGCCTATTTTCAGCACGTCCGGGCGGCGATGATCGCTCATGGTTGGAACGACGGCGCTCCGCCGGGCCAGCACTACTTCGGCACCACGCTGAACAAAGAAGGCGTGGCCGCGAGTATGGGTTTCATACCGTCCGACCACAGCTACGGGCAGATCATGCTCTATGGCCAGTGCCGCAACACGACCGATCACCATCACGACGGCAAGACCAACGGAACCGACATCACCAACCAGTTGAATGCGCGATGAAGATTAGGACCCAGCGCTAACCAGATTGCCGTTTTGTGGGCAGTACGCGTGGACGGAAATGGCGACATAATTGTTGGCGTCGCCGCCCAGTGCTGGGTTACTCGTGCGAAATGCCGCGATTATCTGCGGCACCGTCATCCCGAGACGGATGTCGTCGCATACCAACTTGCCGTTGTAGATGGCGGCCCCGGGGTTGGCGAAAGAGATGCCCCGGTCTTTTAGGGCCTGCACATAGGCGTTGTCCTGATCTGGTGTGGACGCGATGGATGGTGGGGGACTTGCTTTTGCCGATGAAGAAGCCGTCGCCGTTGCAGTCGACGTAGGCAAGGTGCTGGCCGGCGACTGCGCACCTTTGCTATCCGGGGTCAGCACCCAGAAAGCCAGAACGATCGCTCCCGCCAGTGCCAGGGCGCCCAGCAATATCGCAGCGGCCTGACGCCAAGTGGCACGCCATGACTGGCGGTCGGCATTTGGAGCTGCGGCAGTGGGCGCAGCAACCGTCTCGCTTTGGGTGGGGGCGATGAATTCATCGGCAGCCGGGTCCGGCTCAGCCATGAGTGCCATGTTAGCCATCGCTAGACGATTCGGCTGCGTCTCGGCGCGCCGGTGTCTTTCTGGGGAAGCATTGTGCTGACCAAATACTAGGTCAGCCCATAGTATTTAGTGCTCGGAATGAGCAGGGCGTGCGTTGACTGGCCGTACAACGTCGGTTACTTTCCGGACAAACATTAGGTTTATCGCCGCAGTTGCGTTGACAGCAGGTCAAAGGAGTCAGAAGTGGGCGCAGTCATCATGCTGGGCACGCTGTTCGGACTGATCGCCCTCATCTTCGGCCTGGTGCTTCGCTTCGACCCGGAAGCACGTCGCACTCCGAGCGAAGGCGGCGACCGATGAACGATCAGTTGACGCCGTCGCGATGGGTATCCAGATGATGGTCTTTACCTACTTGCTCGGAAGGACGGATTCCGAAGGACGCAACGTCATCGAGATTTGGGCCGACAAGAGGTCGACGACCCGTCGTGGATCGGCGGTCATATCCATCGTCGCTGTCGCCCTCTTCGGGAATCTGCTCTATGGCGCTGTCTTCGCGCCCCACCTCATTACGAAGTTGGGGGGCTGGGTGACCGCGGGGCCGACGGGCCCCTTGTTCCCGGGTGTGCCCGACCAGCCGGCGTAGATGCGGACCGCCTCGTCGGTTTCGTCTTCGTTGTGGTGGGGGCGGGCGTGTGCACGGGAACTAGGCCGGAGATCGCGGGTGCGACCGGAGGTGACTCCGGCGGAGAACACACTGGCTTTCCCCGGGGTGAGCAGAAGACTCAAATAGCGTTCGTGGGGCAGACGTTCCAACGCGCTGGTTCCTTGTATGCGCGCCGAGACGTTCAGGGGGACGGGGATCCGTACAAGCCCGGACCTGTGATGCGCAGTTGCTCCAGGAACGAGCGAGCGGACACATACGCGGCCTCGATCAACGCGGCAGTGTGTGTGAAGTCAAGTGGCGAAACCAGTCTGGGCGCGGGCCCGGGGAGGTACACGACCGGGATGCCCGCGGCGATCACAGGAGCCTCGAGCGCGGACTGTGTGCGCATCGCGACCATCGCCGTGTAGAGCAGAATGTCGGCGATGGTGTCAGTCGAACCCGGCAGTTGGCCTGGAAAGTTGCAGTCGAGCACCACCAACGAACGTGCCCCCATCTCGACCGCTTGGCGCATCGGGACGTTGGCCACCAGACCGCCGTCGTAGAGCTGGTGACCGTCGAGGTCGACAAATGGGAAGATGCCCGGGATCGCCGTGCTGGCCAGCAGAGCGGGCAGCAGCGGACCGTCACGCACAACGTGTGGCCGAGCGGTGGCGATATCCGTCGTGACTGCGGCGAACGGCAGTGTCAGATCAGCGAATGTCGTTGCCTGCCCGACAAACTCGGTTATCACCGCGGCGAGTCCGGTGTTGGGGAACAGGTACGTCTTGACCCTCTGCAGCAGCAAGGCTTGGGCGAGCAAACCGCCCGGGAACACCTGATCTCGCGTCATCCGTGCCCACACGTGCGAGAGCCGGTTCACCGCGCCCTTCGGGTCCGCGGCGATGACCGCGGCGTTGAGCGACCCAACCGAGGTTCCGACGACGAGATCGGGAGTGACTTCGCACTCGCTGAGCGCCTGAAGCATGCCCACTTGGATCGCGCCAAGGCTGGCCCCCCCGCCAAGCACGTACCCAACCGGTTTGGGTAGCTCGTCCAGCCCAAGCGCCTGACCGTTCACCCAATCAGGCTAGAGCACCCATTCACAACAACTAGGCCGACAACACCTGTCTTGCCGTCGAACAATTACACGTGTAATTTTTCGGCGAGGTGCCCGCACTGTCGGGATCGAACAGCAGAGGGGCTGTGCCATGGGCGTGCTCGACGGCAAGGTCGCGATCGTGACGGGCACGAGCCGAGGTGTCGGCGTCGGCATCGCTCACGAATTACTGCGGGCGGGGGCCTTCGTCATCGGCTGCTCACGCTCAGCGATGGAGGCTATCCCCGGCATCGACGCTGAGGCGGGTTGGGCGGCACGCAGCGACCAAATGATCTGTGACCAAGGTGATTACCATGCGATCGACGCAATGGTCACCACGGTTGTCGAACGCCACGGTCGGCTCGACATTCTGGTCAACAACGCCGGCGGTACCGTTCCCGCCCCCCACGTCGAGGACATTCCGGCTCTGGTGTCCAAGATCCAGGGCGCGCCACGCTCCGACGACGACTTCGAGCGCACTGTCCTGTTTCACGCCTTCGCGATTCAGATGAACCTGATCAGCCCCATGTGGTTCGCCATCCGCGCCTACCGCCAAATGCAGAGCCAGGACGGAACGGGTTGCATCATCAACGTTTCCAGCGGCGCCGGACACCCCGCCGGCTCCCCGACGCTGGTGTCCTACGGCGCGGCGAAGTCCGGTCTCAACCACCTGACCCGCTCGCTCGCCGAGGAATGGGGCCCCCATGCGCGTGTCAACTGCGTCGCGCTCGGGCCGACCATTACCGAGAACTTTCGTTCGTTCGTGTTACCCAAGGACGACCCGACCGGTTCGACGTACTTCGACGCCCTGCCCCTCAAGCGCGGCGGCGAGCCGGCCGAGGTCGGTCGTACCTGCGTGTTCCTGGCCTCCGGCG
>PLSK01000171.1 GCA_003165155.1 Mycobacterium sp. | reverse complement strand
GCCGCCGCCGACACCATTGCCCGTGTTCAGGTTCACCCCGGCCGTGCCGTCCGTACCGGCCGCACCCACACCACCAGCACCGCCCAGAGCGCCGGTACCGCCGTTGCTGCCGACCTGGCCCACACCATTAACGGCCGTGCCCGAACCCGTACCCGCAGCCCCACCATTACCGCCCCGAGCGCCGTTACCGCCGCCACCACCAGCGCCACCCTTGCCGCCATCACCGACACCGGTGCCGTAGTTCACCCCACCAATGCCATTGGCGCCGTCCGCACCCGCGCCACCATCACCGGCGGTACCCGCGGCCCCACCATTACCGCCCGCGCCACTGGCACCCACCGTGGCACCACCAGCACCGGTGCCGCCGACCGCGCCGCCGTTACCACCCTTACCGCCATCGCCGCCAGCCCCGGCGTTACCGCCCTTACCGCCGTCGTTACCCACACCCGCCGTAGTCGTCCCCGTACCCGCGGCACCATCCACACCGCTACCGCCGGCCCCACCAACACCACCAGCAGCGCCGGCCCCACCACTGCCGTCATGGGTACCCACGTTCGAGCCGCCATGGCCGCCGGCCCCACCGTTGCCGCCGGCCCCACCGGTGCCGCCAGCCGTGCCCGACGCACCGGCGCCTACCCCGTTGACGCCATTGTTGCCGTTAGCGCCCGTACCACCAGCGCCACCAGCGCCACCGTTGCCGAAGTTGCCGCCGTTACCGCCCTGGCCGCCCTGGCCGCCGGCCAGGCCGTTTCCGCTGGAATCGACGGCGGTACCGGGTTGGCTATAGCCGACCCCACCGGCGCCGCCGTTACCGCCCGTAGTCGTGATGGTGCCGGATACGCCGTGGTTGCCGGCGATTGAGCCGGTGCCCCCGACACCGCCGCCCCCACCGGCGCCACCGTTGTTGCCGCCGTTGCCCCCGTTGCCCCCGTTGCCGCCGAGCGTGAACATAGCGTTGCCGGCCGCACCGTCGCCGCCATTGCCGCCGACGCCTGTGGCGCCGCCGTTGCCGCCGTTGCCGCCGCGACCGGTGATGCCAGCGTGACCGAATAGCCCGCCTTGGCCGCCGGTACCGCCGTTGCCGCCGTTACCCGCGTTTCCACCGCTGCCGCCGTCGCCGCCGTCCTGACCCCACCCGACGCCGTTGCCATAGAGGTTCACGCCGGTCACACCGTTGCCGCCGTTTGTGCCCGCAGTACCGGTGCCGCCGTTACCGCCTAGGCCGCCGTTACCGCCGTCGCCGCCATTGCCGAACAGCAGTCCGCCCCTGCCGCCGACACCGCCGTAGCCGCCGTTACCGCCGGCGCTGCCGTTGGTGCCATTGCCACCGTTGCCGCCGTTGCCGCCGACCCCACCAGCGCCGAGCAAGAACCCGGCCCTGCCGCCAGCCCCACCGGTTCCACCGTTACCGACCGCGGATGACCCACCTGCGCCACCGGATCCGCCGGGGCCGAACAGGAGGCCCGCGCTGCCGCCGTACCCGCCGACCCCGCCGGTACCGGTCAGGCCCGTTCCGCCGCTGCCGCCAGCACCGCCCGTGCCGAACAGCCACCCGCCTGCTGCGCCCGCACCGCCGGTACCACCGTTTGCACCGACACCGCCCGCACCGCCAGCACCGCCTGAGCCGCCCGAGATGAATCCAGCATGGCCACCAGCCCCGCCGGAACCGCCGGTTCCGTTGCCATTGACGCTGCCCGCACCGCCCGCACCGCCCGCACCGCCGGGACCTTGGGAGAACAGCCCGGCATGGCCACCAGCCCCGCCGGAACCGCCGGTTCCGTTGTCAGCGACACCGCCCGCGCCACCGGCACCGGCGGCGCCACCGAGGAAGCCGCTGTGACCGCCTGCGCCGCCAGCACCTCCACTGGGACCTTCCCCGCCTGCCCCGCCGGCCCCGCCGCCGCCCAGCAGCCAGGGGTTGCCGCCGGCTCCGCCGGCTCCGCCGCTCCCGGTGACACTGGTGGTGGCCCCGCCGGCCCCGCCGGCCGCGCCGCTGCCGTAGATCAGCCCGCCCTGGCCGCCGGCCGCACCGGTTCCGCCGGTGGTGCCGGCACCGCCGGCCCCGCCGATTCCGCCATCGCCGATTAGCCGGGCTGCTCCGCCGATTCCGCCAGCGCCGCCGACTCCGGTACCCGCGGCTCCGGCGCCACCGGCCCCGCCTGCGCCGCCGTTGCCCACCAGCCAACCGCCGTTACCGCCGGCCCCACCGGCAGCGCCGCTCCCTCCGGCCCCGCCGGCCCCGCCAGCGCCACCCGAGCCGAACAATCCCGCAGACCCGCCGGCACCGCCGTTTTGTCCGGTCGCGCCTGACCCGCCCGTGCCGCCAGTGCCCCACAACAGTCCGCCGGCCCCGCCGTTTTGCCCGGTGCCAGCGGCGCCGTTCGAGCCATTGCCGATCAACGGACGGCCTAGCAGGACCTCGGTGGGCGTATTGATCGCGCCGAGTAGGTCCTGCTCGAAAGTCTGGGCGCTGGTGGCTTCGGCGCTGCCGTATTGACCCGTTGCCGCGGATAAAGCCTGCGTGAACTGGTTGTGAAATGCCTGCGCTTGGGCGGTGGCGGCATGAAATTCCTGGGCGTGGGAGCCGAACAGCGCGGCGATGGCCTCGGAAACCTCGTCTTGGGCCGCAGCCACCACTGAGGTGGTCTGGACCGCCGCGGCCGCAGTGGCGGTCTGGATCGTCGAGCCGATACCAGCCAAATCCGAAGCCGCCGACGTCAGTGCCTCAGGAGAAACGACCACATACGACACAGCGAGACCACCCAACTAGTTCAGTCACGATGGCAACAGCCATCGCGGTGCAAATGACCCCCCGTGCATACCGACGTATCGGCCCTGAACGAACATAGACGGTCCCGCGCTACTGAGAACACCAATTCCGAAAAAAGATCGGAAAATACTAGGAGATTTTTTTCACAACCTGCGGCAACGCCGCGCTCAAGTCAGTCGACAGCAGCCGCTCAGCAACGCCCCCTAACACAGCAAACCGGCGCACCCCCGCAGTCCGATGTGGAATGTGGCAGTGGAGATGATTACCCGTGGAGATGATGCTTCGCAACAGGCCGACGTGGCCGGTCGACTGGTTTATGCCCTGGCCGGACGATGTCCGAGCTGGCACACGAAAACCGCTGCGCCGCTTCGATCTTAGTCTTCATCGATTCAGAAGATCCTAATGTCCACGACACGTCGAAGCCAGTAACGAAGCGGGCGTAACGTTGGCGGTGGCCCTGCAGATCCCGCCGGCCGACCGTTTGTCTGCAACCTTCTAGCAAAGATGCGGCATCGTCCGGACCGGAAGGATACCCGGGGTACCGGATACGCGCAAAGCCGGGGCGCCCAGGGGCTGTTAACCAGTTGGTCCATCTGTCCCCGAGTGGCCGAACACGCCGCCGGCCCCACCGCCGCCGCCGTTCCCGTTGGCGCCGGGCGGAGTACCGCCGCCGGCCCCACCGGCGCCACCATTGCCGCCGACGCCGATAAACGTGGAGTTGCCGCCGTGGCCGCCGTTACCCCCAGCCCCGCCGGTGCCACCCGAGTTCGCGCCACCGTTCCCGCCACCGCCACCGAGGCCGCCATTGCCCCACAGCAGCCCGGCGTTGCCCGCGTTACCGCCGTGGCCACCGTTCCCGGCCGTCGTGTTAAGCCCAGCAGCCCCGCCGGCTCCACCGGCCCCGCCGGCTCCACCGGCCCCGGCCAGCCTGGCCGCCCCGCCGGCCCCACCGGTGCCGCCGATCCCGCCGGGCGCCGTCGCAGTGCCTATACCACCGGCTCCACCGGCTCCGCCGGCGCCACCGTGGCCGAAGAACAATCCTGAGGTGCCGCCACCACCGCCGGTGAAGCCGTTCCCGCCGGCGATGCCGTTGCTACCACCGCCGCCAGCGCCGCCGTTGCCGAACAGCCAGGCATTGCCACCGCGGCCGCCGGCCCCTTCGAACCCGGGAGCGACGCTGCCGGCGCCGCCGGCCCCTCCGTTGCCCAGGAAGAACCCACCGTTACCGCCGGCCTGCCCGGTTCCGCCAGCGCCGCCATTGCCGATGAAAATCCCGGCCCTGCCTGCATGGCCGCCGATGGAGCCGTCCCCGCCGTGACCGCCGGTGCCGAATATCAGAGCGTTTCCGCCCGCTCCGCCGACCGCGCCGTTCCCGCCGTTACCGCCGTTTCCGAGGAAGTAGGTGTTCCCGCCAGAGCCGCCGTTGCCACCGCCCAAGATGCTGCTCCCGCCGACCCCACCGAACCCGCCGTTGCCGACCAAGAACCCGCCGTTTCCACCGCCGCCGGCGTTACCGGCCGCGTCGACAAAGGTGGTGGCGTTGGTGTTGCTGCCGCCGGCACCGCCCTGGCCGCCATAACCGATGAGCCAGGCGTCGCCGGCCGCCCCGCCGGCGCCACCGAAGCCGTTCTGGGCGCTTGACGAGCCGCCGACACCGCCCCCTCCGCCTTGGCCGATCAAGAACCCAGCCTGGGAACCTGTCCCGCCGGCGCCACCGGCGCCTGTGGCGCTGGCCCCGCCGCCGCCGCCCTGTCCGCCATTACCGATGAGCCAGGGGTGGCCGCCCGCACCGCCGGCGCCCCCGGCGCCGATCGTTCCGCCGGTGTTGGCTCCGCCGGTCCCGCCGTCCCCACCGCTGCCGATCAAGAACCCGCCGTTGGCCCCCGCTGCGCCGGCGCCAGCGTCGCCGCTGCTGCTGGCGCCACCGTTGCCACCGTGGCCGCCGTTGCCGAGGAGAGAGGTGCCGCCGGCGGCACCGCCGGCGCCACCGTCGCCGCTACTGCTGAACCCGCCCGTTCCGCCGTCGCCGCCGTTGCCATAGAGATAGCCGGCGCGGCCGCCCGTACCGCCGACACTGCCGTCGCCGCTGCTAGAGGCACCGCTACTGCCGCCGTCGCCGCCGTTTCCGATTAGCCCGGCATGGCCGCCGGCGCCGCCGATCCCGCCGGTGCCGGCAGCGCCGCCGTCCCCGGCGTTGCCGTACAGGAACCCGCCGTTACCGCCTGCCCCGCCGGCGCCGCTGGCGCCGGTACCGCCCGCGCCGCCGTTGCCCAGGAAGAAGGAGCTGCCACCAGCCCCGCCGAAGCCAGTGCTGCCGGTGCCGTTGCCGCCGATGCCGCCGTTACCGAACAGCCAACCACCGTTGCCGCCGGCACCGCCGGCGCCGCCGACGCCGCCCAAAAGCGTCCCACCAGCACCACCGTTGCCGCCGGAGCCGATCAACCCGGCAGAGCCACCGGCCCCACCGGCCCCACCGGCTGCGCCTGAGCCACCGTTACCGCCGTTGCCGTACAACAGCCCGCCGGCCCCGCCGTCTTGTCCGGTCCCAGCGACCCCGTTCGCGCCATCGCCGACCAGCGGACGGCCCAGCAATGTCTCGGCGGGCGCGTTAGCCGCCGCGACCATCTGTTGCAACGGCGTCACACTGGCCGCCTCGGCGCTGGCGTATGCACCCGTACCCGCGGACATGAGCTGCGTGAACTGGTTATGAAACGCCGCAGCTTGAGCGCTTAGGGCCTGGTATGCCTCACCGTGGCTGGTGAACAACGCCGCGATGGCCGCGGAAACCTCGTCCTGGCCCGCAGCGACCACGCTGGTGATCTGGGTCGCCGCAGCCGCGTTGGCCGTCTGGATCGTCGAGCCGATACCAGCCAAGTCTGAAGCCGCCGACGTCAGTGCATCAAGAGAAACGACCACATACGACACAGCGAGACCACCCAACTAGTTCAGTCACGATGGCAACAGCCATCGCGGTGCAAATGACCCCCGCGCATACCGACGTATCGGCCCTGAACGAACATAGACGGTCAGAGCCTTGTGAGAACACCACTTCCGAAAAAAGATCGAAAAAATATAAGTGGAATTTCTCACAGCTGCACCCCACCCGCACCAGCGGGGCGTCGCTGGCGACACTGCCCCGGGCCACGAGCACAATGGTGCCTGTGAGCTCGCTAGTGGCCCAGTGGGGCAATAGCGGGCTGGCCTACCTGACTGGCCTGTCCGACGGGCCGCCCGATTTCTCCCGCGCCAACATTCTGGACCGCGCCGAGCGCATCGCCGCCGCCGCTGGCGCCGAGACCAGCGCCGCCGCCATGCTGACCGGGCGAGCGGGATTGCTTGGATTGACCCGTGCCGGCCAAGTCTCGGCCGGTGGCGCTACCCGGTTGCTGGCGGCCCGGGACGGCTGGTGCGCGGTCACCCTGTCCCGCCCCGACGATGTGGCCGCCGTGCCCGCGCTGCTGCTCGTCGACAAAGTGCCCGTCGACCCCTGGCCGGCACTGCAGCGTTGGGCGGCGACCCGCCCGATGTCCACGATCGCCGAGAGAGCCGGCCTGCTCGACATTCCGGTGGCCGCCCTTGGCGAGGCTGCGGCCGCGCCGGTGCGGATCCGCCAGACCGGGTCCCGCTCATCCGAGCGTGCGCCAGCCGGTTTGCTGGTCGCCGACCTCT
>PLSK01000298.1:5998-7325 GCA_003165155.1 Mycobacterium sp. | reverse complement strand
ACCTGAACTGGGTCGCCGACAAACTCGACCTGCGCAGCGACATCACGTTCAACACCCGTGTCGTCTCGGCGGTGCTCGACGAGACCACATTGCGCTGGACGGTCACCACCGATGCCGGTGAGGTGCTCACAGCACGGTTCTGCCTGATGGCCACGGGACCGTTGTCGGCCGCGATGACCCCGAACTTCAGCGGCCTGGACACCTTCGGTGGCGAGATCTACCACACCGCGCACTGGCCGTATGATGACGTTGATTTCACCGGCAAGCGGGTGGCGGTCATCGGAACCGGATCCTCTGGCATTCAAACGATTCCGATCATCGCAGAGCAGGCCGCGCACCTGTACGTCTTCCAGCGCACGCCCAACTACAGCATCCCGGCGGGCAACCGATCGCTGTCCAGCGAGGAGCTCGCCGAGATCAAGGCCGGCTACGCGGAGCGCCGCCGGCTGTCGTGGCGCAGCGGCGGCGGATCGCCGCACATCACCGCCCCCAAGCCGACCATGGACTTCACCCCGGAGGAGCGCCGGGCGGCGTTCGAAAAGCGTTGGCAACTGGGCGGTGTGCTCTACTCCAAGACCTTCCCCGACCAGATGACCGACCTGGTGGCCAACGAGGAGGCACGCAAGTTCTACGAGGAGAAGATCAGGGCGGTGATCGCCGACCCGGCGGTCGCCGACCTGTTGATTCCCAATGACCATCCCATTGGAACCAAACGAATCTGCACAGACAGCAACTACTTTCAGACTTTCAACAAGCCCAATGTGTCGCTCGTCAGCGTGCGCGCCACCCCGATCGAATCGGTTGATGCCGCCGGGATCAACACCGGCGATACACACTACGACCTCGACGCGATAGTTTTTGCGACGGGTTTCGACGCGATGACCGGGGCACTGGCCAAGATCGACATCGTCGGCCGCCACGGCGCGAGGCTGAGCGAGGACTGGGTGCACGGTCCGCGCACCTATCTGGGCCTGGGCGTCGACGGGTTCCCCAACCTGTTCCTGATCTCGGGGCCTGGGGCGCCCGCGGTGCTGGCGAACATGGTGCTGCACGCCGAAGCACACGTGAACTGGATCGCCGACGCCATCGCCTACCTCGATGACCATGGCTGCACCGCAATGGAAGCAACCCGCGATGCCGTCGACGGCTGGGGAGCCGAGCTCTCACGTCGAGCCGAGGCGTCGCTTTTCATCAAAGCCAACTCCTGGTACCTGGGCGCCAATGTGCCTGGAAAGCCGAGGGTGTTCATGCTGTTCCTGGGCGGATTCGCGGCGTACAACGACATCTGTGCCGAGGTCGCCGATGCCGGGTACAAGGGATTCGACCT
>PLSK01000298.1:2340-5977 GCA_003165155.1 Mycobacterium sp. | reverse complement strand
GTCGAGCCGCACCGTGGGAAGGACCTCTACTTCCAGGGCCGCGGGTCGGTACGGCCGGCCCCGCATCACCTCCCGAGGACCCCGCAGGGCCAACGGGACGATCGGGACCCCCGCACTGGCGGCCAGCTTGAACGCGCCGAGCCGGAAAGGGTACGTGCCGGGGATGTCACGCCGTTCGCCCTCGGGGAAGATGTGGATCGATTCCCCCTTCGCCAGCAGCGCCTGCATTCGCTCGTATGACGCCAGCGACGACTCCATTGAGCCCGGTTCGACGGCGATGACGCCGAGGCGGCGTGCGAACACCCCGAACAGACCCCTGAACAGCCGCGCCTTTCCAGTCATCGACACCGGCCGGTCTAACGCACTGACCAGGAGTAGGGGATCCATGTCGGTGGGGTGGTTGCTGACGTAGAGCGCCTGGCTATCCGGCAGCGGGGCGCCGGTCCGCCGGAACGACATCCCCGTCGCGGCCAACAAAACGCGAAGCATGCGCCGAGCGAAGCGCCACGCGGTGGTCCGACGCCGCAACCACACTGTCGCGCCCGCAGAGATCAGCATGACCGACATCGTCACGCCCGCGATGTAGGTGCCGACCAGGGTCTCCCGGCATCTGACAGCGAACTTTCGTGTTCGGAACCAGCCCAACCGGGTCATCGTGGCGGCGAGTTTCCACCGTCCTCCTGGGGCCGCCTTGCCCAGGGTTCCGTCTCGGTAGGCCTGCCGGGTTTCCCGGCGCCGCAGCTTGCCGCTGGACGTCTTGAGCATGCGGCCCCGGCCTATCAGCACGACGTCGTCGACCGATGTACCCGTCGCCTCGATGACCGCCGCACGGATCGAGGCTTTGATTTCGTCGTGCTTCGCGGCGTCGGCGGCGGTTTCGGCAACCACCACGATCCCTTCACCTTGTTCCGGCATCTCTTCACCGAACGCGATTACGCACCCCTTGCGCACCCCGGGCAGCTCGCCGACGGCCTGCTCGATGTCTTGGGGGTGGTAGTTACGACCCGCCTTGATGATCAGGTCCTTGATGCGACCGGTGATGAACAGCTCCCCGTCGACCAGGTAGCCCAGGTCGCCAGTGTCCAGCCAGTCGCCCATCCGAACCAACGCAGTGGCTTCTGGCCTGCCGAAATAGCCGGACATCACAGACTTGCCCTGGACCAGCACGCGGCCCTCGAGGCGCTCCGCAAGTGGTTCGAGCCGCTCGTCTGTCACGTCGACGACTCGGATCTGCTGCCCATTGATCGGGGTGCCAACGGATACCAGGGTGCGGGTCCGGGATCCGGGGTGCGCCGGCACGGCTCGACCGGCCGTGGCCAGCAGATCGGCGTCGACGTGGTCCACCCGGGGACGCCCTTCACCGCACGCGATCGTCACCGCAACGCAAGACTCCGCAAGTCCGTAGCCCGGCGCGAAGGCGCTCCGGCGGAAGCCGTAGGGCTCGAAGCGGCGGCTGAACTCGTCGACGGCGGTGACTCGAACGGGTTCCGCCCCCATCACCGCGAACTTGACGCTGGATAGGTCCAGGCCCGCGATACGCTCGTCCGCGACGCGCCGCACTACGTGGTCGAGCCCGAAGGTCGTGGTCGCGATGGTTGTCGCCCGAAACCGATCGATGGCCCACAGCCAAAGCGTCGGCTTGGTGAGGAAATCGACCGGCGACATCATCAACACCGTGGCGCCGGTGAAGATCCCCGTCGCCATCCAGCTCGCGATGAGTCCGAAGTCGTGGTACAGCGGCATCCAGTTCAGCGCGACATCCGCCGGTTGGAGGCCACCGAGCACACTGGCCTCGCTAATGCCCCGGATGTTCGCCAGCAGATTGGCATGGGTGAGCGCGACGCCCTTGGGGTCTCCCGTGCTTCCCGACGTGTACTGAATAAGCGCGAGCTCCGGGGGCGACCCGACGCAGAATGGTGCCGTGGCGCCGTCGGTCAGTGCAGCCACCGTCGTGGATTCCCGGAGGGATGGAGTGGCGGTGCAGATCAGGTCCGCCGCTGCCTTGAACTGTGGATCGGAAATGATGAATGCTGCCCCGGCACTCCGCAGAATCCGGGCTTCACGCTCGACGTAGCTATCCAATTCGTCGAGTCGCACGGGCGGATAGATCGGTACCGGAACCCCACCCGCGCACAGCGTGCCGACGAAGGCGACGAAGAAGTCAGGCCCCGTCAGCGCCAAAATCGCGACCCGCTCCCCGGTGACCAAGCCCAGGTTGGCCATTCCTGCGGCTGCGTGCCTGCCCTGGTCCCAGAGCTCACCGAAGGTCAGCGTGGTGACCTCCCCGTCGGTGGTGAGGAACTGCAGGTGGGGATGGTCACGGTGATTGTCGGCGCGGGCGCGTAGCGCGTCGATGAGACTCGTCGGCGGGGGCTCCATCGAGGAAAGGATCGCTATCGGTGCGTCTGTTCTCGATGCTTCCGGTTGCCTCGCGAGGGAGGTGTGAATGGCTGGCCGATCGATAGCCGCCGGATCGATCCCGACTGCCTGTTCGATCGCCTCGAGCAGGTCACGCGGCCGGCGAAACCTTCCAAAGGCGTCTGAAGGCAGCTCGACGGCGTAGGCGTCACCAACCCGAACTACCAGATCGGCGAGTTCGATGCTGCCCAGGCCGAGCTGCTCCTCAAAATCGAATTCCAGTATGTCGGGATCGTCGATCTCACCTATGCCTGCATCCCTCAACACAGCCGCGAGTTCCTCGCGTAAGCGGTGCTCAGACTGCATCCGGACCCCCTTTGTGGCTTCCGTCGGTCGCGCGCTCGTGTGGCCCGTGTGTGCCTCTAGTGTGTCCTACGCCATACCCAACGCAGCAGCAATATCTCGAAACGCGCCCTCGGGGCACCTGGTACGCGGTAATTTCGGCGCATACATTAACGGGGCCAATTGGGGGCAAGCTAATCATGGTAATGATGGTGAATACGCGCGGGCAAAAGAGCGGCAATACGCCCGACTACCTTAACCCGCGAGACGCCCTTGCCTTTCTCCGCGGTGGCACCACTCAAAGTCAACTCGTTTCGATTTGCTTCGTGGATCGCCCCGCCGACGACTCTGTGCCGGTGTTCGACCAATTGCGGGCACGCGTCTGCGCCCGCGCGCCCTTTATTCCCCGACTGGTGCAGCGCGTCGTCGCCACTCCGTGGGGCCTGGCCCCGCCGGCGTGGTACGACGCGGAACTCTTCGATCTCGAATATCACGTGCAACGTAGACGTGTTTCCGGCGGCGACATCCCCGAACTGATGGACGTGGTCGAGGACATCCTGGACCCACTCGATATGAGGCGTCCACCGTGGCGGATCTATGTCGTCGAAGGTTTCGATGACGGCAAGTGGGGCATCGTCGTCCAGGTCCATCACGCAGTGGGTGACGGGGCGGCATGTATCGCGCTCTTCGCCTCGGTGCTTTTCGACTTCGATTTCGTAGCGCCGCCAGAAGCGGGCCGGCCCAAGGTCTTCGCGCCACCGATGCTCAAACTCGTCCGGCCAGGTCTGGCGTGGCGGGGTCGCGGCGTCGCGCGGAAGTCCAAGATTGTGCTGGCGGCGGTCCGTTCACGTTCTGGCGTGAAGGCCGCAGCGAACGATCTGGGGCGGCTGGCGGAGCTCGTCTCGCGTGAAGTCCGGTGTCCGTACAAACCGGCCGG
>PLSK01000298.1:0-2322 GCA_003165155.1 Mycobacterium sp. | reverse complement strand
GTGCCTAAGAGTTTGCGTGAGGACACAGACCGAGTCTTCGTCGACTCTTCTACCCAGACAGGGAATTTGGTCATCTCCGCGCCCCTTGCGCAGGAGGACCCGCTTGATTTCCTCGGTACCATCACCGACCTGTTGCGGCAGGCCCTGGACTCCGATGAATCCGCAATCCGTTCCATGCTCGGCAAGGGAGGGGCGGCCCAGACCTGGCCGATGAAGTGGAACGTCACTGCAACCTTGGTCCATGGTCCGCCGTTCGGCTTCTCCAGCCTTGGTGGCCGCCTCGAGCGGTCGTTGCTCACCGCCCTACCCGGCGGCACGAAAGCCGTCGGGTTTGTCGGGTTCGTGTATGAGGGGACGCTCTCGATCATGGTTGTTGCGGACAGATCGCTGACAAGGGTGGTCGACGGCGTCTGCGTCAGCATGCAGGAGTGGTTCGACGACCTCGCCGAGGCAGTCGAGGCTCACGACTCGCATCCGTGTGGGAGCCTTGAGATGGCCGCGAGCGGATCACGCTGACCTTTACCCAAGAGTGGCCTCGGTCGCGATCGGATTAGTCGATCGACGAATTAGCCAATTCGTACCATTTTTGTAAAAGGCCGCGCGGGTTCTGACCGATAGGGGCCACATTGGCTCAGTGGGGATCGAGGAACTCACGCAAATCCTGCGAACTGATCCTAGTTACCGAGTATGTCGCAAACTGCCCGTTGCAGACAATCGCTTCCAAGACAATCTGGCGTCCGAATAAAATCGGCTTACCACGCGGAGTCGCCCTCCCGGGGGCCGATTTTTTCCGTGGCGCCGATCCTCTTGGGTCGCCGGAGTGGCGCCATCTGGTCGTATGCACGCGCGGATGGTGCGCTGACCCGAACTGGATGACCCATAAACCGACCTACATCCGCGAAAGCGTGAACGGGTATGTGTATGTTCCGGCGGGTTCACCACTGCAGCCCGCTGGGAATGACGAGTCAAGAGAACCAACCAGCGACGCTGCATCCCATGAGTAGGTGTCGTGCGTGGTAGTGGTGGGGCCATAGTAGATGTCACCGCAGCGCAGACCATCGGGATCATCGACGGTCAGTGTGTACCGGCCATTGGCGAGCTGCGCATCTCCTTTGTAGTCCGTCGCCTTTGCATTGGGCCTAGGTATGGCGGTCACGTGGACACAGCCAGCGGATGCGCAGGCCGATATCATCCATACCCAAGTGTGGAAGTCGTTCCGAGCCGGGATCTGCATTTCGTAGTTGCCCAGATGCATGTCCGCCCGCGCCAACGGCGCTAGCGCTACCGCAGCTACCGCAGCTACCGCGCACGCAACACCAAGTGTCAGCACCTTCACATTCGCCTCGTTCCTGTGATGCATCAATCGACCTGCGTGAGCGGCGACGGTGGTTCTACTTCCACGGCTTCGCAGGTGGGGCTTCGCGGTAAATAGTTGAATCGCCTCATGAGGGTTGCACGCTAATCTCGGGGCGGTCGGCGATCCAGGCGCGAAGGGCTTCTCGGTCCATCGACACGGCGCGCACTGCGGTGACGGTGGTCGCGGTGGACGTTCGGGGGCCAGGATCGAAGATCGACAGCTCACCGAACATGTCTGACGGGCCCAGGATGGTCCGCAGGTTCTCCAGTCCCTCCGGGGATCGGCGCCCAATTTTGACCTTGCCGGAGATGACGATGTAGAGCCGGTCGCCCGGCGCACCTTCGGCGAACACGGTGTGGTGGGCAGGGAATTCGATCGGTTGCAGGTGTTGGATGAGCGCCGATATCCCGGAGGGTTCGACTCCATGGAAGATGCCCGCTCTGCCCAAGATCGCGTCCACGTCGCCAGTGGGGCGCGTGGCGATGTCGGCATCGTCGGGACATGATCGTTCGTTCGTCGCCACAATCAATGCGGGCTCCCCATCGCTGCCGCTGGTAGTTCAGTGCCGGCATCGGTCACCGCCGCGATGGCCTGATCGTTTCCGTCACTCGGTTATCGTCGGTCTAATCGTCTGATCCAGGTTCCTCGGTTCCCGTTCAACGGCACAGATCGCCGGGACCATTCGCAGCGCGTACCGTCAGCGCCCCGCTGTGGCGCAGCGGCCTCCCGGTAAGCGGGATGGTCTGTGGCCCACATCTCAATCGCCTGTGATTGTTACCGGGTTGACAAGCCGACGCCGTGCGAACCGAGTCACTGGCGCCAGGAAAACAAGGAGCGACGATGCCTCGAGGAGACCCCACGGGCGGCCTCCTGGCAGTTGGTGGCCTGTTCGCGATGTCGGCTGATGCAGTGAAGTTTGTCGTCCACCGACCATTCCAGCGGCGCGAGTTTTTGGAGCAGTCGTG
>PLSK01000202.1 GCA_003165155.1 Mycobacterium sp. | reverse complement strand
CCGCCACCTCGTAACGGCCGGCCGCAATGCCGTCAGCCGCGGCGATCGCCGCCTGCAGACCGGTACCGCAAGCCTGCTGCAGGTCGAAGGCCGGTGTGTAGGAGGACAGCTCGGACCCCAGCACACATTCCCGCATCAGATTGAAATCGCGGCTGTGCTTGAGCACGGCTCCGCCGGCCACGACGCCCAGCTGTTCACCGGCCAGCCCGAATCGGTCCACCAGACCACCAAGGGCTGCCGTGAACATGTCCTGATTCGACGCCTCGGCGTAGGCGCCGTCAGATCTCGCGAATGGAATGCGATTGCCGCCGAGTACGGCCACTCTTGGTTTGGAGGGTGGTTTGGACGGTGGCGTAGACGGTTGTCTGGACGGTTGGGCCATTTTTTCTCCGTGCATCTCCGGCTATTTCAAGTTTGGGGATTGGCCGTTCAGGGCCATACTACCCACTGTTATTACTCTGAAGTAAGTTCGTTCTCGATACGGTTGCCCTATACAGAACTTTTTAAACGGAAGGCAGCTCAGTGACTCCCAAAGGCTCGTCCGATCTGTTCTCGCAGGTGATCAACTCCGGCCCCGGATCGTTTGTGGCAAAACAACTTGGTGTTCCGCAGCCGGAGACCCTTCGCCGCTACCGCCCCGGTGATCCGCCACTGGCCGGATCGCTGCTGATCGGCGGAGACGGCAGGGTCGTCGAGCCGCTGCGGGCGGCGCTGGACAAGGACTACGACCTGGTGGGCAACAATCTGGGCGGCCGGTGGGCCGACCAGTTCGGCGGGCTGGTTTTCGACGCCACCGGCATCACCACACCGGCCGGCCTCAACGGATTGCACGACTTCTTCACGCCGGTGCTGCGCAACCTGGGCCGCTGCGCGCGTCTCGTCGTCATCGGCACCACACCCGACGCCGCCGCCGACACCGACGAGCGGATCGCGCAGCGCGCGCTGGAGGGCTTCACCCGCTCGCTCGGCAAAGAAGTGCGCCACGGTGCCACCGTGGCGCTGGTGTACCTGTCGCCGGACGCCAAGCCGGCCGCGACGGGCCTGGAATCCACCCTGCGATTCATCTTGTCGGCCAAGTCGGCGTACGTCGACGGCCAGGTCTTTTATGTCGGGGCGGCCGACTCCACGCCACCGGCCGACTGGGACCGGCCGCTGGACGGCAAGGTCGCGATCGTCACCGGCGCCGCCCGTGGCATCGGCGCAACCATCGCTGAGGTGTTCGCCCGCGACGGCGCCCGCGTGGTCGCCATTGACATAGCGTCCGCCGCCAACGAAAACGACGCGTTGGCCGAGACCGCCGCCCGGGTCGGAGGCACCGCGCTGGGGCTCGACGTCACCGCCGATGATGCTGTCGAAAAGATCACCGAACACCTGCGCGACCACTACGCCGGGCACGCCGACATCCTGGTCAACAATGCCGGTATCACCCGCGACAAGCTGTTGGCCAACATGGACGATGCCCGCTGGGATGCCGTCTTGGCCGTGAATCTACTTGCCCCGCAGCGGCTTACCGAAGGCCTGATCGGCAACAGCAGCATCGGCGAAGGGGGCCGGGTGATCGGATTGTCATCGATGGCCGGCATTGCCGGCAACCGCGGGCAGACGAACTACGCCACCACCAAAGCCGGGATGATCGGACTGACCCAGGCGCTGGCGCCCGGACTCGACGAAAAAGGCATCACGATCAACGCCGTGGCACCGGGATTCATCGAAACCCAAATGACCGCGGCCATCCCGCTGGCCACCCGCGAGGTGGGCCGCCGAATGAACTCGCTGCTGCAGGGTGGACAACCTGTCGACGTCGCCGAGACCATCGCCTACTTCGCCAACCCGGCATCAAACGCAGTGACGGGCAATGTTATTCGGGTGTGCGGCCAGGCCATGCTGGGAGCATGATGAACCAACCAAGCGGACTGAGAAACATGTTGCGCGCGGCCGCCGGCGCATTGCCGCTGGTTTCCCGCTCCGACCAGCTGCCCAACCGCACCGTGACCGTTGAAGAATTGGCCATCGACCAGACGAATGTGGCCGCGTACGCGGCGGTCACCGGCCTACGCTACGGCAACAACGTGCCGCTCACCTACCCGTTCGCGTTGACCTTTCCCGCGCTGATGTCACTGGTGACGGGGTTCGATTTCCCTTTTGCCGCAATGGGATCGGTGCATACCGAAAACCACATAACGCAATATCGGCCAATCGCTGTCACCGACAAGGTCGGCGTGAAGGTGCGTGCCGAGAACTTGCGCGAGCACCGGAAGGGCCTGCTGGTCGATCTGGTGACAGACGTCAGCGTCGGCAACGACGCCGCGTGGCATCAGGTGACGACGTTCCTGCACCAGCAGCGCACCAGCTTGTCCAACGAACCCAAACCACCGCCACAGAAGCAAGCCAAGCTGCCCCCGCCGAGCGCCGTGCTCAGGATCACGCCGGGCCAGATTCGCCGCTATGCCGGAGTCGGCGGTGATCACAACCCGATCCACACCAACCCGATCGCCGCGAAGTTGTTCGGGTTCCCGACCGTCATTGCGCACGGGATGTTCAGCGCGGCAGCGGTACTGGCGAACATCGAAGCTCGGCTTCCGGATGCGGTGCAGTATTCGGTGCGGTTCGGCAAGCCGGTGGTGCTGCCCGCCACCGCGGGGCTGTATATCGAGGAACGTCGCGGTGCGCAGGGCTGGGATCTGGCGTTGCGCAATATCGCCAAGGGGTACCCACACCTGACCGGCACCGTCGGGGCGCTTTAGTCTCGCAGCGAGATCGACGGCAGCGCGGTAAATCCCGAGGCGGATTCATACGGTCAGTGC
>PLSK01000299.1:2812-3416 GCA_003165155.1 Mycobacterium sp. | reverse complement strand
CAGCGCCTCGGACTGAAACTTCCACCGCATGTCCATGTTGTGGTCGAATCCGCCTGCGGCCAAGACAACACCGCGTTCGGCGGTGATGGTGTAGTCCCGACCGTTTTGTTTGACCACCGCGCCGGTGACCCTGCCGCCCTCGGTAATCAGGCGGGTCAGTGAGGTGTCGGTCCAGATGGGTATGCCGGCGCGCAAGACCCCGGAGAACAGTGCGGCGGCCAACGCCTGCCCTCCCGCGACATAGCGCCGGCCCAGCAGCAGCCCGCCGAGGCCCTGGGCCAATCGCTTGGCCACCACCGGCAGGCCTTTGGTGGGGACCCGGGCCATCAGATTCAGCCAGCGGTAGTCGGCGCCGGTGGTGGGCATCGGAAAAGACACCTTCATCACACCCGGGCGTAGTCGGGAGCGGTAGGCGCCCAGGATGGAGGTGTCCAGGGGCCGGCATTCACACGTGCGGCCCGCGGCCGAGCCCCCCGGCGCCTCGGGATGGTAATCCGAGTAGTCCTTGGCCCAGAACAGACGCATGGGCGTGGTGCGTCGCAACATCTCCACCGCGGGAGCTTGGTGTGCGAGGAAGGCGGACGCTCGCGCGGGCGGATTGCTA
>PLSK01000299.1:0-2741 GCA_003165155.1 Mycobacterium sp. | reverse complement strand
CCGGTGGGGATCGTCGAGGAATACGCAGTCGTCACAGGCCAGAACGTAGGGCAGATCACCGCCGCGCCGACACCGCTGTCCCGATGAGCGGAAGACGGTATCCAGCGGCGGCGAGGTTAGCGATTGAATCCCTTTAATACCGACCCCGCAGCCGATCACAAGGACGGTCCAGATGACCACCGCAAGCCAGCGTGACGATGTTCGACTGATCGAGGCGAAGGCGGCGCCGACCCGGTTCGCCCGGGGATGGCATTGCCTCGGTTTGACCAGGGATTTCGGCGACGGATCACCACACCCGGTCAATGCTTTCGGGCAGAAACTGGTGGCGTTCCGCGGCTCCGACGGTGCGATCAGCGTCCTGGACAGCTACTGCCGGCACATGGGCGGTGACCTGTCCCAGGGGCAGGTGAAAGGCAACGAGATCGCCTGCCCGTTCCACGACTGGCGCTGGGGCGGCGACGGCCGCTGCAAGAACGTTCCCTATAGCCGACGGGTACCCCGCCTGGCCCGCACAGCCACCTGGACCACCTTGGAGCAGGACGGGATGCTCTTCGTCTGGAACGATCCCGAACACAAAGCGCCGCCCGCCGATGTCACCATTCCCCGCATCGAGGGCGCGACCAGCGACAATTGGACCGATTGGCATTGGTACACCACGGTGGTGAACACCAACTGTCGCGAGATCATCGACAACGTCGTCGACATGGCCCACTTCTTCTACATCCACGGATCCTTGCCCACCCATTTCAAGAACATCTTCGAAGGGCACGTCGCGACTCAGTACATGAAGAGCGGCTCCCGCCCCGACCTAGGAGATCCCGAAGCAGTCAAGATGCTCGGCACGACGTCGGCGGCGTCTTACCACGGACCATCGTTCATGATCGATGATCTGACCTACCATTACGAAACCACCGATCAGCGCACTGTCTTGATCAACTGCCACTACCCGATCGACGCGAATTCCTTTGTACTGCAGTACGGCATCGTGGTGGAGAAGTCCGAGTCCCTGCCCGAGGAACTCGCAGTCGAGACAGCCACCGCGCTCGGCGACTTCGTCAAAATGGGCTTCGAGCAAGATGTCACCATCTGGCGGAGCAAAGCACGCATCGATAACCCCCTGCTGGTCGAAGAGGACGGGCCGGTGTACCAGCTGCGACGCTGGTACGAGCAGTTCTACGTCGACGTGGCCGACGTGACACCAGAGATGGTGGACCGCTACGAGTTTGAACTCGACACCACCCGACCAACCGAGGCCTGGCTGAAGGAGATCGAGGGCAACATCGCTGCCAGGGCCTCGGTGTCGGGAACCGTGGGATGACGCCGCGCGCCGACAACCGACTCGCCGACGCACCCATGACGGGAGTGCGGTGTGGGCGCTGCGCCGCTCAGGTCCTGGTCCGCAAGAGCAGCTGGAATCAGACCAGCGTGCAGTGGGACGCCATAGCGTCAGCGGGCTGCATCGAACGCAGTAACGCCCAGCAACTAGCCGCTTACGGAGGACGTGGATTATTTCTCGCGTGTTCTGCCCTGAGCGCTTCGATCACCGACTCCGTGCGCCGCGGCATGTTGCCGCTAGTCAACGAAACCGCCTAGCAACAAGGTAACTTGGCGATCTACATCGGCTCGAAAGCTGAAATGAGCCAGGCGCCATTCACTTTAGTCAGGGTCACCATGACGCTGCTGGCGGCCTGGACGGGGTAGGGATTGTCCTGGCTCGTCGTGGTCTGGTTCACGAACACCAACACCTTCGCCGAATCAGGCTGTAGTTCAGCGACCGCTGCTCGCGCAACCGACGCATGGGTCGTGACCGCCTTCTGCTTGGCCGCGGGCGCGACGATCTGGTCGGCGAACTTGCTGTAATAGGTCAGAAAATCGCCGGTCAGATGCGATTTCGCGGCCGCCAGGTCACGATCAAGGTTTTCCGGCGAATACGACAACAGGGCCACGGTGTCAGCAGACGCCGCGCCGATCACCGCCGTCTCCGCGCCCGCATTCCTGTGCTGATCGACTCGGTACTGCCAATACAGCCCGGCGGCCACCCCGGCGGATGCCACCAGTAGCAGCCCCACGACGATCACGGGCCAGCGCGCCAACGCCCGGCGCGCCCAGCTGCGGCGCGTATCTGTCGTCCGGGAGCGGTCCGCGGCGTCGGGGCCATCCTCTGGAAGAAGATGATCAGCTCCAGCCACGTCCGAGTCGTTCGAATCTGGTTCCGCCGCGCCCGCATTGCCGACGTCGTCGAGGTCCTCCGCGGTCACCTCATCGAGGGCGACATGGTCGACCGTCACGGGACGAACTCCATGCTCGACATCTTGATCTGTCCGCCCTCCCGGGTGAGGTTGACATTCAGCCGCCACGACCGCGGCTGCTGGTTCGCGCCGGCGGCGTTGCTGATCGTGGAGGTGGCCGCCACGAGCACGGTCGCGGAGTCCTCGGTCATCGATTGCACAGCCGCGCCCTGCACGGTTGCCGTGGTGGAGACTTTGGAGTCCTGCGCGACTTTGATGAAATCGTCAGCCGCGCTTTGGAAGTCTTTCCGGAATTGCCCAGTGGAGCCGTCGATAATCCGTTGCACCTGGTCCTTGGCCTTGGTGGAATCGATGGACATCAAGGTGACGACCACCTGGCGTGCAGCGGCCACGAACTCCGCGGCGTGGTGGTGGCGCGCCTCAGCTTGTCGGTGCAGCCAAGTCAGGTAGCCACTGGCCACCAGTAGCGCGCAGGTGCACAGGATCGCGATG
>PLSK01000310.1 GCA_003165155.1 Mycobacterium sp. | reverse complement strand
GACCGCGGGCAAGCACCTGCAGGTGCGGGCCGGGCGGGTCCGGGTTCTCGGTGCGCGCCTCCGAACCCAGCGACAGTTCGGCGCCGAATTTCGTGCGCTCATCGAGCGCGGCGGCCGCTTCGGCGAACCGCACCGCGCCATACAGGCCGTTATGGTCGGTCAGTGCGAGAGCACGTAGACCCAGCCGGGCGGCTTCCTCCACCATCTCCTCCGGCGTGCTGGCCCCGTCGAGAAAGCTGTAGGCCGAATGCGCATGCAACTCGGCATACGCGACGGAGGTGCGGGCCATCCGGGCTTCTTCGGTTTTTGGGTCCGGCGGCTGATACTTCCCACGCTTGCGCGACCAGGGGACGTCCTCGGGGGGCTCGACCCCAGCCGGACCGCCAGCATGGCGCGGCTTGCCGTCGAGTATCCGCTCCATTTCCGCCCAGCTCGGCGGCCCATTAAACCAACCCATGCCAGCTCACCAACCGCATTCTATCGAACTAATGTTCGATTGCGAATAGTCGTTAAACGCATCTTCAACTTCAAAACGTGTTCTTAACACCGCAGGCCCTACCGCGACGAGGTCGCTGCGCAGATACTGGTACGGGACCAAAAAATGACGGCGGGTACTGGCATGGCGCAGCTGAAGACTTTGGATACGACTTATCTCAAAGCTCAAGACCCGCATCAGCACGCGAGCCTGGCGATTGCCGCGGTCGCTATTATCGACGGTGCCGTGCCCGATTACGAGCTGCTCAAAACATTGCTGACAGAACGGATTAAGTCGATTCCGCGATGCACTCAGCTGCTGCGGACGCACCCCGCCGACACCGCCCAGGAATGGATCGACCACCCGGCATTCGACCTCACCCAGCACCTGCACCGGGTCGCAATTCCCCGACCGGGCGACGACGCTGAACTGTTCCAGGCCGTGGCCCATGCGCTGGAGCGCCCCCTCGACCTGGACCGCCCACTCTGGGAGTGCTGGGTCATCGAGGGCCTGAAGGGCAACCAATGGGCGATCTTGATGAAGATCCACCACTGCCTGGCCGACGGCACCTCGCCTGCCCAAATCCTGACCAGGCTTTGCGATAACGCCAACAGCGACACGTTCGCCACACATATTGGCGCCAAGCAGGTTCCGCCTCCCTCGGGAAAGCCAAGCTGGTCCGGTGGCCTGTGGCGGTTCTCCGAGGTCGCCGGCACACTTGCCGACGCAGTGTGGCCCGCGGCGTGGACCCCGTCAATCGACCCGGTCGCCACCATGAGGCGCTACAGCACGGTGCGGGTGCCAATTGACGCCGTCGACAGCGTGTGCCGAAAGTTCGATGTCACCGCCAACGAGGTGGCGCTTGCGGCGATCACGGAAGGCTTCCGGAAGGTTCTGTTAAGCCGCGGCGAACAACCGCGGGCGGACTCGCTGCGCACCATGGTGCGGCCTGACAACCGCGTCTCGGGCATGCTGCCCTACCTGCCTGTCGAACATGACGACCCGGTGCAGCGACTGCGAACGGTGCATAACCGGTTGAAAGCCGGGCAGAACGGTCAGCAGCAATCCGGCATTTTGGAGTCCGTGATCAACTGCCTGCCAATTATGCTGCGCGGTCAGGCGATTCAGTTGCTGACCCGGCTGCCGCAACGTGGAATCGTGACGCTGGCGACTAACGCGCCCGGGCCGCGCCAACAATTGCGGCTGATGGGCCGCCGGCTGGAGCGCGTGCTGCCGATCCCGCCGACCGGGCTGACGCTGAGTACGGGAGTCGCGGTGCTGAGTTACGGCGACGAACTGGTATTCGGCATCACCGCCGGCTACGACGCCGCGCCCGACATCGGGCAGCTTGCCGCCGGTATCGAGCGGGAGATGGCGCGACTGGTGGCGCTCAGCCAAGACTCGGTTCTGCTCTTCAGTAAAGACCACCGCCGCAAGCGCTCGTCTCGATCGCTTCCCCACCGGGTCCAACAAGTGCGGGTATCAAGGCCCGAACGAGCCTGACACTGGGCCAACCTTCGCGGTGTTGAGCACCGTGAGAAGGTTGGTCGTGCGCAAGTTGGAGCCGGTCATCATCGACCCGCGCCGTCATGACGCGGTGCTTTTCGACGCCGACATCAACGCAACGCCGCTGGTGGCACGACTGCAAGGGGCCGGTGTCAACACAGCGGATTTCTCGTTATCGGACCCGGCTGCTGCCGCAGACCGCCTGGGCGTGCGGCCGGGACGGTCCGCGGTAATCGCGCTGGACGCGGCGGGGGTCACGGCCGCGCGCGATGGTGGATTCGCTTTGGTGATCGCTGTCGACCGGACGGGGCAGCACGAATATCTGCGCCTTGGTGCCGACACGGTAGTCGCCGACGTGAGTGACATCGCCGTCCGAACCGGGGATCTGCGGATGTCGCAGCTTCCCGATGCGTTGCAGGCGCTGCGTCTGGCCGACGGCCTGTTCGCCCGGCCGCCGGCGGTGTTCTTCGACTTCGACGGCACGCTGTCCGACATCGTCGACGATCCCGACGCGGCCGGACCCGTCGCCGGCGCGACCGAGGCGCTGCAAAAGCTGGCCGCGCAGTGTCCGATCGCTGTCCTGTCCGGCCGGGATCTCGCCGATGTGACGAAGCGTGTCGGCCTGCCCGGTATCTGGTATGCCGGCAGCCACGGTTTCGAGCTGACAGCGCCCGACGGAACACACCATCAGATCGACGCCGCGGCCGCCGCCGTCCCGATGCTGGAAGACGCGACCACCCGGCTCCGCGAGCGGCTCGGCTTGATTCCTGGTGTTGTTGTGGAGCACAAGCGCTTTGGCGTTGCCGTGCACTACCGCAACGCGGCCCGTGACCGGGTTGACGAGGTGGCGGCGGCGGTGCGCGCGGCGGGCCAGCGCGACGGGCTCAGGGTGACTACCGGTCGGGAAGTCATCGAACTGCGCCCGGATATCGACTGGGACAAGGGCAAAACACTTCACTGGGTGATGGACCACTTGCAGCAAGACCCCTCAGCTCCCCTGGTGCCGATCTATCTCGGCGACGACATCACCGATGAGGACGCATTCGACGCGGTACACGACGACGGCATTCCAATCTTGGTGCGGCACAACGACGACGGCGACCGCGCCACCGCCGCTCTGTTCGCCCTGGACAGCCCCGCGCAGGCCGCCGAGTTCACCGACACGCTGGCGCGTCAAATAAGTGAAGCGCGTGGAAAATAGCCCAGCGGCCGACGATCCGCGGACGGGCGCACCTGCGATCAGCAAGCTTGGCTTCTGGAGCATCGTCATGCTCGGGATCAACGGGATAATCGGCGCGGGTATCTTCCTGACTCCCGGCACGGTGATCAAGCTCGCCGGACCAAACGCGCCTCTCGCTTTCATTCTGGCCGGCCTATTCACGGGCGTCATGGCGGTGGTCTTCGCCACGGCGGCCAGGTACGTCAAAACCAACGGCGCCGCCTACGCCTACACGACGGCCGCATTCGGGGAGCGCATCGGCATCTACGTCGGTGTCACCCATGCGATCACCGCGTCCATCGCATGGGGCGTGCTGGCGACCTTCTTCGTGTCGACCCTGTTGAAAGTGGCCTTCCCCGACAAGCCGTGGGCCCAAGACACCGAACTGTTCAGCGTGAAGACGCTGACGTTTCTCGTATTTATCGGAGTGCTCTTGGCCATCAACATGTTCGGCAACCGGGTGATCAGCTGGGCGAACGGAATCTCGACCGTGGGCAAGGTGTCCGCGCTAGCGGTGTTCATCGCCGGCGGGCTCTGGATCATCGTCACGCAGCACGTCAACAACTACGGGACTTCAAGTTCGGCGGGTGTTTATCAGCCGGCGCCGTACGCGCTGTTCGGCGTGATCGAGGTGAGCCATGGCGCTGTGGCGGGTTTGATACTTGGCACAATGGCCGCCCTGTACGCGTTCACAGGCTTCGAATCGGTCGCCAATGCCGCCGAGGAAATGAACGAACCGGAACGGACCCTGCCAAAGGCCATACCATTAGCGATCGTCAGCGTCGGCGCCGTCTACATTCTGGCCGTGGTGGTGGCGATGCTGCTCGGAGCGGACAAGGTCGTCGGATCCGATCAGCCGGTGACGCTCGCAGGTGCCGTCGAGAACGATGCCTTCCGGACGATTGTCATCATCGGGGCCCTGGTGTCGATGTTCGGCATCAACGTGTCCATATCCTTTGGTGCTCCGCGGCTATGGACGGCGTTGTCGGACAACGAAATCCTGCCGCAACGCTTGTCCGGCAAGAACCGATTCGGCGTCCCGATGCTTGCTTTCGGCATCACCGCGTCGTTGACGCTGGCGTTCCCGCTGACGCTGCGCTTCGACACGGTGAACCTGCTTGGCCTCGCGGTGATCGCGCGATTCGTCCAGTTCATCATCGTGCCGATCGCCGTGATCGCATTGGCGCGGGACCGCACCGGCGCACACGCTTCGGTGCGGCGGAATCGGTTAACCGACAAAGTGTTGCCGATACCCGCGCTCGCGATCTCGGTGGCACTGGCCGTGTCCTTCGACTACCGGACCATCTTCCTTACCGCGCAGGGCGGCGCCAACTACTTCTCGATCGCCCTGATCGTGGTCACGTTCATCGCCGTACCGGCGCTGGCATATCTGCACTACTACCGAACGCTTCAATCAAGCTAGGCCTTGACGTACTCCACCGCGCCGTCGTCCAGCACCACCCGGGGGTCGGCGCCGTCGGCTCCGGCCACCACGGTGCGAAACACCGCCTTGCCCGGCTCGGTTCGCCAGATCAACGTGGTCAACGTCTCACCGGGGAACACCGGCGAGGTGAAGCGCGAAGCGATCGAGGTGATGTTGGCGGCGACGTCGTTGCCGAGCTCGGCGACCAGCGCCCTGCCCGCCACACCATAAGTGCACAGCCCGTGCAGGATCGGCTTGGGAAATCCGGCCATCTCCTTGGCGAACCAGGGATCACTGTGCAGCGGGTTGCGATCGCCGGACAGCCGGTAGATCAGCGCCTGGTCCTCACGGGTCGGCAGCGCCACCCGGGCGTCGGGCTCGCGATCGGGAAATTCCGGTGCTGTGGGCCGCTCGCCCGGTACTCCCCCGAATCCGCCCGCCTGGCGGATGACCAGGGTGGTCATCGTCTCGGCGATCAGCGTTCCGGATTCCGGATCCGTGCCGCGGCCCCGCAACACCACGATCGCGTTCTTGCCCTCGCCCTTGTCCTGCAGGTCGGCGACCTCGGTAACCACCGAGAGCTTGCCCGCGGCCGGCAGCGGCGCATGCAGCCGGATGGACTGGGAACCGTGTAGCAGCAAGGCCCAGTTGAACGTTCCGATCTTGGCGGCGGCCCCGAACGCCGGACAGCAGATCACCGCGTAGGTGGGCAGCACCTGCTGGGGGACGTCGTGGCTGTTCTCGGTGGTAAAGGACAGATCGCCCAGCCCGGCGCCAACACCGAGGGCATACAGCAAGGTGTCCCGGTCGGTCCATTCGAACAACATCGGGTCGGTCGCCGCGCCGATCGCACTCGGGTCAATCGCCATACGAGTCTCCTCACGATTACGAAATTTCAAGCCATTTCGGGCCCTTTTGCTACTCAACCATCGCAAACTCTTCCCACCGATACCGTCGGCGGGGCAAGCTATCGCCATGGCCAACCGCGGCAGGAGCTGGAAAACCTCCCAAGTCTTAGCGGTGCTTGCCGCAACGGTAATCGTCGGCGCCTGCGGCGGATCACCGCAGGCGCGCAGCATCACCCTGACCTTCGTCCGGAACGCACAGTCCCAGTCGAACGCGAACGGGGTTATCGACACCGACGCACCCGGGCCCAGCCTGACCCCCGACGGCAAGGGACAGGCCCAGCAGCTGGTGAATCAGGTTTCCCGCAACATCGACGCCATCTACTCGTCCCCCATGGCCGAAGCCCAGCAGACTGCCGCCCCGCTGGCCAGCGAACTTGGTAAGCAGGTCGAAGTCCTTGACGGCCTGCAATCACTCAATGCCGGCTGGTACAACGGCAAACCCGAGACCATGGCCAATTCGACGTACATGGTGGCACCGGTCGACTGGATTCACGGCGATGCCCAAGACAGCATCCCGGGGTCGATCAGCGGAAAGCAGTTCAACAACCAGTTCAGCGGCGCCGTCCGGAAGGTCTACGACAGCGGCCACACCAAGCCGGTCGTGTTCTCCCAGGGCACCGCGATTATGGTCTGGACGCTGATGAACGCGAAGAACGTCAAAGACTCGCTGCTGACCAGCCATCCATTGCCGAACGCCGGCCGGGTGGTGGTCACCGGCAACCCGATGACCGGCTGGACGCTGGTGGAATGGGACGGCATTCGCAACTTCAGCTGACCGGGTTGACGTGTGGTCCCAGGCCCGTCCGGAAAGCGATCCGCTTAGTGCCCGGTGTGCACTGGTGACCGTACGATTTACCGGGTGAACGTGACCGGTCGATCGCCGATCTTTCTCGACGTCGACACCGGCGTCGACGATGCGCTGGCCTTGATATACCTGCTGGCCAGCCCCGAAGCCGACGTGGTCGGCATCGCCTCGACCGGTGGAAACGTTGCGGTACAACAGGTCTGCGAAAACAACCTCGGCCTGCTCGAGCTTTGTCAAACCGCTGACATCCCGGTGTCCAAGGGCTCCGACGAGACCCTGGCCGGCCCGATTCGCGCCCCCTCGAAGGTCCACGGCCCGCGAGGGATGGGGTACGCCGAGCTGCCGCCGACGGATCGCCGGCTCACCGACTACGACTCCGCGACGGCCTGGGTGCGCGCGGCACATGCGTTTCCCGGCGAACTGGTCGGGGTAGCGAGCGGCCCGTTGACCAATCTGGCGCTGGCCCTGCGCGCCGAACCCGCGCTGCCGACGCTGTTGCGCCGGCTGGTGATCATGGGTGGCTCCTATGACCACCTTGGCAACACGACGCCGGTCGCGGAATGGAACATCATTGTCGACCCTGAGGCAGCCGCCGAGGTGTTCGCGGCCTGGCCCGTCAAAGGCACCGCAGCGCAACGGCTGCCAATCCTGTGCGGCTTGAATCTGACCCGCAACATCGCGGTGACACCGGAGGTGCTTGCTAGGTTGGCGGACGCCGCGGGATCGACCACCACCGCGCTGAGCGTGCACGACGAGCGGGGCACCCGATCAGCGGCGTCCAATCCGGTGATCCGCGTGATCGAGGATGCACTGCGGTTCTACCTCGAGGGCTACCACGACAACGGGCATGGATACCTGGCGCACCTACACGACCCGCTGGCAGCGGCAGTCGCGCTCGATCCGGAACTGATCGCGATCCGTCCGGCGGCGGTGGACGTCGAGCTGACCGGGACGCTGACCCGCGGCATGACGGTGACCGATTGGTCAGGGCGTTGGAACCGAGAACCCAATGCCCTGATCGGCATTGACCTGAAAAATGGTGACCCAGCGGTGTTCTTCAACCGGTTCATCGAACGGGTCGGACCGTTCGCGCGCCGGCTCGCGTCTCACTCGTAGATTCCCTCGAGATACCAGCGCCGTTGGCGGAAGCACAGCAGCAAAGCGCGCTCGCTCTCCAGCAATACCTGGGCGCGGGCGGTGCGGCCGCCGGCGGTTGCCGACCGATCCGGGTCCCACCACCGCTCGTCGACCGGCCACGGTCCCGCCCACCAGCGCAACCTGTCGTCCCGGCCGTGGACGGTCAGGATCGCGGGATCGGCCGAGAACATCCCCCGGCTGGTCACTCGTATTGGATTTCCCTGGGCGTCAAGCAATTCCACCGGATCATCGAGCAGCACGGCGGGCGATGGCCCGGGCAGCTGGCCCGGCCACGGCAGATCCGGATCGGCCTGCGGTACCGGCTCGTCGCCCAGCTGGATCAACGTGATCCGTTCGGCCGGCCCGCGACCGCCACTGAGCACCGGCACCCGCACCGCCTCCGGACCGAGCAAGCCCTGCACCCGCACCAGCGCCCGACGGGCCCGAAGCCTGTCTTCCTCCCCCAGGCCACCCCAGAGCGGCAGCTGCAATGCCCCGGCTGACACCACCTCGACCGCCTGCAGCCGCAACAGCGTCACCGGCGCGGTAGGGCGGTCCCCGTTTGTCCGGTTGCTCAACCACCCATCCAGTTGCCAACGCACCCGGTCGGCGGTGGCGTCCTCGGTCAACGGCTCCGCGCACCGCCACACCCGGTTCAGCTCTTCGCCGTTGGCGGTGACGGCATGAATGGCCAACCGGGTGCATCCCACCCCGGCGGCCATCAGCGCCTGATGCAGCGTGCCGGCCAGCGAGCGCCCCGCGAATGCCGCGGCATCAACCCGGTCGATCGGCGGATCGCAGTCCAGCACGGCCTCGAGTTCCGGCGGTGGCTCCCGCCCGGACGGTCCCCGCTCGGATGCACCGCGGGCGAACCGGTGCGCGGTCACCCCGTCGGCGCCGAACCTCGAAGCCACGTCAGGGCGGGGCAATGCGGAAAACTGCCCGATGGTGCGAATCCCTAACCGCCACAACAGATCCGTCAGATCTTCTCGACCCGGGCCGGACAGGCTCGGCTCGGCGGCAAGCTGCCGGATCGATAACACCGACAGAAACCGCGCATCCTGCCCCGGCTCCACAACACGGCCCGCCCGCGCAGCGAAGACCGCGGTGGACAACTGGTCGGCGATCCCCACCTGACACTCGGCGCCGGCCGCGGCCACCGCGTCGATCAGCCGCTCGGCCGCCTGCTGCTCAGACCCGAAATAGCGGGCCGCCCCACGCACCGGCAATACCAGGAGCCCAGGGCGCAGCACCTCGGCGCGGGGCACCAGATCGTCGACCGCCGCGACCACCCCCTCGAAGAAGCGGGCGTCGCGGTCAGCGTCGGCGGTCGTGATGTGCAGTTGTGGGCAACGGGCCGCCGCTTCCCGACGTCGTAGCCCGCGCCGCACTCCCGCCGCACGGGCGGCCGATGAGCAGGCGATCACCCGGTTGGCCAGAGTGACAGCGACCGGGGCCGTCGCGGGCTGACCCGCTGCGGCGGCCGCCGCGACCGCGGGCCAGTCCATGCACCAGATCGCCAGCACTCGGGATGCACCCACCCGAATTCACCCGGCTCGCGTCCGGTCGATCACCCGTCTGCCCGCACACACTCCGCTGACCTGCAGCCGTACCCCACTGATTCGCCCGAATCCAGCAGTGGGCGCTTCGGCCCGGCCCCCCACCGAGGCCCCCGTAATCTCATGGCCGCAGACTCGGGCCTGAAGCCGCGTCGGCGCCCCTTGCCAGTCGCCGTCGGTGACCAGCAGGGTGCAGCCTTTTTGGCGGGCGCGGGCCAGCACCGCCCGCGCCCGGGTCTGCGGTACCAGGCGCCCGCCCAGACCAAGTACCACGAGATCCATGCCGTCGATGAGCACCGCGGCCACCTCCACCGGATCGGTCCCCGGATCCGGTATCACCGCGAGCCGACTCAAGTCGGCTCCCATCTCCACCGCGGCCAGCAGTCCGATATCCGGCTGACCGACGATGGCTGCGTTACCCCCGGCCGCCGTTACCGCGGCCACCATGCTCAACAGCAGTGACCGGGCTCCCGACAGCACCGCCACCGTCCCCCGCGGTACCTGGGCCGGCAACAGCTCCGCAAGCCATCGTGGGACCGGCAGCTGGGATTCCGATTCCGGCAGTAGCTCTTCAGAGCGGGTGACGACCGCCTCGGGCATCTTCCCCGAGATTAAAGCCATCTGTCGGCGCAGCGATTCGAGCTGCTCAGCGCGATGTAGGCCAGAGACATCAGAGGCAGTATCCGCGGTCATCCAAGCCTCCTACCAGCTTCTTCTCTGCAATGTTCGAAACTATGTTCGAAACATTATCGAAGTAAACACCTACCCTCCGACAACCGTCAAGGAACGCAAGAGGCCGCTTTTGCGCTCGGTGCTGGTGTTGCTAATGGTGTTTACCGCGAAAGTGCAACGGGCAACGCATTCCCCGAGAAGGGGCTCGGTACTAGCAAGGCAGTTGCACTCTCGCGGAGTTGCTACTCCCACTCGATGGTGCCGGGCGGCTTGCTGGTGATGTCCAGCACCACACGGTTGACCTCGGACACCTCGTTGGTGATGCGGGTCGAGATGCGCTCCAGCACCTCGTAGGGCACCCGGGTCCAGTCGGCGGTCATGGCATCCTCGCTGGACACCGGCCGCAGCACGATCGGGTGCCCGTAGGTGCGGTTGTCACCTTGCACCCCGACCGAGCGGACGTCGCCCAGCAGCACAACCGGGCACTGCCAGATCTGGTTGTCTAAGCCAGCGGCCGTCAGCTCCTCGCGCGCGATCGAGTCGGCCCGCCGCAACGTGTCGAGTCGCGCAGCGGTGACCTCACCGACGATCCGGATGCCCAGTCCCGGCCCCGGAAAAGGCTGGCGTGCAACGATTTCCTCCGGCAGACCCAACTCTCGTCCAACGGCGCGCACCTCGTCTTTGAACAACAGCCGCAGCGGTTCGACGAGTTTGAACTGAAGGTCGTCGGGCAGGCCGCCGACATTGTGGTGGCTTTTGATGTTCGCGGTGCCGCTACCCCCGCCGGACTCCACGACGTCGGGATACAG
>PLSK01000287.1 GCA_003165155.1 Mycobacterium sp. | reverse complement strand
CCGGCAGTCCGTGGGCCGCCGCGGCTTCCCAAATGGGCTCGAACATCGGTTTGCCATAGGGCTCGCGGGATTGCATCGGAACGCCGACCTGCACAAGTCTGGGGTGACCGGCGAGGCGCTCGATCTCGGCCACCGCGCCCTTCGGATCTTCGGGATTGACCCGGATAGTGCCCAGAAACCGGCTTGTGTATCGGTTGGTGACGTCGGGCTCCAGCCACCGGTCGACCAGCCAGTCGTTGACCGCGGCGCAGATTCTGCTGTTGAGCAGGTAATCGGCGATATTGCCGCGGGTTAGCGGGTTCAGGATCGCAAAGGAAACTCCCATATCGTCAAAGAGGTGGCGGCCGACGGTCTCGGGGTCCGATCCCGGGTAGTGCTCGCCGTACAGATCTTGGCGGTAGTCGCCGCCGGGCGCCTGGTACCACTGCTGCTCGACGTCGGGGATCGCCCGCAGCTTGTGGGCATCGGTGAGATACCGCCGGATCTCGGCGTTGTAGCTAAAGTGCGGTTGCACGTTGGTATCAACAATTGGGCTGATTGGGCTGATTGGGCTGATTGGGCTGCTCATGCGTTTAGGTACACCTCCCCGTCGGTGACATCCACTTGGTAGGTGCGGACGCGGCGTCGCGGATCGGCCAAGTTCTGACCCGTGGTGATGTCGAATTCCCAGTTATGCCAAGGGCACCGGACGATCTGCCCGTCGCGCACCCGGCGGATCCGGTCTGGCTCGTCGGGAGCCGACTCGTTGGTGCCGCCGATCAGGCCAAGGCACAACGGGGCGCCCTCATGCGAGCAGTAGTTCACGATCGCATACAGCGCACCGCGCACGTTGTAGACGCCCACGCCGAACTTCCCGACGTCGACCAGCTTCATGCCGCCGGGGGGCAGCTCATCGAGGGAGCACACAAATCGGCGTTCGGGCACCGGAAATCACCGCCTCACCACGAGCCGTTGGGCTTCGTTGCTATTTATATTATGATAGCGACATTCCACTCGGAACAAACCTGCCGAAGACGTCGGGAGCGGTCAGCGACCGGCCTACGGATACGGCCGTCGCCCAGAAGGAGCGCCGATGACGCTCAACACCGACCCCGTCGACCAGCCCGTCACCATCGACACCACTGGCGAAAACAGTCCCTATCCGTACTTCGAATACATGCGGCGCACCGACCCGGTCTGGCATGGCACGTTCATGGACACCGGACAGATGCCCGAGGAGTTGCGGCCCGAAGACGAATGGGTCTTGTTCGGCTATGACGGCGTGTTCCAGGCCTTCCGCGACGACCGGATCTTCACTTCGGCCACCTACGACAAGTCGATCGGTTTGGTGATGGGCCACACCATCTTGGCGATGGGCGGCAAAGAGCACCATGACCACCGCAGCCTGGTGGCCAAGGCCTTTCGGGCCACCGCGCTGGAACGCTGGGAACCGTCGGTCATCGCGCCGGTCTGCGATCGGCTGATCGACGAGATCAAAAACGACGGCCACGCCGACCTGGTGAAGGCGCTGACATTCGAGTTTCCGACCCGGATTATCTCCGAGCTGCTGGGACTCCCCGCTGATGATCTTGACATGTTCCGGCGGCTGTCCCTCGATCTGATCTCCATCCAGACCGACATCATGGCGGGGTTGACCGCAGCGGCGGAGCTGCACGGGTACTTCCTCGAACAGGTCGAACAGCGGCGGCATAAACCCACCGACGACATCATCGGCGACCTGGTGGCCGCCGAGATCAACGGTGAGAAACTCACCGACGACGCCATCATCGCGTTCTTGCGTCTACTGCTCCCCGCCGGGCTGGAAACCACCTACCGCTCGTCGGGCAACCTGCTGTACCTGCTGCTGACGCACCCCGCGCAGCTGGCGATGGTGAATCAGGACCGGTCCCTCATCCCGGCCGCGATCGAAGAGGGCCTGCGGTTCGAAACCCCGCTGACCACGGTCATGCGAACCACCACCGAAGAGGTCGAGGTAGGCGGCAGGACAATCCCGGCCAACGCCCAGATCGACATGTGTATGGGATCGGCCAACCGCGACGAAAGCCGTTGGCCGGACGCGAACAAATTCGACATCCGCCGGCCGCGGCAGGCGCACATCGCCTTTGCGGGCGGTATCCACATGTGCCTGGGCATGCACCTGGCCCGGATGGAAACGCGGGTGATGTTGAACAGCCTGCTCGATGGCCTCAACGGCCTGACTTTCGCGCCCGATGACGGAACCGGTGAGGAGTCCAGAATCGTCGGACTCACCTTCCGGTCGCCCAACAAGCTTCCGGTCACGTTCACACCGTCCGCGTGACATGAGGAGTCGCGCCGCCATCCTGCACGACGTCGGCGGCCCTTGGTCCGTCGAGGAATTCGAGCTGGACCCGCCCCGGGCAGGTGAGGTTCTGGTCACGATGGCCGCCGCCGGGTTGTGCCACTCCGATGACCACATCCTGAAGGGCGACATGGCGGCACCCAACAAGACGCTGCGTGCGCTCGGGCTGCCCACCATGTTCCCGACGATCGGCGGCCACGAGGGTTCGGGCGTCGTGCGTGAAGTCGGCGACGGTGTAACCGATTTCGCGCCGGGCGATCACGTCGTGATGTCGTTCGTCGCGGTGTGCGGGCAGTGCCGCTGGTGCGCCAGCGGCATGGAGTACATCTGTGACATGGGGGCCAGCGTCCTTACGCCCGGGATGCCGACCGACGGTACATACCGCCATCACACCGCCGACGGCAAGCCGCTAGGCCACATAGCCAAAGTGGGAGCCTTCGCCGAACACACTGTGGTATCGACGAATTCCCTCGTCAAGATCGAGCCGCACCTGCCGCTGGCGCCCAGTGCGCTGCTGTCCTGCGCCATCCCGACCGGCTTCGGATCGGTCGCCAACCGCTCCGGGATGCGCGTCGGCGACACCGTCGTCGTCGTCGGCGTCGGCGGAATAGGGACGGGCGCGATCCAGGGCGCCCGGATTGGCGGCGCGGCGCAGATCGTCGCCGTCGACCCGGTGGAATTCAAACAGAAATCGGCCCTGCGGTTCGGCGCCACGCACAGCGCGGCAACGGCGGCAGAGGCGCTGGACCTGGTGCGCGAGTTGACCTACGGGGTGATGGCCGACGCCGTCGTGGTATCGCCTTCCCTAATCACCGCCGACGACGTCCGCGATGCGGTCAATCTCACCCGCAAGGGCGGGACCTGCGTGCTCACCGGCATGACCTCGCAGTTGACTCGGTCAGTCAAGATCGACCTGCAGGACTTCATCCTGATGAACAAGTCGCTGGCGGGCACCGTCTTCGGGTCCTGTAACCCGAAGGCGGACATCGCCCGGCTGGCCCGGCTGTATGAGACCGGGCAACTCCTGCTCGATGAGATGATCACCAGGCGTTATCGCCTCGACGACATCAACGATGCCTACGACGACCTCCGGAACGGGAAAATCGTCAGGGGCATCATCGATTTCGGGATCGAGTGACCTCAAGTCAGGTATCGATCTTGGCCAGCGAGCGATCCCACAGGTCGCCGGCAAGGACGGGGTCGTAGGCCAGGCGATTAGCTTTCGCGATCTTGTGCTTCGCGTAATACTGGCCGGGCGTCCAATCGACACCCGGTCTGCCTGTTGCCAGCCAGACCAGTTGTTCGGCAGCCTTTTCTGGGCTGGCGATGAATCCGTTCACCAACCGCACGCGGTGCTGCATGAAGTAGAGAAACCGCATTCCCGAGGCATCACCGAAATTGGAATTCACAAAGCCCGGGTGAAACGTCGCGGCCGAAACGCCGCGGTCATGGTACCGGCGGTGCAATTCCATGGTGAACAGGACGATCGCCAGCTTCGTGAACGCGTACGCCATCGTGGGTCGACGCCGCGCGGTGTCCTCCAGGTCGGTGACGCTGGCCCTAGGAACCAGTCGCTGGGACGAGCTGGTGGTGTTGAGGATGGTGGCGCGGGAATCGACGAGCACATCCATCAACTGCGTGGTGAGTAGGAACGGAGCCAGGTAGTTGACCTGATAGGTCTTCTCGAAGCCATCGGCCGTCAGCTCAGTTTCTCTGGCCATGCCGCCGGCGTTGTTGGCCAGCACATCGATCCGCGGGTACTCGGCACGGATTTTGTCCGCCAAGGCTCGCACTTGGGACAGGTCGGAAAAATCGGCCACGAAATAGTCCGCGCCTATTTCCTCGGCCACGGCGGTGGTCTTGCTTTGTGAGCGGCCCACCACGACAACTTTTTCGCCATTTTGACTCAGCCGACGCGCGGCCGCGGCGCCAAGGCCGTCACTCGCACCGGTAATGACAATCGTCTTTGACGTCACGCGGAGAGTGTATGGGCTAGGCGCGCCGAAGTCAGCCCAGGTGCGTCAACTGCGGCTTGGTC
>PLSK01000266.1 GCA_003165155.1 Mycobacterium sp. | reverse complement strand
GCCCGTCTTGAAAGATCCACACCAATGCACCAAATGTGGCCGTCAGCGAAATCACATTGAGGATGACGGCTTTGACCGGCAGGACGACGCTGCCGGTCAGCATGAACAGCAGCACGAAGGTGATACCCGCGATGACCGTCAGCACCAGCGGCAGGAGTGAGGTGATGGCGCCGACACTGTCGCGGTTGACCTGGGCCTGGCCGGTGAACGCGACGGGACGACCGCCCGGCGTCGCGATGTCACGCAATCGTTCCAGCTGCTCCTGCGACGCCGCAGAGAACAACGGTGCAGTGCTACCGACCGTCAGGAAGGCGCTGCCGGCATTTACTGCGGTGGCAGCCACCGGCGGCCCGATCTTCGCGCCGCCGACGAAGGCACCTGTGGGCGCAGTGACCACCGAGACGTCGACAACCCGCGACAGCAGAGCGGCATAGCGCTCGAAGTCGGCCGGTGTCAGACCGCCGGCGTCGGGCACCACGACGGTCACCGCGGTCTGGGAGTTATCGGCGAAGCCCGCGCGCATCCGATCACCAACCTGATGCGCCGACGCAGAGGCCGGTAGCACGCGATCGTCAGGGAAACCCCATTTGATTCCCAGGAACGGAAGGCCGAGCAAGATCAACACCGCCGAGCCGGCCAGGCCGATAACCACCGCATGCCGCATCACCGACTTCGCCCACCGGTACCAGAACAGCTGCCGCACCGGTCGCGGCTGCGGCTCGTCGCGGCCCAGCAGCCGTCGCATTCCGCGGCGAACGTCGAATGCGTCCAGGCGCGGCCCAAGCAGCATGATGGCCGACGGCGTGACAACAAGCGCGGCCAGCGCACACAATGCCACGGTGGCAACGCCGGCGTAGGCGAACGACGTGAGGAAATACATCGGGAACAGCGCCATCGCCGCGGTCGAAAGTGCCACCGTCGTCGCCGAAAACACCACGGTCCGCCCCGCGGTGACCATCGTCTGGATGAGCGCCTTATCCCGATCAGCACCCTTGGCGAGCTCATCGCGATAACGGCTGACGATCAGCAACGTGTAATCGATGGCCAATGCCAACCCCAGGGCAGTGGACAGGTTCAGGGCGAAAATCGACACATCGGTGGCCATCGCGATCAGACGCAGCACCGACAGGGATCCGACGATAGCCAGCCCACCGACGACGACCGGCAGTGCCGCCGCCAACAGGCCCCCGAACACCCACAAAAGCACCGCAAAACTCACCGGTACCGCGATCGATTCCATCTTGAGCACATCCCGCTCGGTCTGTGAGTTGATCTGCGAATACACCATCGCCGAGCCACCCGACAACACCGTTACATCGCGGTGTCTGCGCAGCACAGACTCCGACACCGCGTCAGCGAGAGCCTGCGCACGCGCAGGCGCCGCTTTCTGGCCGCCAGAAACACCTGCGACGATCAAGCCCGATCGGCCGTCCGCGCTGAACAGGTCAGCTGCGCCGGGCGGCGACGTCCACGGCGACACCACATCCACCACATACGGCGAGTCCTTGAGCTGGTTGACGATGTCCAGCCCCTCAGCTCGAGCAGCCGCCCCATGAATATCGTCGGGCACGGTCACCATGAACAGCAATTGCACTTCGCTCCGACCGAACTTCTCGGTGAGCAGCGAAGTCGCTCGAGAAGACTCCGAAGCAGGGTCCTGAAACCCGCCTGCCGACAACGTCTTGGCCACCGGCACACCGAAAACCGCGGCACCCACCATCAGCAAGGCGGCGACGGCAAGAACCCGCCGTGGCGCAGCAATGGCCAGCAATGCGATCCGGCGCAGCACGATCGACCTCCCTCTGGAACCGTCTCACCGACTGTAGAGAGGTGTGGCAGTAATTAGCGACGATTGCGTGACCAGCATGGACACAAACCGGCGAAGCGCATCGGCGTGAATTCCTACGGTGTTCGCACGTTAGTGTGCTTTGGTCGGCTCCAGCGAACAGGCCGATAGAAAAGTTGAGTAAATTCATGACCGCACCAACAGAAGCGTCAGCGCTCGAATCACGGGTCGGCCACTACTACCAGATAGAGGGCACCTACCGGGTCGGCCGCGAAAAGGTGCGCGAATACGCCCGCGCGGTGCAGGACTACCATCCCGCGCACTGGGATGTCGACGCCGCCGCGGAGCTGGGTTACTCGGGTCTGGTGGCGCCGCTGACGTTCACGTCAATCCAGGCCATGACGGCCAATCGGCACCTATTCGAATCGGTGGTCGTCGGTTACGACACGTACCTGCAGACCGAGGAGGTCTTCGAGCAACACCGCCCGATCGTGGCCGGCGACGAACTGCACCTTGACGTCGAACTGTCGTCGGTGCGCAGGGTCGCCGGCAGAGACCTGATCACCGTGACCAACACCTACACCGACACGGCCGGGGAGCGGCTGCACACCCTGCATACCACCGTCGTCGGTGTCACCGCCGATGATCTCGATCCGGGGGTCAAGACGGCCGTGCAGAAGGCGATGATGCACGACGTGAACATCCTGGGAACCGGTGAATCCGATGCCACGTTCCAGAAGACGGTGCGTCCCGCGGGCGAGATTCGGATCGCCGAGGGCGGCACAACCCGCACGCCGGGGACGCCGTCGTTCGATGACGTGAAAGTCGGCGACGAGCTACCGGTGCACCACGCCCGCTTGTCCCGCGGCGACCTGGTGAACTATGCCGGCGTGGCCGGCGACGCCAACCCGATTCACTGGGACGAGGCCATCGCCAAGCTGGCCGGGCTGCCCGATGTGATCGCCCACGGCATGCTCACCATGGGTTTGGGTGCCGGATTCGCCTCCGCATGGTCCGGCGACCCCGGTGCGGTCACCCGCTACGCGGTGCGGCTGTCCCAGCCCGCGATCGTGTCGGCCGCCGATGGCGCAGACATCGAGTTCAGTGGCAAGATCAAGTCGCTGGACCCGGCAACCCGCTCCGGTGTCGTCATTGTGGCTGCGAAGTCCGGTGGCCGGAAGATCTTCGGCCTGGCGACGTTGAACGTCCGCTTCCGCTGACCAGGCACCTACGCCGCCGGCACAGCGAATCTATTTATGGCATAACGGATAACAGGTCAAATGGCAGCTCGGCCGAAGTAAAGCTCCTGGGTTGCGATGCATACGAGTTCGCCCGTGCGGTTATACATCGTCGACGTCGTCAGCCCCCTGCCGGCGACACCGCTGGACGACACCTGATCCGACAGCACCCAGTCCGTCAGGTCAATCGGCCGGTGAAACCACAACGCGTGGTCGATGAGCGCGTTAAAGGTGCTGACGGGCGTGGCCCGCCGCATAACGAGTGCGGGTTCGACCATCGTGGTTCCGGACAGGTAGGTCAGCAGGCAACTGTGCAGCACCTCGTCTGATAGCACGGATCCGTTGGGCCTCCACCACATTCGCAACCGCGGCGACGACTCGGCCAGATCGACCGCAACCCGCGGCGGGGGGTCGACGTAGCGCAGGTCGAAGGGCTGAGACCGAACCCAATGACCGCCCAGTTCGTCAGCATAGGCCGCCAGCTGCTCCTGCACCGGCGGAAGCGAGTCCGGATCGGTGACGTCGGGCATCGGCTGCTGGTAGTCGAGCGAGTCGAATGGCTCGTTGAACGACGCGAGCGCTTCGAGCAAGGTCTCGCTGTCCTGGCGGGCCGTGATCTTGCGGGTTGACAACGTGCCGCCGTCACGGGCGATGTCGACATGAAGATCGACCGGTTTGCTGGCATCACCGGCACGCACGTAGTAGACGTGCACGCTGTGGGGTCGGCGGCCGGGCGCAGTGAGGCTTGCCGCCATCAGAGCCTGGGCGGCGATATGACCTCCGACGATGTGGTGGCTCGGGTTGTCCAACTGCGTGGCAACGAAGAGGTGGTCGTCGATGCGGCTGACGTTGAGTGTGGCGATGATTTCGGCCAGGGTCGGCGAGCGATAAGTCACTCGGGTGATCCTTTCATCCTCTCAGGGGTCCGGCGTAGGCTCGCCCGCTGCTGGGGAAGCCTCAGATCCGTTTCTTTCCCCATGCCGGCCGCCGCGTTGCCTACGAGATTCGTGGAGACGGTCCACCGCTCGTCGCGCCAGCGTGGTGGGTGAGCCACCCAATCGCGAAGCACTGAACTGCAATGACGCTCGGTGTCTTACGTGATGTCTACACGGATTTGTCTCATGTTCGTGTCCAATCTCAGGTACGTCGGAAAGGACGTTCCCCGAGCCGCTCCCGGAGCGGGAACAACCTACAGACCCTTCAACAAGACGGGCTTCGACGCCCGCAGCTTCGAGTAGCGTGAATACAATCTCTAGAAACACCGATATCTCCCACACCGAACACAGTCGGATGGTGCTGCTGCGGCCTGCTGAGGTGCGTTAACCCATTGCAGAGAACAGGTCTCGCGCGGCGTCCGACTCAACTGTCGAGAGCCGTCATTCCGGTAAAGGTGCCTTCGCCTGGAGTCCTGGGAATCAAGCCGCGTGCGGTCGGTCCGCGCTCCCACGGCCGGGCCGCTGCCGATTGTCGGATAGGGGCACGGAGCCGACCGCGGTGGCCCGGAACCGCCGCTAGTAGTCGTCGGCCTGCCTTCTGTGTGCACGCCGTTTGGCGGCGGTGAGGGCGCGCTCCCGCACCCAGGCCGACACAGATTGTTCATCGGCCTGGGCTGCGGACTCGATCAATTCGCGTTCGGCTTTGGTGAAGCGCACCGGCACAGGAGCTGTTCGGCGCTGGCCCGCCTCTAGAGGCGGTCTCCCCGGAGACGGCACACTACAACAATAAACGACTACAGAAAAAGGCTGGATCAACTCGGCATTAATCGACTACGATAAACGCTATGAATGGCGTCGACACGGACGGGAAGGGGTACACCATGGCCGCGCTCACCGTCGCCGACCTCGCGGGAGTCGTGTACTCCTGCGGCAAGGTGTTCGATGGCCTATCCACTGGCCGGCTCGACACCGAGAGCTTCCTGCGCTCCGGAAGCCTTGATGGGGTCGCGTCGCGGGCCGACCTCGCGCTTCTGGAAGACCTACGCGACGCAGCACAGTTCGTCATCGATCACGCCGGCTGCACCATCGACTCCACTTTCGTCCGGGCCGTCAACGCCACGATCACCCGCAGCGGCGCCCTGCACCCAGGCCTGCTGAGAACGCAGGCGCAGGCGATCGGTGTAGCGACGCCGTACGGTCGCCACACCCCAGATGCCCTCACCGAGGACGGGCTGCAGGCGTTGCTCGAAGACGCAACGCGCAGCGGTCACGTCCGAGAGAACGCACTAGACCTGTTCGTGAATCTCGCAAAGGCGCAGCCTTTCGAGGACGGCAACAAGCGCACCGCGGTTTTCGTGGCCAACAGCCTGCTCATCGGCTCCGGTGCAGGCGTGCTGCTCACGATTCCCGTCGACGACAACGACCCGAGTCTCGCCAGAACGTTCAACGACTTGCTCGCGAGGGCGTACATCTACGACGAGCGCGACGGTGTGAAAGAGCTGCTGCGCAGTCGAGGGCTGACCAGACTGCGGCCCGCAGACCCGTGATGCCCGATGAAGGCAAGGGATCAATAACCAGCGCGAGCGTTTTGCAACTGGACTTTGGTGCCGGCCTTATCGCCACTATAACCCTTGTAAGCGCGAATCACTCTGTACCCAGTTGATTTGTCGTAATACCGGTAACCCGCCATATTCCATTCGGCCGTATTCTCGGCGTGTCTTGGTTCAACAGTCACGGGGAAGAGGGCTTCTGCCGGCAAGCAGGTGCGGATCAGGTCTGCGCGCGGTGGTCGTTGGTTTTGGCCGTGGCGTAGCCGGGGACGCGAGTCGGTCGAGCGCATGGGCCAGCACCTGGCGATGCGGGCTGTCGGAGTCTGCGCGGTCAGGTGTGTTCGACGCAGCCGCCGGAGAGCGGGGTGCGACCGCCTTGCAGGCGGGGGTGCTCGGGGTTGACGGAGAGGGCACCCCAGAAGCCGCGGGTCCGGGTGAGGTCGAGGTGGTTGATGGGCCGGATCGAGAGCGGCTGGCCGCGGTCTTGCACGGCT
>PLSK01000105.1 GCA_003165155.1 Mycobacterium sp. | reverse complement strand
CGAACAGCGCGCTGCCGTGTGCCCGGGGCACAATGGCGACCTCGGCCGACAACGCGCGGATGTCGGTGATGCCACGGCCGTCGATGCGGAAGTGGTCGGTGAGGATGCGCTGCCGGACCAGCTTCTTGGTCAGCGAACGGAAGGCTGCGCCGACCTCTTTCTCGCGGCCCTCGTAGGTCTCGGCGAGCCGCTGCAGCACCTCGCCCTTGAGCTCGTCGGTGCGCTGGTCCCGCTCGGCCTTTCCGCCGATGGTCAGCGCGGCCGCCAGCTGCTCGGTGGCCACCGAGGACACCGAGTAGTAGACGTCGTCCTGGTAATCGGGGAACACCGGGTACTCGACGGTTTCCTTGCCGGCAGCATCAGCCAGCTCCTGCTGCGCGGTGCACAACGCGGCGATGAACGGCTTGGCGGCCTCAAGACCCTCCGCCACAACGCTTTCGGTGGGCGCACCGGCGCCACCGTCGATCAGATCGATGACATTGTCGGTGGCTTCGGCCTCGACCATCATGATCGCTACGTCTTTATTCTCGGCGTCGCCGACTACGCGGCCGGCCACGACCATGTCGAACACCGCGCCTTCGAGCTGCTCGACGGTGGGGAACGCAACCCACTGGCCGCCCTTGTTTTCAGGAGTGGAGATCAGCGCGACACGCACGCCGCCGACCGGACCAGAGAACGGCAGCCCGGAAATCTGGGTCGACGCCGATGCGGCGTTGATGGCCAGCACGTCGTACAGATCCTTGGGATCCAGGCTCAGGATCGTGACCACGACCTGGATCTCGTTACGCAGGCCCGAGACGAATGTCGGGCGCAGTGGCCGGTCGATGAGCCGGCAGGTCAGGATTGCGTCGGTGGACGGCCTGCCCTCGCGCCGGAAGAACGATCCGGGGATACGACCAGCGGCATACATCCGCTCCTCGACGTCGATCGTCAAGGGGAAGAAGTCGAAATGGTCTTTCGGGGTCTTGCTTGCGGTGGTCGCGCTCAGCAGCATGGTCTCGTCGTCGAGATATGCGACGACGGCGCCGGCGGCCTGCTGGGCCAGCCGGCCGGTCTCGAAACGGATGGTGCGGGTGCCGAAGCTCCCGTTGTCGATAGTGGCGGTTGCTTCGAACACGCCCTCTTCAATTTCAGCTACAGACATAACGTCGTCCGTACGGCCTCTCTGGAGATATTCAGCTTTTTCGCGTGATCACACGCAACGCGGGGAGCTTCCCCGAGAGCTCGCAAGAGCTACTCGTAAGAGCTAAATGCCTGAATGCGGCTACGGCCGTCGATCGAAGCGGCCGACCTGCCCAAGATCCGGAAAGCTCGGCAGCCACTACCGAAGACCGCCCGATACAGACAGGGGTACTCCCTTGGGCGTCCATAGTGACACGCTGGAACGGTACGCACGGATCTGCGCGAACCGCACCGTTTGCTCGGGCCGAANNATCGATCCGGCGGGCTTCCCCGTGCTATCTGCTGCCCTATTCAAGCCCTATTCAAGCCCTATTCAGCGGCGCAGACCCAACCGCTCGATCAGCGAGCGATAGCGCTCGACATCGATCTGGGACACATACTTGATCAACCGACGGCGACGGCCCACCAGCAGCAATAGCCCCCGCCGCGAGTGGTGGTCATGCTTGTGCAGCTTGAGGTGCTCGGTCAGGTCAGAAATCCGCTTGGTCAGCAGCGCGATCTGCGCCTCCGGGGACCCGGTATCGGTCTCATGCAGGCCGTAAGAGCCCAGGATTTCTTTTTTTTGCTCGGCTGTCAGCGCCACGAAAATATCTCCATCAATTGGTCCGCGATCATGGATTTCAGAGCGCGGCCACCGCGAACCGCAGCACGCGCCGATGTCGCCGGGAAGTCTATCAGCCGGTCACAGTCCAACCCCAATCCTGCAACTGCGGGTCAATCCATGAGCAAGGCGCGCGCCCGATCGGTGTCCTTGCCCATCGCGTCGATGAGCTCGCGCACCGAGTCGAACTTGAGCTGCCCGCGGATGCGTGCGACGAAGTCCAATGCCACGTGCTGGCCGTACAGGTCGGCGGTGGTGTCGAGGACGAACGCCTCGACGGTGCGGGTGCGTCCGGAGAAGGTCGGGTTGGTGCCCACCGATACCGCGGCCTGGTAGCGCTCGCCGGGAATGACAGTGCCGGTCACCGGTCCGTGCCCAAGCACGGTGAACCAGGCGGCATACACACCGTCGGCCGGGATCGCCGAGTACATCGGGGGCGCCACGTTAGCGGTGGGAAAGCCCAGTTCGACGCCGCGCCCGTGGCCTCGAACCACGACGCCCTCAACCCGGTGTGGACGGCCCAGCGCCTCGGTGGCCGCCATCACGTCACCGGCGTCTACGCAGGACCGGATATAGGTGGAGGAGAAGGTCACCGTCTCGTTGCTGTGGTGGTCGGACAAAAGTGACATCGACTCCACCGCAAACCCGAACCGCTCGCCGGCGCGGCGCAGGGTGGCGACGTTGCCNNCGCTCCGGCGTGAGCTTCATGAAATCGGTCGTGAACGGCATCACCAGGAACACGTCGACGCCCAACTCCTCGACCAGCTCCGCACGGCGCGTCAGCGTGGTGAGCTGCGCCGGATGACTGCCGGGGTAGACCACTTCCGTCGGGTGCGGATCGAACGTCATCAGCACGGTCGGCACGTTGCGTGCCCGGCCGGATTTCACCGCGTGCGCGATCAGTTCGGCGTGCCCGCGATGAACGCCATCGAACACCCCGATGGTCAGCACGCATCTGCCCCAGTCCGTGGGGATCTCGTCCTGTCCCCGCCACCGCTGCACGGTCCCAAGCCTACGGCGCGAAGCGGCTCTCCGGGAGCGCAGGAACGGGATTGCCCGCATGCCCGGACCGGCCGGGTCGCCGCGGAGCACGCCACATTGGGTGTAGGTGCCTAAACTTTCCGGTTGTGAGGGCGGACGAAGGGCGTGGCGGACTTACCCCGGTTGCCCAGGACTATCTGAAGGTCATTTGGAACGCCCAGGAGTGGTCGCTGGAAAAGGTCAGCACCAAGATGCTGGCCGACCGAATTGGGGTGTCCGCCAGCACGGCCTCAGAGTCCATCCGCAAACTCGCCGAGCAGGGCCTGGTCGACCACGAGAAGTACGGCGCAGTGACCCTGACCGAGGCGGGGCGGCG
>PLSK01000031.1 GCA_003165155.1 Mycobacterium sp. | reverse complement strand
GCTGGCCGAACTACCGGGTGCTCGATGGACGCCAGATGGGTGCGTCGACGCTGCTGCGGGAAACGGTCAAATTGCCAATACTGTTTCAACCCAAGGCATGACGACATCGGTGAGCGGATCTTGAATTTTCCCCGTGGGTACGCCTCAGCCCAGCACCCCGCGGCCCGCGGCCCGCAGGCAGTAGTTCCAATGTCTGCGGCGCATATGCCAGCGTGGTGCAGGATGGTCATCTGGTGTCCCATTCACCCCGAAGTCGTTGGCCGCCGGTCCAACTTGAGTCTCCCCCGGCATCCTCATATCCTTCGGCCCTCTCCCGTGATAGTACTAACATGGCAAAGATTGACTACCGGAAATGTGGTGCACCATGCTAGCGCTTCACCACGTCGCCATTTGTACCGCCGACCTGGATCGATCTCTTAAATTCTGGTGTGACGGAATGGGTTTGACGAGATTCTTCGATCAGAAGTTCTCCGGTGACTGGCCGACATTGTTTGAGGCGCCCAGCCGCGACCTACGGTCGATGTTCCTCGGCGATCCAACGGCACCCGACGCCGGCGTCGTCGAGCTGGTTCAGTTCGACGAGGTGGACCCCACACCGCCGGGCACGGTGCGACCGCACAACGGGTTCTTTCTTCTCTCGTTCGAGCGCGACGTCGACACGACCCTGGAGACCCTTCGCGGCCTCGGCTTCGCCGAAGACGCACGTCGGATCGACATGCCGGGCACGGTGGGCACGGTCGCGATGGCAACACTGCGCGCGCCGGACAACGTCATGATCGAACTGATCGGGCCAGATCAGTGACCGTCGCGCTGGTTACGGGTGCGGGTTCGGGAATCGGAAAGCGAGTCGCCGAACTTCTTGCGGCAGCCGGACACGAGGTGGTCGGCTGGGATATCCAGGGCGCCGAAATCCGCTGTGATATCACAGATCCGGCCGCTGTTGACGCTGCGATGGCCGCCGCCGTCGCCGAACACGGGCCACCCAGTCGGGTAGTCGCGTGCGCCGGGGTTGGCAGGGCCGGCATGCTGGTCGACGAAACCGTGCAGGACTGGAACCGGGTGATCGCGATCAACCTCACCGGAACCTGGCTGACCCTGCGGGCCGCCGCCCGGGCGATGATCGCCACAGGCACACCGGGGTCGATGGTGGCGGTGTCGAGTATCAGCGGCACAGTCGTTGATCGGAACATGGGCGCCTACTGCGCATCCAAGGCGGCAGTCGACATGCTGGTGAAGGTGGCCGCCACAGAGTGGGGCCCGCACGGGATTCGAGTTAACGCGGTCGGTCCCGGCGTCACGCGGACGCCGATGCTGGCGCGGCCCGAAGATCTGCCGGGCTGGGTCGAGGGGCTGACCGAAAGGACTCCGCTAGGACGCCTCGGGGAGGCCGACGACGTCGCGCAGGCGGCGCTGGGCGTACTGGAGCTGCCGTGGGTTACCGGTCAGATCGTGCACGCCGACGGCGGTCTCGCACTGCACAGTCCGATCGACTCCCACGGAGCGGTGCAACGCCTCAAGCGCCAAGCACGCTAGCGCTGGAGAGTATTGCGAATGGCTACGTCAGGCCTTCACGCACAGCGCCGGCGAGATCGTCGAGTATCTCGAGCAGCTCACCGGAATCGTCGTCGGATAGCGCACTGAGACGCGGACGCATCTCGCGATCGAGGTAGTCCAATAGATCCGTCGAGTCACCGCGGGCAATCAACGCCCGCAGCTCCTCTATCGCCGATTCCCAGTTCTGGGACCCGGAGTCCTTACGGGTGACCTGCGTTGCAAGAACGTCAACCAACTCCCAATCTCGGTACATCGCGTTGGTGGCCTCAGCGATTCCGAAACCGGCGACGGGCCTTCCGCCCATGATCCCGTGGTAGCGGTACGGGCCTTCCATGTATTCGATCGGCAGTGCGTGTGCGGGAGCGTGAACAAGAGGCTCGCAGGTCAACTCGAGTTCGAGCTCCTTGGAACTGAGGGTGTGGCGGTTCGGTAAGTACCGCGCCTTTGAGGGAGGTCGCATCAGCGGGCGAATCGTGTTGGGCCAGCGCACGTATCCGGTCGTGGTCACTTCGAGGTCCTCGACGCATACAGGTGCGGTTCCGTCAGCNNGCCGCCACACGCTCAGGTCGACACCGTTGTCGAGGCTGATGGTGTGCCACTCGTGGGCCTGCCCCCGGGCGTCACCGCCGGTGGCCCCGCCGCCGGCATATCGAGGGAACCACTGCCGATCGATGTGACCCGAATCCCCGACGGCCTCTTCGTCGACGTCACCCCAGTGCAGCGTTCCCACCATCCGCATGCCGGTCTGAAAGTAGGAATAGGTGTCGTCCTGGAGACAGGCGACGATCTTGCCGTTGTGCGTTGATCCGCCGACCGGCACCGGAGGACGTGTGGGCGTCACCCGCAATCGCAGTTCCATTGCGGCGCCGCCATGGTCGCAGCCGACAGCGGCGAAGTCGTACGTGTAGGGCAGCAAATCGCCCGCGTTGTCGCGGCACGCCGCCCACGTGGTTGTTCCAGCGCTGCTGTCGTACCTGAGATCCAAGTAGCCCTCTGCACTGGTTAGCTTGGGGCGCGCGCCGGGTTCCATGTTCTTCGGCGGCATGTCGTAGTCGGTAAACGTTCCATAGGTGCCTTGGTCGACATCAAACAACGCAAGAGTGTAGAAGTCGGCGACCACATCTGCGGCCGGACGGTTTCTGTTGAAAATTACAATGAACGCGTAATGCCGCCCGGAAGCTTCGCCGGTCAGCTGCCCAGCGAGGTACCAGGTATCCGACTGGTAGCCAGGGTGGGTGCCTTCGGCGGCCGGGAAATCAAGCTGTGAGTCACCCGGTACCAGTTGGTAGGGGTAGCGGCGCCAGTCGCCCTGCGTCGACCCGTCGCTGTCGTCCATTCGCACCTGCCTCAATCTCGATGTCTATTTACTCGTTGACGATCACGGCCCGGATACCGGTGCCGCGGGCCAGATCGTCGAACGCGATATTCACGTCGTCCAGCTTTATCCGCGCGGTAATCAGCCGATCCAGCGGAAGCCGTCCGGAGCGCCAGAGGTTCAGCAGCAGCGGGAAGTCCCGGCTGGGAACCACTGATCCGTATTGACAGCCCACCAGAGTCTTGCCGTGCATATAAAGGTCGTAGGCCGAAAGAGAGACCAGTTCCTCAGGCGGCGAGGCGCCGACGATGCAGGTTGTGCCGCCGCGGCGGGTGGCGCTGATCGCGGTCTCGATAGTGGCGCGACGACCGACGGCCTCAAATATGAAGTCCGCGCCGCGGCGGCCGGTGATCGACCGAATCTGTTGGACCACATCGCCGTCGGCCGGATCGACCCCGTGCGTGGCACCCAGCGAGATCGCCGCATCCCGGCGAGAAGCTACCGGATCGACGGCGATGATCTCGGCGGCGCCGCGAACCTTTGCCGCCATCAGGGAAGCCAGGCCGACGCCACCGAGCCCGATCACGGCCACCGAGCTGCCGTGGTCGACCGGCGCGGTGTTCAGCGCCGCCCCTGCTCCGGTGGCGACACCGCAGCCGATCAACGACGCCACCTCCAAAGGGATTTCGGGGTCGATCGGGACGACGGCGCGCGCCAGGCAGTTCGTGGCCGTCGCGAAACTGGATACACCCATCGACGTAAACAGCGGGGCACCGTCGGCGTCCGCGGCATATGGCATCGCATAAACGTCGCGGATAGCATTTCGGCACAGGTGCACCTCGCCGTGCTGACAGAACCAGCACTGCCCGCACGCCGCCACCCAGGAAATCACCACGTGGTCTCCCGCTGCTACGTGATGCACTTCGGAGCCCACCGCCTCAATCACACCCGCGCCTTCGTGGCCCAGGACGCAGGGCGTGCCGACTGGTAGCGCGCCGGTGGCTTGCGACAGGTCGGAGTGGCAAACGCCGCTGGCAGCGATCCGCACCCGAACCTGGTCTGGCGCAATCGGTGCGAGCGTGATGTCCTCGACGCTCAGCGGATCGCCGATCGCGCGAAGGATGGCACCGCGTTCGACTATGGTGAGCACCTCAATGTTGCGGAAAGCCGGATGGCAGAACTGTCGATCTGTTACCTGCGTCGAGGGACCTTAACCTCCTCGCCGACCGGGTGGCCGCGCAGGCCGCACATGGACCGGGAATCCTTGTCCGGAAAACACAGAATACCTACCATGATCACTACCGTTAACGTTACTGTTAACTTGTAGGCCGGGCAACCCGCCCGGCTGGCGGGGACCCAGTGCAGGTCTCGTGATGGAAGTCCGCTCAGACGGTCGACGGTTCATTGGCGAGAATGGTGTTACGTGGCCAGCGGGAGCCTGTAGAATGAATGGTCTCCTCAGGCGTCGACGACGCCTGTGAAGTGACGCCTGTGAAGTACAGGAGGGCGCCGTGGAGGGTGCGAAGAAGCGCTTGATCACCTGCACGATCGCGCTCCTGCGCCGACGTGGGGTAGGGGCGACTGGCGTCGCCGACATCATCAAGCTGAGCGGAGCGGCCCGTCGCTCGCTTTACAACCACTTCCCCGACGGCAAGATGCAGCTGATGGTCGAGGCGACCCGTTCTGCGGGCGCGGACATGACCAACGCGATTACTCAATTCACCGCAGCGGATGAGCCGCTCGACAGCCTCTCCGCGTTCATCACCTACTGGAAGTCGATGATGGAGGCCGACGACTTCCGTAGCGGATGCCCGATCGCGATGGCGGCCCTGGGGTCTTTCGACACGCCCGAACTCGCGCGGGAAGCTGCCACGGTGTTCTCCAGCTGGAACGACACACTGTCCGAACAGCTACGGCGCAGCGGCCTGCCCGTGACGTCGGCGGCCTCATTGTCCAGCTTCACCGTGTCCGCCGTCGAGGGGGCCATCGTGCAGTGCATTGCCTACCGCTCGACGAGCCCGCTCGACGGTGCGCACGAACACCTCGCTGCGACGCTGAAACTCCACTTGTCGGCGCCATTGGCCCTGGCCACGGTCGAACCAAAGCAGACTCAATGACCTAGGCGCCCAATGTCACCGTTGACCGCGATGGACACGTCCTGCTGATCGGCTTGAACCGCCCAGCCAAACGTAACGCCTTCACGGCGGCCCTCATCACGGAACTCTCCCAGGCCTATGCACTGCTCGAACAAGACGACGCCCTGCGAGCTGGAGTGCTTTACGCCCATGGCGACCACTTCACCGCCGGACTGGACCTACTCGACGTCGCGCCGGTGCTCGCCGCCGGAGGTCTGACCTACCCTGAGGGCGGTCNNGTCGTTCGCCGAACAGCGCACAGCAACATTCACCGGCCGCTGATCTGCAGGGAGTCGAACCATCCCAGCCGAGCTTGCCTGAGATCGATCGGTCTACTAGCGTGATGTAGAACAAATGGTCTACCCACCGGCGCCCGATAGTGCATCCCCGCGCCCCTGAGAGAGGTCCGCCCTGCGATCCGCAAATTCCACCGTGAACGGGCCATCGGCCGGTATTTTGCCAACCCAGCGATGAGGGCCCTTACCGCCGTCGGAATCCACGTCTCACTGGTGACCGACATCCAGACCACGGGACGGAAAACCGGTCTCATGCGCCAGGTACCGGTGGCTGCTGCGTTCGACGACACCGGTGCTTGGCTCATCTCCCAGCACGGCACCCGATCAGGATGGGGCGCCAACATCGCGGCGAACCGCACGGTCCGGCTCCGCCAAGACTGCCAGCCGCGGACCGCCACGGCGGTGATGGTGCACGACGACGACGTGATCGCCCGCGCCTTAGCGTTCTCCAACAATCCACTGCTCGGGCGGATCATCGCCGCAACGTTCCGAGCTCTGCAGACGACTCCGATCTCCGTTCGCGCGACCTTCACCAACACCGAGGACCGACTGCAGCAGACTGCTGTCGCCGCCAACTAGAAGGAGAGTTCAATCCCATGCCCGTCTACCAGTGCATCACCCAACCGGAGCTCCTGACCGCCGACAAGCGTGCCGAGGTAGCCAGGGAAATCACCCGCATCCACAGCGAGACCACTGGCGCACCAGCAGCATTCGTCAACGTCCTCTTCCTCGACGCGCCCGACGGGCGGCTGTTCAACGCCGGGCGACCGTCTTCACACTCGGTGATCGTCGGCGATATCCGGCATGGGCGCGACGTCGCGACCCGCCAAGAGTTGCTGCGCGCTCTCTCTACGATGTGGACGGGCATCACCGGGCAACCCGAAGCCGAGCTGATCGTGGGACTGCGAGAGACCCCGTCCGAAAATGCCATGGAAGCCGGCCTGATCTTCCCTGCACCAGGTCAGGAAGAGGCCTGGTTCAAAGCCAATCGCGAACGCCTAACCGAACTCGGACTCAACTAGATCCGGTGACCTGGGAGCCTTCTGCTCCTGTCGAAATCCATTCAGGCACAAGCGCGCAGCTCAGCGTCGATCGTTCGTAAGCCTTTGTCCTCGTCGTCGCAGCGACCGCGGTCCGTTGCGCTCACCGTTTGCACGCCCGGTCCCCGGTCCTCGATCTGTTAACTAGAGATCGGGTAGCTCGGCATCGACGAAGTAGCCGTTGTGTCCGCAACCATCTCAAAAAAAGCGACGCAACTCGAGATACCCGTCCTGATCTGAGGTTATAGGGTGGAGCTAAGGGGACTCGAACCCCTGAACCCCACACTGCCAGCAGCGGGCAAGGGCGCTGACCAGGGACGATAGCAAGGAATTGGGAGACCAGCCGCCGGCTGAGATGCGATACCAGAAAGTCTCCGGACATCCCGGGGCGGTTCATCGCTTGGAATAGGCTGTATTGATTCAACTTTTTGAAGGAGTCGCAATGAAGTTCAAGGTTACTCGCCTTGGCGCTCCAATATTGGGTTGTGCTGCGGCGCTTGTGTTTTCTACTGCGGTTGCCAGCGCTGATCCGCCTGACCCGCACAAGCCGGACATGACGAAGGGCTACTGCCCGGGTGGTCGATGGGGTTGGGGCGAACTGGCCGTGTGCGACGGCGAGAAGTACCCAGACGGGTCGTTTTGGCACCAGTGGATGAAAACCTGGATGACCGGCCCGCAATTTTACTACGATTGCGTCGGCGGCGACGAACCTCTCCCGGGCCCGCCACCGCCTGGTGGCTGCGACGGGGCGATTCCGCCCTAGCAGCCTTAACCAACGAAGTACCGAGAGACGGTTCTCGGCGGTACCGGTCTCGAAGTCGTTGTCTGGTTATGCGGCAATCGATTTAGCCGAGATCATCCGGCAAGAACACAGCGTATCCGGTTGGTT
>PLSK01000136.1:10810-11028 GCA_003165155.1 Mycobacterium sp. | reverse complement strand
GCCGTATGGCGTGGGGACCGTAAAGTGGCCCCTCGGTGTCGGATCGGTTTGGCGCCCCAGGTCCGCCCCGGGCGGCGGGCCGGCGGTGTCGTCGCCTCCGGGCCGCGGCGCGTTCTTGGCTCCGCGAATCAACACCCCGGGGTCGGTGTCGCGGCAGTAGGTGTACATGAACGGCTCGTAGTAGTCGGCGGATGTGGCTGAGTGAGCCGGCGTTCCGT
>PLSK01000136.1:0-10665 GCA_003165155.1 Mycobacterium sp. | reverse complement strand
GCCGCCAGCGTCAGCACCACCCGGGTGGTTTTGATGAGGCTGGTGGTTTGGGGCAGCACCGAATCCAGCGTCGACAGCAGGAACGTGCCGCCGTCGACAATGGCGGCCAGCTTGGCCGGCCCCGCCTTGCTCAGGCTCAGTTCCTTTTTCATCATTTCGACCTTGCGCGGATCGACCTGCGACAGCAGCCCGTTGGCGTCCTCGAGCATCTGCGCCAGGCCGATGGGGACGGTGGTGCGGTCCAGCGCGATGCTGCTGCCGTCGCGCAGATACGGCCCCGCGTCGGAGGTGGCTTCGAAGTTGATGAATTGCTCACCTGCGGCAGACAGCGCGGATACGTGCGCGATGGCCGAGGCGGGGATCTTCACCGTCGACGTGATGTTGGCGACTGCCTTGACGCCCCGGTCGGTGATCTGCACGGACTCAACCCGTCCGACCCGCACGCCGCGCAGTGCGACGTCCTGATTCGGCAGCAGCCCGCCGGATTCCGGTAACTGCACGGTGACCCGGTACGACGACGCGAACGGTGCCACCCGCAACGCGCCGATCAGCAGATAGGCAGTCGCCACCACAAGAGTGATTGCCAATCCGGCTACCGACAGCCAGACCTGCCGGCGGTGGCCCGCCCGCACCACGCGGACCAAGACATCGGCGGAGGTGGCGATCGTGGCGATCATCGCTGCGGTCCCGGAGCGGGCGGGGCGACATCGATTTGGCCTGGCACGAGCGGGTCCGGTATCACGGGCACCTGTGGCGAGTTCGGTCCGCGTCCGACCACGCGTTCCTGCAGACGCCACAGGGTGTACTTCAACGAGCCGATGAATTGGTTCCAGTTGTACCGGTGCGGTCCGTGCATCCCGATGTCGCCGGGGAATCCGATGTCGGGTATCGAGCCGAGGACCAGCTTGTCGACGCTGGCGCGCACCGCAACCGCGCTGCCCGCCGTGGCTTTGATCATCGGCGGAAGCAGCCGGTTCAGGGCCAGCAGGCTGGTATCCGGGCTCACCGCAATGTCGTTCGCCGCTCCGGCGATCGTGTTTGCGTCACGGATGATGCTTCGGCCACTGGTGTCGGTGCCCCCGAGCGTGGGAAACCGGGCCAGCAGCCGGGCGGTGTCGCCGACCTGCACCGTGAGGTTGGAAAGTTGGGTCGTATTGGAGGCCAGTGCGTCGGTGCCCGGGCCGGCCGCCGCCACCAGTTCGGTGATGGCGCGGTCCTTGGCGTCGAGTTCGTCAGCGAGACCCGATAATTCGGTCAACGCAGTCGACATCTGTGCGGTACGGGCGTCTAGTGTGCCGAGCAGCCGGCTGGTCTTGCGAAGCAACTCCCCGAATGCGTGGCCATTGTCGCCGGTCGCCTTGCCGACACCATTGATGATGTTGGTGAAATTGCGCACCGTACCGCCGTTGACCAGGACCGCCGCCGAACTCAGCACCGATTCGACGGTCGAGGCCGCCGCCGTTGACTCCAAACCGATGGTGTCGCCGTCACGCAACATTGGTGCGTTGGGATCTGCTTGGGCGGGTGGCCGCAGCGACACGAAAACGTCGCCCAGTGGGGTAGCGGTGCGCAATTCGGCGGTGCTGCCCTTCGGCAGTAGCACGCCATCTTTGACCCGCAGAGTGGTTACCGCGGTGTAGTTGCGTGCGACCATCGACTGGACGTCGCCCACGTTGGCGCCGGCGAGTTTAACTTTGGCATTCATCGGCAGGTTGAGCGCGCTGGCGAACACCGCGGTCAGCGTGTACCCGCCAGAACCCACACCCGGAGCCGGAAGGGGAAGGCTGGCAAGGCCGTTCGTGGCGCATCCCGAGCTCAAGATCGCCGCGGCACCGATCGCGATGGCGGCCTTCGCGCGAGCGCCCATGACCCTAGTCTTTGGAGTCACTATTTCTGCCCCATCGCGGCCAGACCGTCGAGCACGTATGTCAACCCGAAATCGGGGCCGTAGTCCTGCAGAGTCCCGGTGCTGCAGCCCAGTTGACGCAGGCCCATCATGTTGCAGATCTCTTTGCCCAGCTGGCTGTCGAAAGTCGCCCGGTCGGTGAGGACACGCGCCCGAACGCTGCCGTTGGCGCGGTCGATCACGTTGTAGGCGTTGTCGGCCACCATGGGTGCGAGGTCAAGGAGTTCGGCGACGTCGCGCTGCTGGGCGACGACACCTTCCAAGGTGGGGTTGCCGTTGAGAATGGCCTTCTTGATGATGTCGCGGTTGGCGTCCAGGAGGTCGGTGGCCTGCTGGACCATCTGTTCGAATTTCTTCCCCGTGCTGCCGCTGCCGATTTCCTCGTCCGCCATGATCTGGCCGAGCTGGTGGATGGTTGACGCGAACTCCCGGAGCTTCGCGTCATTTGCGGCGGCCGCGTCCATCAGCGAGCTGACGTTCTTGACGATCGTGGTGATCTCCTCGCGGCTCGTCGCGCCGCCGTCGCTGCTCAGGCGCAGCGCCCTGGAGAGCTCGTCGAGCGCATGTTTGATCCGTCCGCCATTACCGTTGACGGCTTCGGCGCTGCCGTTGAGGATGTCGGCGATGGGGCCACCGCCCTGACCGTCCCCCTCCAGCGATCTGGACACCTTGTCGAGAACACCCAGCACTCGACTGAATTCGATCGGCGTCTTGGTCCGCGTCAAACCGATGGTGTCATGGTTCTCCAGGACTGGGCCGCCGCGGTAGGGCGGGGTCAGCTCGATCTGGTGGTCGCTGAGGATGGATGTCGACACCGTGACGGCCTGAGCGTCGGCGGGGATCTTGACGTTGCGATCGACCGTGAACTCGACCTCGACGTAGCTACCCCTTGGGGTGATCCTGGTGATCTTGCCCACCGGCATGCCCAACGTGGCCACCACGTTGCCTTCGTATAATCCCGCGGCGCTGTCGAATTGGGCGGTTACCGTGATCGGCTCATCGCCGGTACTCAGGTACCACCGTCCGGCACCGATGGCTACGGCCACCACCGCCAGGGCAGCCACGATCACCACGATTGGGGACCTGAGCCTTTTCACTTGCAGTCCTTGAAGTACGGGATCATCCCGAATTGCTTGGCGCGGCCGCTGATTGCGCACATCCACGAATCGATGACCAGACCACCGGGGCCGTTGCCGACGAGTGCGTTGCCGTCACCCGTCATGTTGGCCACCTCGCGCATCAAGACCGGGCTGACCTGCAACATGTTGCGCATCAGGTCGTTGTGTTTGCCCATCAAGGTGGTGAAATCACCCATATCTCTGAGCAGCGCGTCCAGAGCTGGGCGGTCGTTGATCACGATCCTGCTTAAAACGTCCACCAGACTCTGTAGGGATTGCATCATCGCGTGGAATACCGCACGCCGCGACACGAATACGCCCATCAAGTCTTGGCCCTGGTTGATCAGGTTGCCGATCCTGGACTGCTGGTTGTGCAATGTATTGGTGACCCGCTCGGTGTTTCTGAGCAGCTGGCCCACTTGATCGCGCCGCTGCGCGATGATCGTCGACAGGGTATCCATGTTCGCCAGCGCTTGGGGCACCAGCTCGGGCAGGCCCTTGAGCTGCTTGCCCAGCACCGCGAGGGATTGCGCAAATCGATCGGAGTCCACCTGTTCGAAAGTGGTTGCAGCGTCCTGCAATGCGCTCTGAAGATCGTAGGGGACTTCGGTGTGCGACAAATCGAACGTGCTGTGTGGCAACTGGCCCGGGCCGTCAGGCGCGATGGCGACGTAGCGCGAACCGAGTATGGTGGCGAGCTTGATCACCGCTTTCGATTCGCTGCCCAGCGCGACGTTGTCACGAATCTTCAGGCCCGCCTCGACGTGGTCGCCGTCGAGCTTCATGCTGGTGACCGTGCCAACCTGTATGCCCGCCACCGTGATCGGGTTCCCGGACCGCAGCGAGGCCGCCTGTAAAAACTCGGCCGTGTAGTGCCGGTACCCGGCACCGAGCACGTGGATTGCCAACATGGCTCCGATCACGACCGCGACCACCGCGACGGCAATGAATCCAAGCCAGGTCTTGTTATAGCTCTCCGGCGGACGGGTCTTGAGCCTCTTAAGCCTGAGCCACATGGATGAGTCAGTCACCGGCGGTGTTCCTGCATCTCGGGGTGAACTGTGCCTTGTTTCCCGGCGTGGCGGCATTGACGATGATCGGCACGACATCGTTGAGCCCCGGGAAGAACCCAAGAAAATTCGCGTCGCACACGTAGCCGTTGCCGAAGGCGCCCTGATTGCCTGCGCGAGTGAGGCCCTTCATCAATAGCGGGAGGTTGTCGCCGGCGAACGCCAGCTGAGGTTCGATGCTGAGCATGTGCCGAGTGGCACCGGGCTGGCGATCGATGAATTCACGCGCTGCCGGGTATACGTCCGTGGCGGAGGCCGACAGCCGGCCCATCACCCGCGCCATCGAACCCACCGAGGACACCAGTTCCGGACGTCGGCGGTCGAGCTCGGCGACCATATCGCCGGCCTGCGTGATGACACCGTCGAGATGGTCGTTCTGCGCGGCGAGGTTGCCGACGATTTTGTTGAGATTGGTGATCAGATCGCCGAGGGTCTGATCGCGCCCGGCGAATGTTTCTGTGAGCGTGGACGTCTGGCTGACCAGGGTGGACATCGACGATGTGTCGCCCTGTAGTGATTCGATGACTGCCTTGGTGAGGTTGTCAGCGTCGTGGGGGTTGAACAGGCTGAACAGCGGCTCGTAGCCGTTCAGCAGCGCGGTCACATCGAAGGACGACTCGGTGCGTTCCGGCGGGATGACGCTTCCGGGCGGCAGCGGAGTGCCCACAGTGCCTTCACGGCCCAAAGACAGTCCGAGGTAACGCTGTCCGACAATGTTCTGATAGGTCACCGAGGCGACGGTGTTTCCGTACAGTCGTTGTTCCTGCTGCACGACGAATGAGACTTTCGCCAATTTCCCGTCGATGTCCATCTTTTCGACTCGACCCACGCGCACACCGGCCATCCGGACGTCGTCGCCCTCGCGAAGCCCATAGGCATCGGTGAACATCGCCGAATACGACGCCGTTCTACCCTCCACATCGTGCCGCAGGCTCACGTACACCAGCCAGGTCAGTGTCAGCGCCACAACCATGAAAAGGCTGAGGGCGATGAGTGTGCCGCGGGATTCACGGAATTTCAATGTGGCCTCCCAGCCGAACGCGGGGCCTTCAAAGAAACGGTGCTGCCGCGGGCGATCGGACCCAGCAGCAGTTCGGTAGCGGCACTGGTGGGTTGGCCGGTGATTACGGTCAACATGTTTTGCTCGTACTGGCTGCCCACGGGGCCGACGTTGCCGCCGAAAGACGATGGCGCGGCCGTACCCGGCGCCGGCGCTGGTGCTGGTGCAGGGACGTTGTCGGGATTTGCGGTCCCCGGCACCGGCGGAGACGGTGTCAGCCACGAGGGAAGCGGCGGATTGGGATCGGTCAAATTGGGCACCGGGTTGATTAGCGGGGGCCCGACGGCAACGAGGTTTCCGTCCGCGCCCAGCACGGTGCCCGGCGGCGGCGCCAAGTCCTTCGGCGGCTGATAGTTCTGCGGCAGCAGCACTTCCGGTAGATCCGGCCGTACCGGAACCAACGGCGCCGTATAACAGCTGGGCCCCTTGAGCTCACCGTAACGCGGGCAGTCGGCGCGGGTGTAGCTGTACGTCGGGGTGAACGACAGGATCCCGTGTGCGTTGCCCAAGCCGTCGGGCGTCACGATGGTCTCCATGACCTTGTTGGCCAGGTTGTCCGTTTTGATGACGGCGGGCAGCAGGTTGTGGGAGTTTTGCGCCAGCACACCCAACACCGGCGTGAAGTCGGTGGTGATCCCGATGAGTTGGTCGATGTGGTTGTTGAGCGATTGGTATGAGGTGCCGAGCGTGGAGTCGGCCCCGGAGATCAGCGAGGTCAATTGTTCGCGCGTCTCGGCGAAGGTCTGCATTGGCTCAACAGCCTGGTGCAGCGCGTCGATAAGGTCGGGCGCGGTGGTCTGAAGCCCCCGCGTCGCATCGACGAGCGCCGACATTGTGGAGGGTCCAGTATCTGTGCTGACAATTGAATTAAGTTCATCGATAAGGTGATTCAGCTGTCCCGCGCTGTTCAGAAGGGTGACGCGGCGGTGGTCGGTGGCGGCCGCGAGCGCGGCCAGGATACCCACCGACCTGTCTTCTCGGCCGCGCCCGGACGCGGAAAGCAGGTCGCGCAGCTTGCTGATGGTGGTTTGAAACAGCACGGTCGGCAGTCGGGTGTCTTCGGGAATGTGCGTGCCCGCTCGGATGACCGCCCCGGGACCGTTACCGATCAACTGGACCGACGATACGGCGAACACGTTGCTGGGGATCACCCGCGCGGTCACCGCGGCCGGGATCGACTTGGCGTATTCGGGTTTGAGATCGATGTGGACGTAGTTGGGTTTTCCGTTGGCCGCGGGAACGACGCTATCGACCGCTCCGACGAGCGCGCCGTGGTACTTGACGTCGGACTTTTGCGGAAGCCCATCGCCGACGTTGCCCAAGTCGGCGACCACCTGTACGTAGTCTTCGAGGCCGCCCGTCGATTTGGCCAACAGCCCTGCAGTGAGCATTGCCGCCACCAATACAACCGCCAGCCCAAAGCCGAGCAGTTGCCGGTCGGATGGGCCGCGCCCGTCCGACTCAAATGAATTGGGCACTTCTCACCAACCTAGCCACCGAACCTCGCCCCCGCGTCGACTCCCCACAGCGCCATGGTGAGCAGCATGTTCACCATGATCATGACGGTGATGCTGGCCCGCATGCCGTGTCCTGCAGCGACACCCACTCCCTCGGGGCCGCCGCTGGCGTAGAAGCCGTAGTAGCACTGAATAGTGGAGGCGATCCACACAAAGACGACCGCCTTGATGAGCGAGAAGACGATGTCTCTACCTGCGAGCATCAGCGAAAAGTAGTGGAAATAGGAGCCTGGCGAGCCTCCGCCGCTGAGCTCCACCACCACCGCGGTGCTTAGGTAGCCGATCGCCAGGCACGCCGTGTACAGCGGGATGATCGCGACCACCGACGCGAGCAGCCTGGTGGTCACCAGATACGGAATCGGCCGGATCGCAATCGATTCCAGAGCGTCGATCTCCTCAGCGATGCGCATCGAGCCCAGCTGCGCGGTGAATCGGCAGCCGCCCTGTATCGCAAACGCCATGGCCGCCATTAGGGGAGCCAGCTCGCGGGTGTTGACCAACGACGACACCAAACCGGTAGCCGGGCCCAACCCCAGCATGTCCAGGAAGTTGTAGCCCTCGATCCCGACGAGCGCACCGACGGTGACGCCGAGAACGAGCGCGACCCCCGCGGTGCCGCCACCCACCACCAGCGAACCGTTGCCCCAGGTGATGTTCGACAGCAGCCGCAAAAACTCGCCACGGTATTGACGCACTGCGATCGGCGCGGCGGCCAGTGCCCGCACGAAGAAGACCAGCAGATGGCCCAGCCGGGCGATCGGCAGCATGGCTCTGCCGTAGAGCCGGGCTAGCCGGCTGGTATCAGGCGCCCGCGGTCGGTGGACGGAGACGGTCACGTCGCGCGCCTCGTCATAGGCCCGTCCTGGGCACCAACATGATGTAGAGCTGGCTGATGGCGACGTTGACGATCATCAGCACCAGGATCGCTTCGACCACAGCCGCGTTGACCGAGTTCGCCACGCCGGTCGGGCCGCCTTTGGTGGACAGTCCCTTCTGCGCCGAGACGACGGCGACGATGGCGCCGAAAATGATCGCCTTAACCAGCGCCAGGATCATGTCGTCGGTCGTGGCGAACGACGCGAACGTCGACACGAAGCTGCCCGGTGCGCCGTCTTGAACGTAAACGTTGAACAGGTAGCTGGCGAAGAATCCGACGAAGCACACCACCCCGGTGAGTGCGAACCCGATCATGATCGCCGCGGCGAAACGCGGCACCACTAGCCGGCGGATCACCGAGACGCCCATTACCTCCATGGCGTCGTTCTCTTCGCGCATGGTTCGTGAGCCCAGGTCGGCGGTGATCGCCGATCCGACGGCCGAGGCCATCAAAATGGCGGCGACCATCGAAGCGCCCTGGCGAATGATCGCCAGTCCACTGGCAGCACCGGCCAGTGAGGTAGCGCCGACCTGGCCGGCCAGCATCGCGAACTGAACCGACATGGTGACGCTGATCGGCAAAGACACCAACACCGTCGGCAACACGGCGGTCCCGGCCATGAACGCGCCCTGTCGGACGAACTCTTCCCATTGGAACCGGCCGGTCACGAGATCGAAGAAGAAATACTGCACCGTGCGGATACCGAGGACGAACTGCTCACCGACCGTGGTGAGGGATGCCAGCGGGTGACGTTTGACGTAGCCGACGGACCAGTTCTGGATGGCGGCGACGCCGTCAAGTTGACCGTCCTCAGGGCCGTCTTGAGGGGCATCGGCAGGGGCTTCGTGGGGGCCTTCGTAATCGTGACCGCTGGGCACCACGGTTTCTTGTTGTGCAGTCATCGCAGTGTGGCCGGCAGCTGCTCCGGCAAACCCATGCCACTGGTCATCGCGTACTAGTACCCGCCCTCATCGGCGCTCTCCCGCCATTGATGCCCTGAGTGCCAGACACAAATGTTGGGTGCGCTTCAATACATTCTTGGCTACAAAGTGCCGCAACCCTGCAGCTCAATCCGTTAACGGCCAGGCGACAGCTTACTCGACAGGTGCCAGCAATATTGGAAAAGCGCCTAATTAGATCGTCTGGTGACGGTGGATGCGCGTCGATATGTCAGATTGACGACGGTGGCGTCAGGCTGCTAGCAAACGCCCGGCTCGGCGGCATCGGCGCCCGATGACCGGTTTGGTTCAGCCACCAACCGAGCCATGACCCCGTGCGCCGCAGTGCGGTAGCGATCAGGCGGGTGGCGCCGGTGGCGCCGGTGGCGCGGGTGGCGCGGGTGGCGGTGGGCTGGCCGGTCCGGGCGCAGCCGCACTTCCATATAGGCACTGCTGAAATTCCTGAGTACCTGGGACGTTGTCGGCGCCGCAGCTGCAATCATGAACTTGCGCGGCGGTGGGAAGCGAATTGCAAAAGTCGCTACCAGCCGAGGCCGATGGTGCGGTCCACATAACACCAGCGGCCAAGGCTGCCGCTGCGCCACCGACCGTGGCCATCAATACTCTCGTCTTCATGTTGGGATTCCTTTTCTCTGCAAGGCGACGGCACTGTGCCGCCGCCAGCGTTGCAGAGCCTCCTGAAACTAACCTGAAAGTAAAAGGTCAGAGGGCAAAAATGCCCTCTGACCTGCGGGGTGAGTGACGGGACTCGAACCCGCGACATTCAGGATCACAACCTGACGCTCTACCAACTGAACTACACCCACCATTGCCGCGAGCCGGCCTAACAATTCTAGAGGCCAACGAGCAGCGACGTCGATACTAGCCGCTCGTCGGCGCCCCGTCCGAATCGTTTACCTCCGGTGCGCCGCCCTTACCCTCGATATCGGCGGCGACGGCCGCGATCTCGCTGGTAGAAGGCCCTGGCGGGGGCACGAACGCGGTACGTCGGTAGAACTGCAGTTCGCGGATGGATTCGTGAATGTCGGCCAGCGCCCGGTGAGCGAGTCCCTTGGCCGGCTGGCCGAAGTAAATGCGCGGGTACCAGCGGCGGCAGAGTTCCTTGATCGAGCTGACGTCGATCATCCGGTAATGCAGAAACGAGTCCAGCGTGGGCATGTCGCGCGCGAGGAAGCCACGATCGGTCGCGATCGAGTTACCGGCCAGCGGCGCAGTTTTGGGTTGCTTGACGTAGGTGCCGATGTAGTCGAGCACCATCGCCTCGGCGGTCGCCAGGTCGACGGTGGATGCTTGCACCTCCCGGGTCAGCCCGGAGCGCGAGTGCATTTCGGCGACCACGTCGACCATCGATGACAGGGCCTCGTCGTCGGCGTGGATCACCACGTCGATCCCGTCGCCGAGGATGTTCAGGTCGGCGTCGGTGACTAGCGCCGCGATCTCGATCAACTTGTCCGAGCCCAATTCCAGCCCGGTCATCTCACAATCAATCCACACCAATTCGTCCCGCACAGCGCTCAGACTAAGCCACATTGGTCCTGCCACTGCCTCCGCTGGCAAGTAGTGTGATGCTTTGCCCTACTGCACGGGAACTACTTGGGGAAGAGAGCCGCGGCACGATGAGCACGGAATCAACGGNNCCGAGCGCGCAGATTCGCATTCCGCTGGCCACCATCAACAGGCACGGCCTGGTGGCCGGTGCAACCGGAACCGGCAAGACCAAGACGCTGCAGCTGATTGCCGAACAGCTCAGCGCCGCTGGCGTGCCCGTGCTGATGGCCGACGTGAAGGGCGACCTGTCCGGGCTGGCCCGGCCGGGGGAGGCCAACGACAAGACCGCCGCGCGCGCGAAAGATACTGGGGATAACTGGGAGCCGACGGGATACCCGGTTGAGTTCTTGTCCCTGGGCACCGGCGGGATCGGCGTGCCGATCCGCGCGACAGTCGAGAGCTTCGGCCCGATTCTGTTGTCAAAAGTGTTGGGGCTCAATGCTACTCAAGAGTCGACGTTGGGGTTGATCTTCCACTGGGCCAAAGAGGTCGGCCGCCCGCTGGTGACACTGGACCAGCTGCGCGCTGTCATCAGCTACCTGACCAGCGACGAGGGCAAGGCCGCTCTGAAAGATCTGGGCGGGGTGTCGTCGACGAGTGCGGGCGTCAT
>PLSK01000274.1 GCA_003165155.1 Mycobacterium sp. | reverse complement strand
GGCTGATCAGCCCGTCCTTCTGCATCCGCCGCAGCTGGTGGGAGAGACGGCTCTTCTCCCAGCCCAGTACGTTGCACAGGTCGCGGGCGGGCATGCCGTCCCCGTCGAGAGCCGAGAGCACTGCAAGGACCTCGTAGTCGGCCCCGGACAGGCCCGATTCCTGCAGGCCCCGGTTGAGGTGCACGACGAGCTGATGGTGCGCGTGCATGAAGGCTCGCCAGGCGCGGTCTTCACGAGCGTTCAGCCAGTTCGGTTCCATCGGCCTCCATGCTACCCCGATTGGTTGACGCATCATCCATCCCGGCATATGGTTGAGGAGTCAACCTTTTCGACGTCAACCAAGACGGGATACTTCATGAGCAGTATCAGCATCATCGGCTCGGGGAACATGGCCAGCGCAATCGGCGCCCTGGCCGTCAAGGGCGGCAACGCCGTCGAGGTCATAGGTCGCGATGCCACCAAGGCCGCGGCCCTGGCCGCCGCGCTCGGCAACGGCGCCACGGCCGGAACCTGGGGCGCCGCCCCGGCCGGCGACATCGTCATCCTCGCCGTGCTGTTCGACAGCGCCGTGCCGGTCGTCAGCCAGTACGGGGACGCGCTGGCCAACAAGATCATCGTCGACATCACCAACCCCTTCAACCCCGGCGCCACCGGGCTGGCCATCCCTGACGACACCTCCATCGCGCAAATGGTCGCCGAGGCCGCCCCCGCAAGCGCCCATGTCGTCAAGGCGTTCAACACCCTCTTCCGCGACGTCCTGGCCGCGGGCGGTCCGCTGGACGTGTTCGTGGCCGGCGATGACGCGCAGGCCAAAGCGAGCCTGTCAGCGTTCATCAAGAGACTCGGACTGCGCCCGCAGGACACCGGCGACCTGTGCATGGCGCACTGGCTGGAGGGCGCGGGCCTGCTGTCAGTAGGCCTGGGGCGCTATGGCGTGGGGGACTACAACTTCTCCCTCGGCGTCAACTTCGGCTGAGCTCGCCGCCGCACTATCAAATGGATGGAGTGATCGTGGGAAAACTCGATGGCAAGGTCGCGGTGATCACCGGCGCGACAAGTGGTATGGCTCTGGCCGGTGCCAAGTTGTTCGTTGACGAAGGAGCTCACGTCTTCATCACGGGCCGACGGAAGGACGAGCTGGACCAGGCCGTCGAACTGATCGGCCGGAACGTGACCGGCGTGCAGGGCGATTCGGCCGACCTCGACGATCTGGACCGTTTGTTCGACACGGTCAAGCAGGAAAAGGGCGCGATCGACGTGTTGTGGGCAAGCGCCGGGGTGGGCAAGCAGAGCAGGCTCGGCGAGATCACCGAGGAGGACTTCCATGACGCCTTCTGGCTGAACGCGCGCGGCACGCTGTTCACGGTCCAGAAGGCGCTGCCGCTGTTCAACGATGGCGGCTCGATCTTCATGACCGGGTCAAACGCTTCGCTCAGGGGCTACCCCAATTGGAGTGTGTACGCGGGAAGCAAGGCCGTGCTGCCCGCCTACGCACGGGTGTGGGTGTCCGAGTTGAGGGACAGGAAGATCCGGGTGAACGTGCTGACCCCCGGCCAGGTCGGCTCGCCGATGTTGGCGAAGGTGATGGACGAGGAGATGAAGGCGCAGTTCGAGTCCGTGATCCCGCGGCGAGAGATGGGCCGCCCTGAGGAGATCGCGTCGGCCGCGTTGTTCCTCGCCTCCGACGACTCGAGCTATGTCAATGGCATGGAGCTGGTGGTCGACGGCGGCACCACAGTGATCTAGTGAGCGACGACGGCATGTATGCCGACAAAAACGTCGCGCCCCGGACCGCGGCCACCAGCGCAGAAGAGTACCGGCCTTCCGATTTCCGGTAATCCGTTGTGGTCGTCCGGTTATTCGGGTCATCGAATAGCCGCGCCGTTTCGGCGACCACCCCGGGCCTGATGACCTCGCGGTCCGGCTCCGCAGCGAGGTTGCCGCGACCCTGCGGCCACTCAGCTCAGGGTCCATCACAACAACTAAATATGGCGCTAGCGGGAATCGATGAAATTGATTCTCATTCGGCGCGTTCATCTCACCTTGATGACCTGGCACACCGACTCGAACGGGTGGGCGCATCGACCAGGTCTCACACACCACAAGCAACAAAGGACATAAGGAGTAACCATGACCACCTTCGCCCCGCACCGCGACACCGTGGAGTCCTTCGTCGACTCCATGCACGGCGGCGCAGACAAAGACGCTCTTTCCGGCATCCTCGCCGAGGACGTGGTGATGTACGGCCCACTCGGCGATGAGCCACTCACCGGCCGCGAGGCAGTCCTGGAAGCCATGCGAGGGGTCGGCGCGGTGGCGGCCGACCTCACCTACAAGGAAGTCCTCAGCGGAGAGACGCACCACGCCGCGTACTTCCGGCTGCAAATCGAAGACACCGTGGTCAACGGAATGGACTACATCCTGCTCGACGCGGACGGCAAGATCGCCGAGGTGACCATATGGTGGCGCCCGCTGCCGTCCGGCGTCCAGATGCAGAGGCACCTTGCAGATGCACTCGGCATGCAGCCCTGGGAACTGCGCACCGATATGGAGTAACGACGAACGCGGTGCCCTGCGCCCGGCCCGCCAGGCGAGGCACAAGGGCACAGCCATTTTGGTCCCATCCGCCGCCACGCTTCCTCGATTGGTTGAGTAATCAATAAATCTGGATGGCGTGGAGGAGTCAACCTTTTCGATCGTCATTCAAGATAGGACATCTCATGAGCAACATCAGCATCATCGGCACCGGGAACATGGCCCGCACCATCGGCACGCTGGCGGTAGCGGGCGGNNCGCCGTCCCGGCCGGGGACATCGTCATCGTGGCCCTGCTATACGCCAATGTCGTTCCGGTCGTCGCCCAGTACGGAAACGCCCTCGCGGGCAAGGTCATCGTCGACATCAGCAACCCCTTCAATTCCGCGGCCGACGGGCTCGCCATCCCCGATGGCACCTCGATCGCGCAGGACGTCGCCAAGGCGGCCCCCGCCAGCGCCAGCGTGGTGAAGGCATTCAACACCGTCTTCGGTGTTGTCCTGGCCCAGGGCCGCCCGCTCGACGTCTTCATCGCCGGCGACGACACGCGCGCCAAGGCGGGCGTGGCGGCGTTCATCGAGAGCCTCAAGCTGCGCCCGCTAGACGTCGGCGGCTTGAACATGGCGCACTGGCTGGAAGGAACGGGCCTGGTCCTGATGGGCCTCGCCCGCCACGGGGTGGGGAACTACGACTTCGCCCTCGGCGCCACGGTTCCCGGCTGAGCCGCACCGCCGCCGGCCCGAGCAGTGAACGCACAGGGCCGCCGTGCGCCCCAAATAGTGGTTGATGGTTACCCGAAAGGATGCGCAAATGCCAGATGTCAATGTCGGCCGACGATCGGCTGCCTGGAGAGGATTCTCCTGATGAAGCTTGGTTTCGTACTGCCCACAGTCGGGCCCGCTATCAGCAGCGCCGCTGGTCTGAGCGCGTTCTGCCGCGGACTCGAGGACCTTGGCTACGACACGCTGTGGGTCTCCGATCGACTGGTCACGCCGGTTGATATGCAGAGCACCTATCCGGGCAAAGAACAGCCCTACCCGCCGCAGATGACCCGTAACCTCGATCCGGTGCTGCTGTGGACGGTCGCCGCGACGGCGACCAGCCGGGTGCGGTGAACTCCAGCACCCTCAGCACGTTCTACTATGAGCCGACGCACCTGGCCCGGCTCCTGACCACGCTCGACGTGCTCAGCGACGGCCGCCTTGACGTTGGCGTGGGAGTCGGGTGGATGAAGGACGAACTCGACATCGCCCGCACAGGGCTTGATAACCATCGAATCGGCGACCCGAAGTCGCGGCGACCAAGCCGATGAACCGAGTGATCGCAGCATCGGCGACTGAGTCGGGATCCGGCTCCCAGATCGGTGCGCGGCCCTTCCCCACCGCCATCGGTCCCGCGGAGGACGTCGTTTTCCCAGAAGGGTCTTCATCGTGGGGCATGGCGATAGCTCCGGATTACCAAACCTCAGGTCCTGATAGTCCCGGTTGTTGCTCATTTCTCGTTGTGCAACAACCGGATTTGACTATCTCGAACCTCCGATGGGTACCGGGCAATTCCGATCGGGTCCCGGTCATCGGAGGTGAATAAACGGTGACCGCCAGCCCCGCTGACTGATTCAGTGCGACACCGATTCCCAGACACGTCCACTTGGCGGGGCGGTCACCATCAGTACCAGTAGCGTCTGCCAGCGACTGCTCGACCTGTTCCGCCGAGGATCGCCAGGATGACCCCGACCACGACGAGGATCCAGCCAACGAAGATGGCAATTTGGTCGAATGGCACGGGCAGAGATACGAGGTAGCCGACGAGCAGCAGAATGATTCCAACGATGATCATGGTTTCTGTCCTTTGGGATGCGCTGGATGATGTTATTAGCGTCCAATTCGCTAATAACTGCGAACGCTAATGGCTTCTTGCGGGCAGCCAACAAAGTCGAAAGTCACAGATTAGGGGGCCGATGGTCCCCGGGGGTCCTCGGCGCCATCTTGGGGCCCTTCTGGCCCAGGCGCGCGCCGGCGTGCTCGGACACATCGAGTTCCTGCAGGTACTCTGCCACAACGAAATTGCCCGCCGGAATCCCAATCGTCATGATTCCTCTCAATGCCTACCAATGGCGTTTGCCCGCACATGACGTTATTCGGGGTCGGCGCGGTTCGGCAGAGCCGTTAAACCCGGGCATGCGCCATTGGTCCCCTGCCTAGAAGGCACGGCCATACAATCGACCGCCGCCTCTGGCGACACCCCGACCGCGCGTTAGTGATCGGTCAGCGGAGCGGTCCAGTGGACCCGCGTACCGCCCTCCGGCGGTGAGGTGATCTCGCAGCTGCCGCCAAATTGTTCGGCGCGGTACTTCATATTGGCCAAGCCGCTGTTGCGCGGATTGTCGGCAGGTATGCCGCAACCGTCGTCGATAATGTCGAGAACGAACATGTCGGCGACACTGATCTCGACGGTCAGTCGCGACGCGCCGGAATGGCGAAGGGCGTTGCTGACAGCTTCCGCGGTGACCGCTTCGGCATGTTCGGCGAGTTCGTCGCCACTGGCGGTCATCGGTCCGTGCATGCGCACAGTGGTCACAACGTCACGATTTTCGGTGAGGTCGGCGACTACTCGTTGAATCCGATGCCGGAAGCCGCCATCGTTCCCCGACCGCGATTTGAGCTGGAAGATGGTGGTGCGGATCTCCTCGATGATGGTTTGAAGATCGTCCAGAGTGCGGTTGAGCCGGCCGGAAACCTCGGGTGAGCGCACCCGGGCGACCGTGCCCTGCAGATCCATGCCTGCAGCGAACAACCTTTGGATGACGTGATCATGCAAGTCGTGCGCGATGCGCTCACGCTCGGCCACAATGGTCAGCTGGCGCGCATGCTCGCGGCCCGACGCGAGCATGAGCGCTATCGCAGCGTGAGTGGCGAAATCGCTTACCAGGTCGAGGCAACTCTCGTCGAAAGGTGGCCGTTCCGCGCTGCGGGCGATCACGATGACCCCCGCGACTTGATCGTGGGCGCATAGCGGCATCACGATCGCGGGGCGCTGCCCGACATCGGTGAATGCCTGAATCGGGTAACTCAACGCCTCGGTGATCAGCGGCTTGCCGGACCGGAAAACAGCGCCACTGGTGGAGCCGTCCACTGGAACTCGCCCGCCGATCACCTCAGAGGCATGAGCCCCCACCGCGGTAGACACCACCAGGGTGTCGATTTCGGCATCAGGCAGGTCGGCGTCGACCGGAACGAGCACGATCGCCTGTTCAGCATTGGTCAGGACGCGTGCACGTTCAGCGATCAACTGCAGCGGGTGCCGGTGCGGCTCGGCGGTGGACAGCAGGGCTGTAGTGATCTCGCGGCTGGCCTCCATCCACTTCACCGACATGCGCTCGCGTTCGAATAGTTGCGCATTATCGATGGCGACCGCAGCCGCCAACGCCAACGCACGAGCGGCGACCTCATCGGATTCAGAGAACAGCCGACCTGGCTCGTCGTGGGTCAGATAAAGGCTGCCGAACACCGTCCCCCGGATGGTGATCGGCACCCCAAGAAAAGCACGCATCGGAGGGTGGTGCTCGGGAAACCCGTCGGCAGCCGGGTGCGCTGTCAAATCATCTGTACGCAGAGCCGGCATACCGAGGAGCGACACGCTCAAAACCCCCTTGCCAACCGGCAGATGCCCGATACGCCCAACCGTGTCAGCATCCATTCCGCCGTGGACAAACGAGATCAGGTTGCCCTCGGAATCACGTACCGCCACCGCGCCATAGGGGGCAGAGGTCAATTTCCTGGCCGCGAGGATGATCCGACGCAGCGTTGCGTCCAGATCGAGATCTGAACCGATCTCGACAATCACGCGCAGCAATTGCTCCATTTGATCGCGCGCCACCAGCAACTCGTCGAGTTGCTCATGCATCCGGCTAACCAGCCCACGCTGGCCGAGGCCGGCAAAAGGCGAGCCCTTGTCGTCGCTGGTCGCCCGACCCGAAACCTCCACGACACCTCAGCCCTGTGGCAGCTTGCGCGTTGCACAAGGCCACGTGTACGAAGCGATCAACACGAAAATGCTCTTAGTCAGCTTAATCTCATTTGGGCCAGACGCCCAAGATCACATAGTCGGGCGCTAATTACTCATCGTCGATGGAGAGCAGCGCTGACCAGCAAATCGGCCACTGGGCCTGGCAGGCACCGACGGGGAAGACCTTCCGATTGCTTGGCCGCCAACGGAATTAACGGGTAATAGCATGGTTCACGCACAATGTCGGCGTTATTGGCCAATCCGGCGGCGTTTCTGTCCCCGTAATTGGCTGGCCGGACCTTTGGTCTAACTTCGATGCGAACACCACTACCTGGGTCCGGCTCCCCATGCCGAGTTTGATCAGCAACCGCGATACATGGTTCTCCACCGTTGTCTCGGCGAGAAATATCCGGGCGGCGATCTGCCTGTTGTTGGTCAAACGTTCACCAAGCAGTCCAAGCAGTGTTCGCTCTCTATTCGGTCAATCCCGACAGACGGCTGGCTGGCGCGCCGGGACGACCAGACGGTTGCAGCGCGGCGCCGCGGCGCTGAGATAGCGGCGCGGGCTGACCGGCAACACCGTGCGGGGCTGGTCGGCGACGAACTCGTCGGCGTGTACGGCGACTGGCCGCCAGCGGTTAAACGCGCTGCGGGACGCGCCGTCGGCCAGGTTTGACCGTTGTTCCTGGGATTCCTCGATTTGTAGCTCGTCCAAGGCCGCCAAGA
>PLSK01000276.1:2166-8667 GCA_003165155.1 Mycobacterium sp. | reverse complement strand
GCGCGCGGATGGGGAATCCGGCAAGATGTGCCGGTCGTGGTCTACGACGACTGGAATCGAGCGGGCTCGGCGCGAGCATGGTGGGTGCTGACCGCGGCCGGGTTAGCGGATGTCCGCATTCTCGACGGCGGCCTGTCGGCGTGGCGGTCGAGCGGACACAGCATTCAGACGGGCCGGGTCACCCCGCAGCCCGGGAATCTGACTGTGCTGCACAATGATTTGTATGCCGGAAGCCGACCAACGTTGACAGCGCAGCAATGCAGCGCGGGCAACGTCACACTGCTCGATGCGCGCGCGCCCGAACGGTTCCGGGGCGACGTCGAACCCGTCGACCCGGTCGCCGGGCATATCCCCGGCGCAAAGAACCTGCCAAGCGGGGCTCTGCTGGCCGACGACGGCACATTTGCCGGCAACGACGCGCTGGCCCAACTGTTGTCCGGCCTCGATACTGACGGCCCGTTGGGCGTCTACTGCGGCTCAGGTGTTACCGCTGCCATCACCGTCGCCGCGCTGGCCGCGTTGGGGCATGAGGTGGCACTGTTTCCCGGGTCATGGTCGGAGTGGAGTTCGGATCCGTCCCGCCCCGTCGGCCGGGGCCCTGCATAAATGGCGCTCCGGAAAGCCTTGGCCACCATCGGGTCTGTCCTTGCCGTCGCCGCGTGCGCGTCGAACACGACCGACCCGTCAAAAGCATCCACCGGCGCGACGTCGAGTGCGGCGTCGACGACGACCACCAGCGGAGCACTCTCAGGAGTATCGGTACCCGACGCGTTCACCCCATTGACCATCCAGCCGATCAGCCGGTCGACCTTCCCCTTCCCCGGCAGTGACGGCAAAGCTCACCTCGCCTTCGATGTGCAGATCACCAACGCCACCGCGGTGCCGGCCACCCTCGACGCCGTCGACGTGGTCGACGGTCAGGATCCAACGAAGGTGCTTGTTTCGTTCTCCGGCAAGCAATTGGTGGATCCCGCCTGCAACTACGGTGACTGCAACCGGCTGCGACTGCTCACTCAGGCGCCCTCCCCGGACAATGCCCTGCCCCCGCAAACGTCGCGGGGGTTGCTGCTCGATTTCGCACTCGACACGGTCGCGCAATTCCCGAAAGCGGTGATGCTGCGTCTGCATGGCACCGGCGCGACCAATCCGGGCGCAACGACGCAACCGAGCCCGATCGACACGCTGGGCGCGCCCTTTGATATCTCGGCGGGCACGCCGCGGGTGATCGGTCCGCCGCTCAAGGGCAGTAACTGGGTCGCGCTGAATGGGTGCTGCGATCCGGGATGGCCGCACCGCGACGCCATCCTTCCGGCGAACATGCGGCTCAACAACAGCCAGCGTTTCGCCATCGACTGGAAGCGCACCAACGAACAGGGCGACTTCTACGTGGGCGACAGGACCATGAACGAGAGTTACCTCGACTACGGGACGCCCGTGTTCGCGGTGGCCGACGGCACTGTGACGTCGACGGAGGACGACATGGACGCCAACGTGCCGGGCATCTTGCCCGCATCCGATCCGGTCCTCGCCGCCAAGCTGACGGTAGAAAACATCGACGGCAACCACATCATCATGGACATCGGCGACGGTGTATACGCCATGTACGCCCACTTCATCAAGGGCTCGCTGCTGGTAAAACCCGGTGACAAGGTCAAGAAGGGCCAGCAGATCGCGCAGCTCGGCAACACCGGCAACTCCAACGCCCCGCACCTGCACTTCCAGCTGATGAATGGTCCGTCACTGCTGGAGGCCGACGGCGTCCCCTACGTGCTGGACGCCTTCGGATACCAGGGCCAGTTGGACCCGGCGTTGATCTGGAGCGCCGACAATTACCTCAGCGGTTCGTATTTCGACCCTAGCCGGCTACCGGTAACGCAGGCCCAGACGAATCAATTGCCGCTTTCGCTGGCGCTGGTGAACTTCCCGAACTAACTAACCCGTGCTGCACGGCAGCCGCTTGATGCCGTGGAAGAACGACGAGCGCAGCCGGTCGGGTGGTCCAATCACCTGCAGGCCCGGCACTTTCGCGTACAACTCTTCGAGCATCACCCGCAGTTCGAGACGGGCCAGCTGAGCGCCGAGACAGAAGTGCACGCCCCCGCCCCCGAATGCGGCATGTCCGGCGTCGGGGCGAGTGACGTCGAACTCGTCGGCCCGCTCGAACACCTCCTCGTCGCGGTTGGCCGACAGGTAATGCAGCAGAACCCAGTCGCCGGCGGGGATCTGCTGGCCGCCGATTTCGACGTCACGAGTTGTGGTGCGACGGAAGTGCATCACCGGCGTCGACCAGCGCAGCAGTTCCTCCACCGCGGGCTTCACCGCTTCGGGGTCACGCGCCAGCAGGGCTTGTTGCTCGGGGTGCTGGGCCAGCGCCAATATGCCGTGGCTGAGCGTATTGCGGGTGGTCTCGTTGCCGGCGATCGCCAGCAACAAGAAGAACTCGTTGAGTTGGTCGCGGTTAAGCTTCTCGCCGTCGACCTCCGCGGCCAGCAAGGCCGACAAGATGTCGTCGGTGAGGCCGTGCTTGCGCCGATACGCGACCAGTTCGCCGCAGTAGGAGAACATTTCGGCAGCGGCCTTCCCCAAAGCCTCCGGGCCCGGCGCGTAGTCGGGGTCCTCGATACCGAGGCTGCCGATGGCGTTGCTCCATCGGAAGACCTCCATGCGGTCCTCGGCGGGAACACCGAGCACGTCGGCGATCACCTGCAGCGACATCTCCGCGGAAATGTCGGGCACAGCATCGAATTCACCCTTGGCGGTGATGTCGGCGACGATGTCGCGGGCAACCTGGCGCATATGCGGTTCGAGGCGCTGCACATTTCGGACGGTGAAGCCCTGGTTGATCAGCTTGCGGTAGTGCGCGTGACGAGGTGGGTCGATGCCGGGCAGCAGCGCCGAGGTCGGTGCCGCCTCCACTTCAACCAGGGTGTTGCCCTTGCTGCTGGTGAAGGTGTCCGTGTCCCGGCTGACCAACCGGACGTCGGCGTGCTTCGTCAACAACCACGCTCTGGGCAACCCGGGCAACTGCACCGGATGCACCGACGCGTTGGCTCGCAGCCGGGTCAACGCGTCGAAAGGGGCGCCGGCAACAAAGGTGTCCGGGTCCAGCACCGCCGCTGCGTCGCGGTCGGCCACGCTGTCCTGATTCTCCGGGACCAACGAGCCCACCAGCCCCGGCTTCGGAATGCGCGGGGTTTTCACTGCTCCGCCGATCCTTCTCGCAAGGATGCCTTGATCCCGGCAATGATCACGTCGAGTCCGGCGCGAAAATGCTTCGCGCCGGGATTGTTGCCGCGCTGGTCCTCGGTGAGCTGACGCGATTCCTGCAGACTTATCGAGCCCAGTAGGTACGTGTACAACACCGAATGCGCCGCGGCCGCAACGGGTTTCGTCAGCCCGGCCTCGGCCAGCAGAGAGCGGCTCAGCCCGTCGAGGCGGGCGGCGGACGCACCGCCGCTGCCGGTCTGCACTATGCCGGCGATGCCAGGCACGGTAAGGACCACGGCGCCCAGGTCGGCGGCGAGGTCGCGCATCGTCACACCCTGCACACCGACGCGGCGAGCCAGGTTGTGCAGTGATTCCACCACCTGGGCGCGGTCGAGTTCGCCGTAGGGGCGCCGAGCCTCGGCCGTCATTGCGGCACCTCATCACTCGCGATCACTCGTGGTCTGCGGGTTGTCTCGGCTGAGATTTTACCCTCGTTCGAATCATCCATGAGATGCTGACATCTTGGACATCTTTCGAGAGTGGAAAAGCGGCGGTACGGAACTTCGCTGGCGGTCGACAACCGCCGCCAACGAGGGACGGGAACTCACGATCTTCAGCCGCCGCTGCGGCACACCCGGAGCACCCGCACTGGTGCTGGTACACGGATTTCCGACGTCGAGCATCGACTATTTCGCCTTGGCACGTGAACTGGGCTCCGATTTCGACATCTACCTGCTCGACTTTCCCGGCCACGGATTGTCCGATAAGCCACCGGAGCCGTACGTCTACTCGTTGTACGACGACGCGCATCTGCTCGTCGACGCGATAACCCGAGTGTGGCAGCTGAGCGAGTTCCGGATGCTCACCCACGACCGCGGCAACAGTGTCGGCATGATCGCGGTGGGCATGTTGGCGGCCCAAGATCCGGCGGTCGCACCCGTTGACCTCATCTTGACGAATGGCAACATTTTTCTTCCGCTCTCGAATCTCACCGCGTTCCAAACCGCGTTGCTGGACCCGGCAACTGCGCGGGCCACCGCGGCGGCGGCGACGCCAGAGATGCTGGCGGCCGGCATGGGAATGACCACCTTCATGCCGCGGCGGACGCTGGACGACCCCGAGATCGCCGCGTTGGCCCAGTGCTTCGCCCACAACGACGGAATCCGCGTGCTGCCAGACGTCATTCAATATTTGAACGAGCGCGCGGCCGACGAAACCAGTTGGCTTGAAGCGCTTTCCAAGAGCGACGTGAACACCACGGTGGTCTGGGGTGTGCACGACAACGTCTCGCCGGTTCGCGTCCCGAACTATGTCTGGGAGACGTATCTGAAGAACAAGCCCGGCCGCAACCGCTACTGGGTGGTGCCGGGTGCCGATCACTATCTTCAGTGCGATGCCCCCGAGCAGTTGGCCCAGGTCGTCCGCCTCACGGCCGGGGGCGAGGACATCTCGCTGCAGACCCTCGGGAACCAACCCGACGGCGCGGTGCTGGTGGACTTCAGCGCATCCCGAGCGTGACGTCGCGGAGCTATCCGGTGAAGACGGGTAGTTTCGCCCATCCCCGCACGCTGGACGTGTGCGCCTTGCTGGCGTTGGCGTAGTCGATGTCCCACTCCGGCCAGCGCTGGATGACCTCCTCGAACGCCACCCGCGTCTGCATCCGCGCCAAGGCCGAGCCCAGGCAGAAGTGCAGACCGTGTCCGAAGCTGAGATGGGCGCCGCCGCGATGGATGTCGAAGCGCTCGCCGTCGGGAAACTTGCGCTCGTCGCGGTTGGCTGATCCGTTGAGCAACAACATGACCGACCCGTCCGGGATGGTCGTGCCCCGGCATTCGACGTCGTGGGCGACATACCGCGCCTGCACGGGCGAGGGCGCTTCGTAGCGCAGTACCTCCTCGATCGCCCCGGGAAGCAGCGCCGGGTTGTCCACGATCTGGCGACGCTGATCGGGGTGTTCGGCCAGAAGTTGCCCGGTGAAGCCGATCAGGCGGGTGGTGGTCTCGTTCCCCGCGCCGGCGATCGTGCTGCAGTAGAGCAGCACCTCGGTCCGCGTCAGCCGCCGAGTGGTCCCGCCTTCTTCGAACTCGGCGTTGAGCAGCTGCGTCATCAGATCATCGGACGGATGGTCCGCTCGCCAATCGATATACTCGGCAAACAACTCGAGCTGTCGCGCGAATAACTCTTCCGTGGCGACCCGCGGGGCTGCCTCGTCGAGGGTGAGGTTGTCGTCGGTGCTGGCCCGGATCGTTGCCTGTTGGTCTTCGGGGATGCCCAACAGGTAGCCGATGGTGCGCATCGGGACCAACGCTCCGAGATTCTCGACGAAGTCGAACCTGCCCGAGCCCACGAGTGGGTCGAGCGCGCGTGCGCAGAATGCCCGCGTCAACGACTCGATGGACTCCATCCGGCGCGGTGTGAAAACCCTTGAGAGCAAACGGCGATGCAGATCATGAATCGGTGGGTCCTCGAAGAGGATGATGCCGGGCGGAACCTCGACACCGCTTTTGATGATGTCCATGGTGGTTCCGCGGCCCGACCGATAGGTCTCCCAGTTCGTCAGCTCCGGGGCAACGTCCTCATAGCGGCTCAGCGCGTAGAAATCGTACTTCTCGTTGTAGTACAACGGGGCCTCGTCGCGAAGCCTCTTCCAGGTGGGGTACGGATCGTCATCGATATCGAAATCGAATGGGTCGTAATAGGCCTCGGTGGTGCTTGCTCCGGTCACGGTCACGCCTTCCGCTGCGACAGAGCCTCGGGCAGCACGACCTCGCCCACGCGTTTGAGGTACGGCCACGCAACTTCTGGCGGCAACCCACCGCACAACGGCGACAGGTTGAGCACCTGGCCCGCGCGCACCCGCGAGATCGCGTCCGGGACAGAGATGATCACGTGCGACGCCGGTTTGGCACGCAACTCGTCAACGGTGTTGACGTGCGTGAAGCCCGCCGTCGTCTCATCCCCGGGATTCCACGCGGCATACGTTCGCACGTCGTGCAGCAGATGCTCGCCAATCTCCGCCCACGCCTGGTCCACGTCGTCGGCGACGAAGGTGACCGAGGCGGTGTCGCGGCCGGGAAACAACGTCGGGCCGGGCTCGTGGCCGTGCTTGCGGCACGCTTCCTCGTAGGCCTCCTGCATACCGGGGGTGTTGGCGTTGCCCAGCATGCCGAGGCCATAACGGCCGGCCCGGCGCGCCGCCGCCAACGTTCCACCACCCCACATCAGTCCCGGCCCGCCCGGGGTCAGCGGTCGCGGCGTCACCGTGATCCGGCGTCCGTCTTCAACGACAGTCTC
>PLSK01000276.1:0-2133 GCA_003165155.1 Mycobacterium sp. | reverse complement strand
GCGGCAATTGCCGGCGCCAGGATCAGCGGGGACGGCAGGTACCCGTCCTCGGAACCGTGGTGCTCGCACAACACGGCGGCGAGCGCGCCATGCTCTTCGCCCCAGGCGCACATCTCGGGCACCGCGGCATACAGGGCAGCGGGGGGCGCCCCCCACGCCGGGGCACGCATGTCGAAGCGCAGAGTGAACAAGGCGGCTCCTAGACAACCTAATCTTTGTTTTGACGTACGCTACGTGCGGCCCGAGAGCCGCGTCAACGCAGGGTCGAAGGCGTGTCGCGGCAGCGTCATCGGGATGTCGAGTATCCGAAAGTTCGGCGCGGATTAGTCTGCCGGAGTGCCGTCTAATCCCCTCGAGGAACTCACACTGCAGCAGCTGCAAACCCGCACCAGCATGAAGTGGCGTGCCCACCCGGCTGATGTGTTGCCGTTGTGGGTCGCGGAGATGGATGTCAATCTCGCACCCACGGTTGCCGAGGCCATTCATGCGGCTATCGACAACGGTGACACCGGCTATCCTTCCGGCACCGCGTTTGCCGAGGCGGTCAGCGAATTCGCTTCGCGGCGTTGGGAATGGCACGACCTGGAGGTCAGCCGCACGGCGATCGTCCCGGACGTCATGCTCGGTGTCGTTGAGACGCTGCGCCTGGTCACCGACCGCGGTGACACCGTCATCGTCAATCCGCCGGTATACGCGCCGTTCTACGCCTTCGTCTCACACGACGGCCGGCGGGTCATCGAAGCACCGCTTGGCGCGGAAGGCCGAATTGACTTGGACGCGTTGGAGGAAGCGTTCGCACGTGCCCGCGCTTCGAGCGCCAAGGTCGCCTACCTACTGTGCAACCCGCACAACCCGACGGGTTCGGTGCACACCGTCGACGAGCTGAGCGCGGTTGCCCAGCTCGCCCGCCGGTTCGGTGTCCGGGTGGTGTCCGACGAGATTCACGCGCCGGTCATCCTGTCGGGGTCGCGATTCACCCCGTATTTGACGGTGCCCGGCGCGGAGGACGCATTCGCGCTGACGTCGGCTTCCAAAGCGTGGAACCTCTCGGGGTTGAAGGCGGCTTTGGCCATCGCCGGTCCTGAAGCGGCCGCCGATCTTCGCCGGATGCCCGAGGAGGTCAGCCACGGCCCGAGCCACCTGGGCCTGATCGCGCACGCCGAGGCCTTCAAGACCGGTGGTGACTGGCTCTCTCAGCTGCTGCGGGGTCTGGACGAGAACCGAACGTTGCTGGGCGATCTGGTCGCCGAGCACCTNNGACGAGGGCCTCGCGGTGGTATCCGATCTGTCCGGGCCAGCCCGCTGGTTCCTCGACCACGCCCGTGTGGCGCTCAGCTCAGGGCATGTCTTCGGAACCGGTGGAGCCGGGCACGTGCGATTGAATTTCGCTACTTCGCAAGCTATTTTGACCCAGGCCGTATCGCGAATGGGCCAGGCACTCGCCGGGTCGATGTAGGAACCGCCCACCGGAGGAGCTGAATACATGGATGTGCTGCGAACGCCGGACTCCCGATTCGAAAACCTGGAGGGCTACCCGTTCGTAGGAAACTACCTCGACGTGACCGCCAGCGGCGCTCCACCGCTGCGCATGCACTTCCTCGACGAGGGGCCCGTCGACGGCCCGCCGATCGTGCTGCTGCACGGCGAGCCCACGTGGAGTTACCTGTACCGCACCATGATTCCGCCGCTGACCGAAGCCGGGAACCGTGTGTTCGCGCCCGACCTGATCGGCTTCGGCCGCTCCGACAAGCCCAGCCGCATCGAGGATTACACCTACCAGCGGCATGTCGAGTGGGTGACCTCGTGGTTCGACCGGCTGAAACTGAAGGACGTCACACTGTTCGTGCAGGACTGGGGTTCGCTCATCGGCCTGCGCATCGCCGCTGAGCAGGATCACCGGATCGCGCGGCTGGTGGTGGCGAACGGTTCTCTACCCGCGGGCCGGCGTCCTACTCCCGCCTTCTTGGCGTGGCGGGCCTTCGCACGCTACTCCCCCGTGCTGCCCGCCGGGCACCTGGTCTCGGTCGGCACCGTCCGCCGAGTTCCCCCCAAGGTGCGAGCCGGCTACGACGCACCTTTCCCGAACAAGACGTATCAGGCCGGGGCCCGCGCGTTTCCGCAGTTGGTGCCGAC
>PLSK01000219.1 GCA_003165155.1 Mycobacterium sp. | reverse complement strand
TCCTTTGGGCTTAGCTGACGGTGGGTTTAAGAGCGCAGATGCACGACGGCGTTATTTGGCACGGTATGACGAGTTACGCGCATTGAGTCCGCAGCCGGATGCCATGCACGATGTTCCGACCGAGTTCGGCACCGTTCGGATGTATCAGCACGGGCCAGATCGCGGTGTACCCGTCGTTCTGATACACGGCTTCTTCCTGACCTCGGCGATGTGGTGGGAGCAAGTCGCGGATTTGACATGCGATTTCACCGTTTATGTCATGGATATGTTGGGCCAGCCCGGAGCAAGCATTCAGTCGAAAACGATGTTTACCCCCGCAGATTCCGCGCGCTGCATTGACGCGGTTTTGGAGGGGCTAGGGCTGCGCAATGTACATCTGGTTGGGCACTCCTATGGCGGTTGGCTTGCCACGCATACGGCGGCGCGGGCGCCCTGTCGGTTGGCGTCAGTGACACTGGTTGACCCGGCTGGCACGGTGGCTCGACCATCTGCAAGGTTCTGGCGCAGTCTTGCGCTCCTGCTGTGGCGCCCCCGTTCCGTGCGAGCTGGACGCGCCGCGGCCTGGATAATTGGTCACCACGCACCGGACAGTCCCATAGATTCGCTTGCGGGGCTGTTTGTGGCGGGATTCGCTGCTTTTGCACCACCTGTACGAACTCCGCCGCCACGTTTGATCAGCGATCGTGTGCTGCGTTCAATCCATCTTCCGGTCCAAGTTCTTCTGGCGGGCAATACTGTTCACGATTCCGGAAAGGGCCTTCGGCGGATTGGGTCGGTGGTGCCCGATTGGCAACGTCACCTGTGGCCCAACGCCTCACACGCTTTGCCGGCCGAACTCCCCGACGAGGTGAACGATTCCATCCGTCAGTTCGTGACCGAACACCGCTAGCCGGCGCGATCTCCGGCACGGAGTGCGTGGGCCACGATCTCAAAATCGAGATAACGCCCCGGCGCAACGGTGACGGACTCATCAGCCTCCACACCCTGGGGTGAGGTGAGTCCGCCGTAGTGGTCCAGTCGTTATTGGACTCTGGTGCCCGGTGCTCGGGCAAGGAAGAATCAACAACGCGAGACGGCCCCCCCAGCGTCAGGCCCGGGCATGTGCTTAGGCCGCATCGTCAACCCAGGTCAGTGCGACGTTGCCGCCAGCGGACACGAACTCACTGTACCAATTGTTGGTACAGTGAGTTCGTGGGTAAGAACACCTCCTTCAGTCTCGATGAGCATTACAGCGCCTTCATCGACGGCGAGATCGCCGCGGGCCGCTATCGGTCGGCCAGTGATGTCGTCCGCTCCGCGTTGCGGCTGCTCGAAGACCGCGAAACCCAGCTGCGGGCACTGCGCGAAGCCCTCGCCGCCGGCGAACGCAGCGGCACCTCGACACCGTTTGACTTCGACGCCTTCCTTGACCGCAAGCGGGCCGAGGCCTCGCCCGGCCGGTGAGCCAATACCTTCTCTCACCTGCCGCGCAAGCAGACCTGGAGCAGATCTGGGACTACGCCCGCGGCCGCTGGGGCGTCGACCAAGCCGAGGAGTACCTGCGCGAACTTCAACGCGCCATCGAACGCGCCGCGGCGAATCCACGCATCGGCCGAGCCTGCGATGAGATCCGCCCCGGCTATCGCAAGCTCGCCGCCGGGTCACACACCCTGTTCTATCGGGTCACCGCCGGAGCGGTCATCGACGTCGTGCGCGTCCTGCACCAACGCATGGACGTCGACCGCCACCTCTGACGCCCTTTGTCGCCACCGCCGCACCCGACCACATGAGACAGCAATCAAGCCGTCCCGAATGTCTAGAACCGTGACGCGGGCGCAGGGCGACGGGCACCAGTCGTGAAAATGAGCGGGCCGCTAGCCCTGCCGCCATTACAGTGCCCACCGTGAACCTCAATGCGGTCGCCTTCAGTAAGCAATGGGTGGGGGCATGGAATGCCCACGACGTGGAGTCCGTTCTTGAGCATTTCCACGAGAACGTGGTGTTCACTTCACCGGTGGCCGCCAAGCTCCTGCCGGAAACGACAGGAATCGTTCACGGCAAGCCCGCGCTCCGGCGCTACTGGACCGTGGCATTGCAGCGCATTCCCAACCTTCGGTTTGTCATCGAGGGCGTCTACCAGGGAATCGACACCATCGTCATCATGTACCGCAACCAAGACGATCACCTGGTCAATGAAGTCCTGAGATTCAACGACGATGTGGTCATCGAAGGGCACGGAACGTATCTCGTTCCTGCGTAACCGCGAGGAGTGCCGCGGTAGTTGCACGGGCCTGGCCCGCAGCAATTCAGAGCAACCGAAGACTAGGCGGTATCTCCCGATCCGGGCCGACAAGCGCCACGCCGCGGTCACCGTTGGTCGGCACTCCCAGCACTAGGACCTCTGATTTAAAGTGGGCGACCTGTCGCGGCGCGAGGTTGACCACTGCCAGCACCAATCGGTTCTTCACCTCCTCAACGGTGTATAGGTCGGTGATCTGCGCGCTGGACTTGCGCGTATGCCCAGCTCGCCGAAATCGATCCATAATTTGTACGCGGGTTTTCGGGCATGTGGGAATTCCTCCGCCCTGATCACGCGCCCGACGCGGATATCAACATCTAAGGACGCTTCGATCATCGTAGTGGGTGGCATCTGTCTCCTGTCCAGAGCTGCCCGCGAAGCGCTCTGGCGCAATGCCTTTCGGCGGCTCACCGGCTTGGGTCATGCACGCGCTGCCACTGCAGGAGCGGTCGGAACCGCGTCGATGTGCCTACCTATGCTGTGATCATGCACGCCCTCATCGAGCCGCACTTAGCTTCAGCGGCTCTGCTGACGATCGATGTTCAGATGGACACGCTCGATGGCGAGCCGCTAGAGATCCCGGGAACGTCGGCGGCGGTGCCTCGCATGGCCAGTCTGTGTCAAGCGTTCCGCGAGTCTGGACTACCGATCGTGCACATCGTACGGATCTACCGGGCAGATGGAAGCAATGCGGAGCCGGTACGTAAAACGCTCGTCACCGGCTCAGTCCCTGTGCTGCGCGCCGGCACACCGGGACGGCTGTTAGCGCCGGGCTTGGCGCCTGACCCGACGGCACGGCTCGATGATGAACTGCTGCTGTCTGGACACGCTCAGCGGCTGGGCGAGCGCGAGATCGTCATGTACAAGCCTCGCTGGGGAGCATTCTTCGGCACCACGCTCGACGCCTACCTCGGCGAGAATCACGTGGACACTGTGGTTGTCGCCGGATGTAACTACCCGAACTGCCCGCGCACATCGATCTACGAGGCAAGTGAGCGGGACTATCGGGTCGTGCTCGTCGATGATGCCGTATCCGGGCTGTACGAGCGGGGACGCACCGAGATGACCAACATCGGGGTGACGCTGTGCCAGGCCGACGCGGTGATCGCGGCCGTCCGCAAGGCAACGGGCGGCACAGCCGCAAAGCAGCGGTAACGATCGACGATCGATTACTCACTTCCGTGAGACAAGACCTCCGATGTGATTAAGAGTCAAGTGCTTGTGTGCCAGCCTGGGTTGGCAAGCGCATCCAGGTTCACGCGGAAGCGTTCGGCACCGGGCACTTCTCGCCGATGTAGGTGACGACGAAGCCGTTTGCTGCGTAGAAGCGTATGGCGTTTTGTCGGTCTCTTCGACAATGAGGAGCCTGAGGGGGACCGCCCGATGCAGCGCGGCACGTCGGCGGGTACCAGCCGGGCCTGGACACGCTGTCTCGAGAGGTCGAGCAGACGCTTTTTCGGATAGCAGTGGGCCTAGCCTGGATGGGTGAGCGTGAGTTGGGCGATTCGTCCGCCGCATCCCGTGCTGCAGCCGCTGGTCAGCAGATACATCGGCTACGAGCAGCACGATGTCGCCCTGTCCGTGCACCGCGGTCTGCCGTCGCGTCATGTGACGCTGATTATCAGCCTGCAGGATCCGGTCAGGATGTCGGGTCGAGCGGGGCCGGTGAGCATGCAGGGCTTGGTCGGCGGCTTGCGCACCGAGCCGGTTCTGATCAGCCAGGATCGCACGCTGCGCGGCATCCACATCGAGCTCCATCCTTTTGGCGTGCGTACCTTGTTGGGGGTCAGCGCCGCAGAGCTCAGCGGTCGCGTCGTCGGACTCGATGAGCTGGGTTGGCCCGCGCTGGCAGAGTTGCCGGACCGGCTGGCGTCGATGCTGACCTGGTCTGAACGGTTCGGCATCCTTGATGACGTGCTGGCGGCGAAGGCTTCCGAACCGCTGTCTGTCGCCGCGGAGCTCGGCGAGGCCTGGCGGCTGATGCTGGGCACCGGTGGGCGAGTGCCCATTGCCGATGTTGCCGATGAGATCGGTTGGAGCAGGAGGCACTTCGGCGAACGGTTCCGCGACGAAATCGGTTTAGCGCCAAAACAAGCCGCACGCATCCTGCGGTTCGAGCGCGCCGGGGCGCTGCTGCGTCGTGGACATCTCGATCTAGCCGGGCTCGCTGTCGAATGTGGCTACTACGACCAGGCCCATTTAAGCAACGAGTGGCGCACGCTGGCCGGATGCTCGCCCCGGACGTGGATCGTCGAAGAGCTCCCATTCCTCCAAGACGACAGCGTCTTCGCCGGTCAAGACTAAAAGCCATGACTGAAACACCTGCCCCCACTGTCTGGCCCGCCCTGCGCTACGCGGACGCACCGGCGGCAGTCCGGTTCCTTGTCGACGTGCTCGGCTTCACCGAGACCCTGGTCGTTCCCGGCCCGGAGGGCTCCATCGCCCACGCCGAACTGCGCTGGCCCGAAGGTGGTGCAGTGATGCTGGGGAGTACCGGCCATCCCGCTGACGGCGTACACGACGTGATGAAGCCCGGGACCGGCGCGGTCTATGTCGTCTCCGATCATGTCGACGAGATCCACGCCAAAGTCGCGGCCGCCGGTGCTGAAATCACCGCCGAGTTGCACGACACCGACTTCGGCTCGCACACGTTCCGCCTGCGAGACACCGAAGGCAACGCCTGGACAATTGGCACCTACCGCGGCGCACCGTGAATGTGCTGTAGCGCTTGGCTCCTCGCTCGCCCCTCAAGTGCGGTCTCAATGCCGCAGACCCGCGTGGTGCCGCACCCTTAACTACGACCGGAGAGGACAGGGTTGGCGGGATCGAGGTTTGGCGCCGCCGCACCCGGGACCCGTCGGGCCGGTGTCGCGACCTGCGACTCTGAGCTGTTAAGCCGCTGCTGTGAAGGATCTGATCACTCCCGAATCTAGATTCGAGACGCGCTCTGGGCCAGAGCAAGCGACGCTGCCAGCGATCGTCGCCGAAGCCGTGGTGCCGATGCCCGGGTCGAGGTCAAGTGGCCGATAGGTACGCGGGCTGCCCCTTCAGATGGACTCGAACGCCCGACGTGTTTGCAGCCGGATGGTGCAGGCGATGTCATTTGTAGTGGCGGCTCCGGAAGTCCTGGTGGCTGCGGGCGCGGATTGGGCGGGCATCGGTTCGGCGCTGAGCCACCATCGCGCTGTCTGCATGGCCATTCTGTCGATGCCTATTCCTAGGCGCTGCCACCCTTCGATAGGAGTTCGTCGACGAGGGCGCGGACACGTCCGGCGATGTCGTCGCGGATACCGCACACCACATCGAGGGGTTGGCCGGCTGGGTCGTCGAGTTTCCAATCGCGGTAAGACAGTCCGGGGAAGTAGGGGCAGGTGTCTCCGCACCCCATGGTGATCACGACATCGCTGGATTGCACCGCCTCGCCGGTGAGAACCTTCGGGGTCGCTGCGGAGAGGTCGATGCCTATTTCCGCCATCGCAGCGACGGCCGCGGCGTTGACCTGTTCGGCGGGTTCGGTGCCGGCGGAACGCACTTCGATGCGGTCCCCGGCGAAGTGGGTCAGCAACGCGGCTGCCATCTGGGATCGGCCGGCGTTATGTACGCAGACGAACAGCACACTGGGCGTGGTCACGGTTAATCCTGCCTAAGCGGTGGTACCGGATGTGGGAAACGTTCTCGCAGTGCCAGGGATACGTACACCAAGGCGACCAGAACCGGCACCTCGATCAGGGGTCCGACAACGCCGGCCAGCGCCTGTCCGGAGGTGGCGCCGTAGGTGGCGATCGCGACCGCGATGGCAAGCTCAAAGTTGTTGCCGGCGGCCGTGAAAGCCAGCGTCGTCGTGCGTTCGTAGCCCAGGCCGATGGCGTAGCCCAGTGCGTACCCGCCGCCCCACATGATGGCGAAGTAGGCCAGCAGAGGTAGCGCGATACGTGCAACGTCTAGAGGCCGGTTGAGGATCTGATCTCCTTGCAGCGCAAACAAAATCACGATGGTGAACAACAGTCCGTACAGAGCCCACGGCCCTACCCATGGCAGGAACCGGGATTCGTACCAGTCGCGGCCCTTCGCCTTTTCGCCCAGCCTGCGAGACAGATAGCCGGCCAACAACGGGATGCCCAGAAAGATCAGCACCGACTTGGCGATCTGCCAGGGCGAGGTGGTGATGGTGGTCTGCGGCAGGCCCAGCCAGCCTGGCAACACCGACAAGTAAAACCAGCCTAGGACAGCGAACATGACGACCTGAAATGCGGAGTTCAACGCGACCAAGACCGCGGCGGCCTCGCGGTCCCCGCAGGCCAGATCGTTCCAAATAATCACCATCGCGATGCAGCGGGCCAGCCCGACGATGATCAGCCCCGTGCGGTATTCGGGCAGATCCGCCAACAGCAGCCACGCCAACGCAAACATCAACGCCGGCCCCAGAACCCAATTGAGCAGCAACGAACTGATCAGCAGCTTACGGTCCCCGGTGACGGCGTCGAGGCGGTCATAGCGGACCTTGGCCAGCACCGGGTACATCATGATCAGCAAGCCAAGTGCGATCGGCAACGAAATCCCGTCGACTTGGACCTTGCCCAGGGTGGTGTTGAAGCCGGGTGCCCAACGGCCCAACAGCAGCCCGGCGGCCATCGCCAGGCCAATCCACAACGGCAGCAACCGGTCCAGCGTTGACAGCCGGGTGGAAGTCGGTGTATGCGTGTCAGATTGTCTAGTCACCCCAGTCTCCCAATGTGGTTAGCGCTGTTGGCGGGTCAGCAGCACGACGGTGTTGACGAGCCAGCCGAGTCTTGGGCACTGGTACCGCAACAGGCGACCTGGCTCGGTGCCGCGGTGTCGAGGAGTTGGGGGCTGGTGCCAAAAGTCTCCGAATCGGCCAGCACGGTGTACACCTCCCACCGCTCGCCGCCAGGTCCGGTCACCCAGACCTTGTCCTGGGTGGCGAAGCAACATGTCGTTCCGATTTCCTCTTCGGTGAACATTCCTTCGTCACCTAGGCGTGCGATCTCGGCACGTACCGCGTCGCTGGACCCGACCTCGACTCCGAGGTGATTGAGAGTCCCGCCCCTGCCGGGATTTTCGATGAGGACGAGCTTCAAAGGGGGCTCGGTCACCGCGAAATTGGCATAGCCAGGTCGGACTTTCGCCGGCGGCGTGTCGAACAACTTCGAGTAGAACGTGATCGCCTCGTCCAAGTGATCGACGTTAAGGGCGAGTTGTACGCGGGTCATGACGACTCCAACCTCTGTGACTTATGTCGAACTTCTTCCTAAGCCGATGATGCCACCTCTTCGATATATGTCAATCTTTCTGGCAAGATGGTGCCCATGCCGAAGACATTGCCGGTGGTGGACATGTCCGCGCCAGTGTGCTGCTCGCCGGTAGCTGCTGGCCTCGTTGACGACGATGCCGCGTTGGAGATCGCACTGCGGCTCAAGGCGTTAGCCGACCCGGTACGGGTCAAACTCGTATCGCTGCTGTTCAGCTCTGATGTGGGGGAGGTGTGCAACTGCGACCTGGCCGTAGCGGTCGATCTGAGCGAATCGACCGTGAGTCACCATCTGTCGCAGTTGCGGCGGGCAGGGTTGGTGGATTCCGAACGCCGGGGCATGAACGTCTACCACCGCCCACGCCGGGAGTCCCTGATGGCACTGTGCACGGTGCTCGACCCGAACTGCTGCCGCTAGGGGCCCGCCGGTGTCCCAAGACAGTAACGAACACGGTGGACAGCCCCTAGGCGTCGCCCGATGAGCGACGCACACTCGGACGCATTGGCCGAACGGCCGCCGAGCCTAGCCGGGGTGGTGCGGGAGTGGGGGCGCATCGGGTGTATCGGCTTTGGCGGTCCGCCCACCCATATCAAGCTGCTGCGGGATCTGTGCGTCGAGCGCAAGCGATGGCTGACAGCCGTCGAATTCGAAGACGCCGTCGCCGTCTGCAACCTACTGCCCGGGCCCGCCTCGACTCAGCTCGCGATTTTCTGTGCCTGGCGAGTCCGTGGTCGCCCCGGCGCGTTGCTGGGCGGAGCCGCGTTCATCATTCCCGGCCTGATTCTCATCCTCGCGCTGGCCGCGCTGTTTCTCCAGGGCGCACCACCGCGCACGGTCCTGGCCGCCGGGGCCGGCGCCGGATCAGCGGTCGCCGCGGTCGCGGTGCACGCCGGGACCAGTCTGCTGCCGGCAAGCTGGCGGCGGGCCAGCGACAGCGGCCGCTGCTCCCGGGTGCGCTGGGTCGTGTACGTGGTGCTGGGTG
>PLSK01000295.1 GCA_003165155.1 Mycobacterium sp. | reverse complement strand
GGTCGAACGTCGAGGCGATGACCTCGCCCTTGACCGAGCGCGCCATATCAGTGACCTCTTCAGGCCGCTCATCGACGAGCACGACCATGAGGTGGCATTCCGGGTTATTTTTGGTGATCGCGTTGGCGATCGCCTGCAGGATCATCGTCTTACCCGCCTTGGGCGGCGACACGATCAGTGCACGCTGGCCCTTACCGATCGGCATGATGAGGTCGATGACCCGGGTGGTCAGCTGGTCGGGGGTGGTTTCCAGACGAAGCCGCTGGTTGGGGTACAGGGGTGTCATCTTGGTGAAATCCGGACGCTTCTTCGCGTCTTCGACCGGCCCACCGTTGACGGTGTCCAAACGGACCAGCGGATTGAACTTCTGCCGCTGGTTGGGCTGTTCCCCGTCTTTGGGTACCCGAACCGCGCCAGTCACCGCGTCGCCGCGGCGCAGGCCGTTCTTGCGCACCATGTTCATCGACACGTAGACGTCGTGCGGACCCGCCAGATATCCGGAGGTGCGCACGAAGGCGTAGTTGTCGAGGACGTCGAGGATGCCGGCTACCGGTTGGACAACGTCGTCTTCACGCAATTCGGCTTCACGGTCGCCACGGTCGCCGCCGCGGTCGCCGGCGCCGCCTTCGCCCGAACGCTCGCCACGGCGCCTGCGGTCGCGGAACCGGCGTCCGCGCCGGCCCTGACGGCCGTCTCCGTCGTCGTCACCGCCACCGCCACCGTTGCCGTTGCCGTTGCCGCGAGACTGCTGGCCACCTGAGCCCTGTTGGTCACCGCCCTGGTCGCTACCCGCATCCGATCCGCGGTCGTCTGTCTTGGTGTCCCGCTCGCCCCGCTGGCCCTTGTCTGCTCCGTTGGTGGGCGGGGCGTTGCGATCCTGCTCGTCGGCAGCGCGTGAGTTTGACCCCGCTTCGCGGGAACTGCTGCGTCGTTGCCGGCGCTGCGTCTCGTTTGGTGAATCGTTCTGTTCCCCTTGGGCGGCCGGTACTTCGGTGCTGGGCGCCGGGTCGGCAGCGGTGGGTTCGCCGCTGTTCTGCGACTCCGGGGCGGCAGCGGCTGAAGCGCCGTTGGCGTGTCCCCTGGTTTCCTGAATCGCGGCGATTAGTTCGTTCTTACGCATCCCGGATGTCCCCTTGACGCCGGCTTGATTAGCCAGTACGCGCAGTTCGGGCAACACCATGGTGGACAAGGAGCCCACGGGAGCGTTGGTCTTGACGGCTGGCGCGTCTCCAGGCACAGAATTCGACAGCTGATTGCCGTCGGTGCTTTCGCCAGCCGTGATGAGGTCCGTATCAGACACGGATTTCCTTTCTTCCCCCGCTGATCACGTCATACGAGGGTTCGTTGCATTCAGCCAAATTGCTGAGTGCGTCCCGATCATCGACTCTGCAACGTTGATCGCCAGTGCATTGGCGGCCTGAACGGCGAACCTCGTCAATGAGAAGGATTGATGGTTGTCCTAGCGGCAAGGCAGTATGGATGCAGATGCAGATGCTGCGATTGCTAGACGGCTCCGAGGATAACCCGCATTTTTGTTGGAAGCAAGCAAACCCTCCGGCCAGCCTGTGGATCAACCGGCGACTGTGACACCCGGGCGCCAGCGAACTCCTTCGCCAGCGGTCATCTCAATGATGGTAAATCCGTTTGCGGCCGCGTACTCCAACGCTTCCGAGGGCAATTGCGGCTCCGTGCCTAAGGCGATCAACGCCGGACCCGCCCCCGAAAGCGCTGCCGCAACGTTATGACGCCGCAGCAGCCGCAAATATTCCGCTGAGGCAAGCATCGCCGGACCACGCTGAGGCTGATGAAGCACGTCTTCAGTGGCCGCCAACAGCAGATCCGGACGTTCGGTGAGCGCCACCACCAGCAACGCGGCGCGGCTCACGTTGAACCTCGCGTCCTCGTGGCTGACCTGGGCAGGCAGTAGCACCCGGGTCTCTGCGGTCAGCGAGCGCTCTTCGGGAATCGCGGAGAACAGGTGAATACCTTGGTGGAGCCGCAGCGGCACCGCCGAGTAGCCAGGCCGATCGCCGGTGCGGTCAACCCACGAAACCACCGCACCCCCCAACACTGCCGCCGCGGCGTTGTCGGGGTGGCCTTCGAACTCCGAAGAAAGCTGGATCAGCTGAGCTTGGCTCAGGGGCATCGAATCCGTCTGTGCGACAAGGCCATTTACCGCAGCCAGGCCACCGACCACGGCCGCCGCAGAGGAACCCAGACCGCGAGAATGCGGGATGGAGTTGCGGCAGCGCACCACCAGGCCGGGAGCGCTGACACCCACGGCCTGCAGTCCGCGCTCGATGGCGCGCACCACCAGGTGTTCGGGGCCTAGGGGTAGCTGGCCGGCGCCTTCGCCATCGATAATCACTTGCAAGCCGGAATCCGTTGTCTCGACGACGATCTCGTCGCAAAGGCTCAATGCCAGGCCGAAGCTGTCAAAACCCGGGCCGAGGTTCGCGCTTGACGCCGGCACTACGACGCTCGCCACCAGCCCCGCGGGCAGCATCGAGCGCCGACCCACCACGTCTGATGCGTGGCGACCCGCTGCGCCCGGCTCCGCCGCGCTTGCGATCGCCACTACCCCAGCCCCAACTTCTCGGCAATGAGAACAGGATCGACTGGCAGCGCGGACACCTTCGGCATATCTTTGAGCGCCGTGTCGGGGTCCTTGAGACCGTTGCCGGTCACGGTGCACACGACGGTGGAACCCGGCGCCACCCAGCCGTCGTCAATCGCCTTGAGCAGGCCCGCGATGCTGGCAGCGGAGGCGGGTTCGACGAACACGCCTTCGGAGCGGGCCACCAGGTGATACGCGGACAGGATCTCTTCGTCGGTGGCGGCCAAAAAGCGCCCGTTGGACTCCTGTTGGGCCGCGACGGCCTGCGCCCACGACGCCGGGGCGCCGATGCGGATCGCAGTGGCGATGGTCTCCGGGTGGCTCACCGGGTGGCCAAGCACCAGCGGCGCCGCGCCGGCGGCCTGGGTGCCCAACATGCGAGGCAGCTTGTCGATGACGCCGTCGCGGTGATACTCGGTGTAGCCCTTCCAATACGCGGTGATGTTTCCGGCGTTGCCAACCGGGAGGGCATGGACGTCCGGTGCGACGCCAAGCGCGTCCACGATCTCAAACGCCGCCGTTTTCTGACCCTCGATGCGCACCGGGTTGACCGAGTTGACCAACGCAATCGTCGGGAAGTCTGCGGTCATCTTGCGGGCCAGTTCCAGGCAGTCGTCGAAGTTGCCGTCGATCTGAATGATTTTGGCGCCGTGCATGACCGCCTGTGCGAGCTTGCCCATCGCGATCTTGCCCTGCGGTATCAGCACCGCACACGTGATGCCGGCGCGGGCAGCGTATGCCGCAGCCGACGCCGAGGTGTTTCCGGTCGACGCGCACAACACGGCCTGCTGCCCGCGGGCCAATGCGTCGGTAACCGCCATCGTCATGCCCCGGTCCTTGAAGGAACCGGTGGGGTTGAGGCCCTCGACCTTGAGATGAATGGTGCAGCCGGTCTTTTTGGACAGCCGGGGTGCCGCGATCAGCGGTGTACCACCCTCGAGCAGGGTGACCGGAGTCCAATCGTCGCCGACCGGTAGCCGATCGCGGTAAGCCGCGATCAGGCCCGGCCAAGGGTGGTGAACGGCGGTACGCGGGATGCTCATAGGGTGGTTCCTTCTAGTCGCAGCACGCTTGTGACTGCCTGCACGACGTCCAAGTCCGCAAGCGCATCAACAGTTTCGGAGAGCGCGGCGTCGGTGGCGGTATGGGTAACCACCACGATACGGGCTCCGACTCGCCGGCCGTCCATGTCCGCTANNTCATGATGAAACCCATTGGTGCCACTGGTAGTTGCGCATACCTCGACTCTCGAGGCCCACGACTGCCGAGTACCCGGTTGCGGGCGGCCATCACCAGGTCACCTGCCACCGCCGACGCGGTCGGCGCGCCGCCGGCTCCCTGGCCGTAGAACATCAGCAGCCCCGCGGCCTCAGCCTCGACCACGACGGCGTTGAACGCGCCGTTGACCGTGGCAAGCGGATGCGTGAGCGGCACGAGCGCCGGATAGACGCGCGCCGAAACCCGTTGCTGACCATCGTCGTTGGTGATGCGTTCGCAGATCGACAGCAGCTTGATGGTGCAGCCCAGGCTGCGCGCCGACACGAAGTCGGCCGGGGTTATCTTGCTGATGCCCTCGCGATACACGTCGTCGGCGCTCACCCGGGTGTGAAAGGCGATCGACGCCAGAATCGCGGCCTTGGCCGCCGCGTCATAACCTTCGACGTCGGCGGTGGGGTCGGCTTCGGCGTAACCCAGCGCGCTCGCCTCGGCTAGCGCACTGTCATAGTCGGCCCCGGTGCTGTCCATCGCGGAAAGGATGTAGTTGGTGGTGCCGTTGACGATGCCGGCCACCCGCAACACCGTGTCGCCGGCCAGCGACTGAGTCAGAGGGCGGATAACCGGAATAGCGCCGGCGACAGCTGCTTCAAAATACAGGTCGACGCTGGCGGCTTCGGCTGCCCGCGCCAATTCGCCGTTGGACGTGGACAACAACGCCTTGTTGGCCGTGACGACGGACTTACCGTGCTCGAGCGCGCACAGAATCGCCTTGCGGGACGGCTCTACCGGTCCCATCACCTCGACGACGATGTCGACATCCTCGCGCGAGACGAGCTCTTCGATGTTGTCGGTGAGCAGGCCGACCGGAACGCCGCGGTCAGCGGCGACGCGGCGCACGCCGATACCGCGCAGCACCAACGGGGCACCAATTCGGGCCTCGAGATCCTCGGCACTGTCCTCGATGATGCGGACGACCTCACTGCCGACGTTGCCCAACCCGAGCACTGCTACGCCCACCGACTTTTCGTCACCGGACACGGGTCACCTCACTTCCAGACTCAGCAGATCGTCGACCGTCTCCCGGCGCAGGATCAGGCGGGCACGCCCAGCGCGTACCGCCACCGCGGCGGGGCGGCCGACCATGTTGTAACGGCTCGACAGTGAATAACAATAGGCGCCGGTAGCGGCTACCCCAAGTAGGTCGCCTGGCTGTAGGTCGCCCGGCACCCAGGTATCGCGAACGACGATATCGCCGCTTTCGCAGTGTTTTCCGACGATACGGGCGAGCGTCGCCGGTGCGTCGCTGTGTCGCGAAACCAGCCGCGCGTCATACTCCGCGTCGTAGAGCGCAGTGCGAATGTTATCGCTCATGCCACCGTCGACGCTGACGTAGCGGCGCTGAGCCGTGGTGCTGACGTCGACGTCTTTGACCGTGCCGACCTCGTACAGCGTGATGGTGCCCGGCCCGGCGATGGCGCGACCCGGCTCGACCACCAGCCTGGGGGTGGGCAGCCCCAGGGCCGCACTCTCGTTGCTCACGATGACGCTCAGCTTGGCCGCCAGCTCTGCGACCGGCGGCGGGTCGTCGGGCGCCAGGTACGAGATGCCCAGGCCGCCACCGAGGTCCACGGTGGAGATCTGCGCGGTCTTCTCGACGCCGAACTCTTCGACAATCTTGTGCAGCAGACCGATGACGCGGTGCGCGGCGAGCTCGAAGCCGGCGACGTCGAAGATCTGCGAGCCGATGTGGCTGTGCAGCCCCACCAGTCGCAGGTGATCGGTGGCGAATACCCGATGCACGGCCGCCATCGCCGCGCCGCTGGCCACCGACAACCCGAACTTCTGGTCTTCGTGTGCGGTCGAGATGAACTCGTGGGTGTGTGCCTCGACACCGACGGTGAGGCGTACGAAGACATCCTGGACAACGCCCGCGTCGCCCGCGATCGCGTCGAGGCGCTCGATTTCGATCATCGAGTCCAGGACGACGTGACCCACCCCTGCCTTGACCGCCGCGGTCAACTCCTCGACCGATTTGTTGTTGCCGTGCAGGGTGATCCGCTCCGGCGGAAAGCCGGCGTGCAGTGCGACGGCCAGCTCACCGCCGGTGCACACATCGAGCGACAGGCCTTCTTCGTCGATCCACCGGGCGATTTCACTGCATAGGAATGCCTTGGCGGCGTAGGACACATTCTGCCCGCCGCCGAACGCTGCCGCGATCTCTTTGCAGCGAGAACGGAAGTCGTCCTCGTCGATGACGAACAGCGGCGTTCCGTACTCCTGGGCGAGGTCGGTCAGCGCAACTCCGGCAATGACGGTCGCTCCGGCTTCATCGCGAACTGTGTTGCGGGGCCAGACATTCGACGCCAGCCGCAGCAGCTCGTCGGCCGACTGAGGCCGCGGCGGGCTACCGGTGTGCCGGGACTCTTCGGCGTGCCGTGGACCGGCGGGATGAACGTTCACATGCGCTCCGGGGCACTGACTCCGAGTATCGCCAGCCCGTTGGCGATGACCTGACGGGTGGCCTGGCACAGTGCCAGGCGCGCGGTGTGCAGGTCGGTGGGCGCCTCGTCGCCCATCGGCAGCACCCGGCACGCATCGTAGAACCGGTGATAGTCACCGGCGAGGTCTTCCAGGTACCGGCACACCCGGTGTGGCTCCCTCAGGGACGCCGCCGTTTTCAGCGTCCCGGGGAACTGACCGATGGTGCGCAACAGCGCACCTTCTTTGTCGTGGTTGAGCAGCTCCAGGTGTGCGGTGTCGGGGATCAGGCCGAGTTCGGCGGCACTGCGGGCCAGCGCCGAGAGCCGGGCATGCGCGTATTGCACGTAATAGACCGGGTTTTCATTCGACGCCGAGGACCACAGTGCCAGGTCGATGTCGATGGCGGTGTCCACCGACGAGCGGATCAGGCTGTAGCGCGCGGCGTCGACGCCGATGGCCTCGACCAGGTCGTCGAGCGTGATCACGGTGCCGGCCCGCTTGCTCATCCGGACCGGCTGGCCGTCGCGCACCAGGTTGACCATCTGTCCGATCAGCACCTCGACGCTGGCGGGGTCGTCGCCGAACGCGGCGGCGGCTGCCTTGAGCCGGGCGATGTAGCCGTGATGGTCGGCGCCCAGCATGTAGATGCACAAGTCAAAACCGCGTTGCCGCTTGTCCAGGTAATAAGCGATATCACCTGCGATATACGCCGGCTTCCCGTCGCTCTTGATCACGACGCGGTCCTTGTCGTCACCAAAGGCGCTGGTACGTAACCAGCTTGCGCCATCTTTGTCGTAAATGTTGCCGTTCTCGCGAAGCGTGGCGATGGCCTGGTCGACACGGCCGCTGGTGTGCATCGAGTCTTCGTGGGTGTAGACGTCGAAGTCGGTGCCGAACTCGTGCAACGACGCTTTGATGTGGGTGAACATCAAGTCGACGCCGATCTCGCGGAAGGTCTCGTGCATCTTGGCCTCGGGCAGGCTCAGCGCGTCGGGCGCCTTTTGCAACACCTGCGCGGCGATGTCGGTGATGTAGCTGCCCGCGTAGCCGTCGGCGGGGACGGGTTCGCCTTTGGCTGCGGCGATCAGCGAGCTGGCGAACCGGT
>PLSK01000096.1 GCA_003165155.1 Mycobacterium sp. | reverse complement strand
TCGGACAGAGCAGCCCAGTGCGCGCTGCGCGGTGCTCGAAGAGCAGTACGACGACCTCTTCGGGGGCCTTGAGGAGTTGCTCACGCGCATACAGGCGGGTGAAATCAGATTCAAGCTGTATCGGCAATTCAAGTCTGTACCACAACGAAGCTATTGCGACCTGTTTGAGAGCCGCGATACCTGATCCATCAATAGGCCGCGGACCGCCACCATTGCGTCCAATCTAGGTAGGGGTCTTTGTGTTCGTCATGTTGAAGATGTAGCGCCAGCGAAGGTATAGGGGTGAATAAGGCAACTTGCTCGCGCCAAATCTTGTTGATAGTCGAAGCTTCGAAGATGTGATTCTCTTGGCCGTAGGGTGTGCTTGAATAGCGGGCGAGCTGTTCGAAGAGCTGCCAATTTCTTCTTAACGTCTCGATTTCTACCCAGCAGGTGTTAGTCGTGTGCGTATTGGTGCGCCAGTGTCTCTTGGTGCCGTATACGACGCGGCAGTCCTCCCGGCTAAATATCGGGCTCCAATAATTCTTCGGATCGTCGTACGGATGCAGGGCAACTTCGCGACCGCCAAGTCTCTCCTTGAACACCACATGTACTTCCAGCATCTCCTGTATCGCCGAAGGAGCGTGCAGGTAGTCGTCTTCGACGAGGTAGAGGAGCTCGCGACCATCGTTGCGCGCCTTGGAAAATGATGCGAGACAGGATGCGTTGTAACCCCTGGTCTCGAGCGCGACGAATTCGACCGGGTGTTTGCAGGTTCCGAGTATCCGTCGCAGCGTCGTCATAGTTTCGGACGGCGAGTGATCATCAAAGACGCGCAAGATGATGTCGTCGTCGGCTTGATTGATCGAAGTGACAAGGGATTGCGTACAGCGAAGCATCACCTCACTTTTAGGAGCGCCGACGTATCGGTGTGCGCCGTGCACGCTTACGTCAGAATGGGTCTGAAGATGGATGTCGAGTTTCATATCAACGCGGCAAAATCGGCAGGGCCCGTTCAAGCATCCCACGAAATACCGCTGCCCAATCAGAATCCGAGCCCCGGATGCCGGGGAATACGTCCATCAGGAATAGCCGCTCGCGGTTCGCTTGCGTACGAAGTGCGTGCCGCCCAGCCGCCGAAACCACATAGAGGGGAGCCTCAAAGCGCCGTGAAACCGCGGAGGCGAGGCGGTCGATCGCCTCATCGGTGAACTTATACGGTATGGGTGCAACCGCCTGAACCTCGTCAGCCAGATTGTCCTGCGTATTGCTCACAAAGAATATCCGGCGCACGAACTCGGTCACGGTTCCCAGTGTCTGCGAGGTATGCGAAGACTTTCCGAGAAATGAATCCCCGTGGCGATCATATTTGCCGCCGACGTGGGAGGGCATATCAACCAATAAAAAGGGGTTCGTTTGATTACGGCTTCGGACCCGAGAATGTGGCCGATAAGCGATCGGTGCACCTGAAGCTGGATCGCGCCTTGGCACGACATCCCGAGACTCACAAGAGCGACGTCCGCACAAAACAACGCCATTCCGTCATCCCTCGTCTGTTGGGAGTGTGGCTCGGGCGAACACCACGCTATCAGTCGGCACTCCATCCGATAGCGTCGACCGCAGGAAACTGCATAGCGCAGAAAGCCGTTGCTTCCCAGCCCTTCTCGGCATTGTCATAGCTCGCGCGATGCGAGAGCGCGATACGCGGGCCCGGCGAATCGCCCAGCGGCCTCCCGCATCGTGTCGGTCACCGGCCGGTCTTCGGCAGCGTCGCCGGCAAAGGGCCGAGGTGCCGGGTCCTTCGAGTAGAACCGGGACTGCCGGATCATGCGGTCGATCGCTGCGGGACTTGTCTCGAACCCGAAATTGGGTGCCACACGCGTCCACACCGCGTCGGGCAGGTCGGCATAGTCGATGACGAGCCGCCGCCCCGGTTCTAACGCCGCCTGCAGCATGGCTCCAATCGCGCGGGACGCGAACTCAGCGCGCCCCATCTCCGGGGCCGAGGCCGGATCAATGCCGAAAAGCCGCGCGGCCTGAGGAGCAGCCTGGGGCCTGAGCCAGCCCGGCGGTTCAGCGAGGAGCGAGGCCAGGACGCGAACCGGATCGCGCTGAACCCAGATCCAAGGGGTTTCGGGAAAAGCGGCGGCAAGCACCTTCCGACGGAGAATGTTCCAGCTGGTGCATTTGAGCACCAGCCGCATTTCGTCGGGGTGCCGGCATCGACCGAGTGCCCGCACCAGCAGCCGCACGGCCTTGACCAGGGCGGCCTCGTCGACTTGCTCGGGATCGAGCCCGAGGAGCGAGTTGAGGGGCGCCGGTTCGGCGACGACGCCGCCGCCGGGGATTGTTCCCAGGGGCCGGGACAGCAGTGTTGATCCGCACCGCAAGACGTGAAAAATCATGCCCGCCGGCTCGAGCGATGGCTCGCCATCGAGAGCGACGAGCGCTTCGAGCCCCGTCCGAACCAGCGGCCGGGCGCCGGGGCCGGATTCCCAGCGGCCGAGGGTCTGGTCGAAGAAGGGGTCGGCGAACCGCTCCGCCGAGAGATCGGCCCACAAGACCGCCGGGGTTGGACCGGAGAAGTCCAATCTGAGCGGCGTCCAGCCAGCGAGTTGCGCGAGGTCCATCAGACGTACGGCCTATCAGCAATGGCATTCGCCGAACTTCACCGGGATGCGCCAGGGCCCGATGCCGTGGTCGGACTCGGCCAACCGTAGATCTCCTCTTCGACGCGCGTGAAAGTTCGTAACTGAATTCGAGTTTCATGCTCCGGCGCGGCTGAACCGTCGGGGTACCTACCCCGAAAATAGTCCTTCTGCCAACTGGCCTGTCTCGCGAATGACCCCGGCCGCTTCAGGTCTTCATTGAAGTCGCGCCGACTCTCACGCCAGGCGTCATAGGAAGCGCGCAATTCATCAGAAGCCGCGGCGATCGATACTATTTTCGGGAGGAATTCTTCGAGCTCTCCTCGCCGCTGCGGTACCAGCAGGCACACCGGTTCGCCCTTCTCGAAAGTGGCCCACACACGCCGTCGAGTGAACTTCCAATTGACCGTGAAAGTTGACGGCGCCCAGTCCGTTTCGACGATCCCCTCCAGAGCGGCGATTCCGTGCTTCGCGCAGTTCACCGGACCGCGGACCAGCAGGTTGAACCCCGGCGGCGTGCGGAAGAGGAACGGTAGAGGCCACGTTATTATCCCGTGCCCGAAATGACTCATCGGGCGGAACCCTGACCCACCATCCTCATATTCGAACTCGACAGAAGCCGCATCCGCCCCGCCATTCCAACGAGCACGCACGCGGGTGTTATTGACGACGAGCCAGCCCGCTTGATTGGCCATGAGTAGGGGCAAACAGCGATTGGCAAACCGCTCGCGGGTCGAGCTCATCCAGCTGCGTTCGTGCGACGCCGGCACCAATTCGACGCCGTGTCCCGGGTGCAGCTCGTATGCAACGAGCTCGCGATCCATCGCAGCGGGCTCGCTGGCGCGTGGCATTTCGGGTGACATGTGATCCACGCTTTCTAATCCGCAATCGATTCGGGCGTCCCACCGCTGATCTGCCGACTGCGCCGCCCGTGGACATCCACGGGGACCTCGCCTATCAGGGTCACTCGATGCATGACGCGGCGCTGGTCGTCGTAATCGTCGGCTGCGCGGTGTTGGGTTGCGTAGTTGTCCCATATGGCCACGTCGCCAGGCTCCCAATCCCATCGGATGGTGTTCTCGGGCAACGTGATACGAGCTTGCAGCAGTTCGAAGATCGCCTTCGACTCGGAGTTGTCCAGGCCAACGAATCCGCGCGCCCATTGCCCTAGCAGAAACGCCCGCTCGCCGGTCTCGGGATGCACTCGCACCACCGGATGTTCGGTGCGAAATGTCGACGTCTCCTCGCGAGCCGCCCTCAATTGGTTGCTCAGGAGGTTGGTGTCGTCCAGCGCGTGGTACGCGGCGGGAAAGCCACCTGGCATAAGCACGCAGCCCACACCCTGGACGTATCCGAGCTGGTCGCAGCGGTTGCTGCTGTGCATTGCCCAGAGATTTTCGGCCAGGTGTCTTAGCGGCGCGGGTAGCGCCGCGTAGGCCGCGGTGGTGGATGCCCACAGTGTCGATCCCCCGTAATTCGGCAAGGTGACCGCACGCAGAATCGAGGCAGTCGGGATATTGAGGCTGAACGTGTGGTCGGTGTGCCAACGCGTTGCCTTGCCGCGGTCGGAGTCGACGAGGGACACCCCAGGTGGGCCATCAGGAATGGAATTGGCGCCGAACACGCGGATCGGTGCGCCTAGCCGCTTGGCGAAGGCAAAATGCTGCTCCTCATCAAGGTGGTGTTGATCCCTGAAAAAGATCACCTTGTGGCGCAGAAGCGCCTCGTGGATCTGGTCCACGACGCCAGCATCGAGGCCACCGCCGAGAAGTACGCCGTCGATGCGTGCGCCGATGTGCTTGCCCAATTTGGTGGCGGTAAGGGCGATTTCCGCCGGCCTTGCCATCGTGGTGGTCCCTTCTCAGTCCGGCCGCCTCGAATATACCCACCCGCACCTGCTCTTGAGGAAGGGCGCATCGCTGCACGATTGTGGTCGGTCGTGGCCACTGGCGTGGTCCGTCCCGATGTTAGTGTTGCGCAGTGGGTTTTTATTGGGTTGAGAACCGCGCCGAACTAATGGTGAGGAACTACTATTCCGAATCCGATTGGCGACGGAATCTCGTCAAGGAATTCACGTCGCGTAAAATAGACGTCGTTCTCGACGCCGGCGCCAATTCAGGGCAGTATGCCACTGGCCTGCGCCATTCTGAATTCGGCGGCCGCATCGTATCGTTTGAGCCTTTGTCCGGACCATTTGCGCGGCTGGCACAAAGTGCATCGGCAGATCCGCTTTGGGATTGCCGGCACTACGCTCTCGGCGATGTCGATGGAACGATCTCGATGAATGTCGCTGGCAACGCCGGCGCAAGCAGCTCCATACTTCCCATGCTGCAAAGTCATCAGGACGCCTTTCCCCGGGCAAATTATGTCGGCACCGAGGACGTGGAAATACGCAGGCTTGATGCTGTCGCGCCGGAAGTTCTACGGCAAGATGATGTGGCTTTTCTCAAGATCGACGTTCAAGGGTTCGAGAAGCAGGTGATCGCCGGGGGTGCGACAACGATTAATCAGCGTTGCGTCGGCATCCAAATCGAACTCTCCTTCGCAGCCCTGTACGACGGTGACATGCTCATTCAGGAGGCTCTCGATCTCGTCGATTCTTTGGGCTTCGTGCTGGCGGGATTGGCACCCGGTTTCATAGACGTCCGCAATGGTCGCGTGCTGCAGGCAGACGGCGTCTTTTTCCGTGTGGAGGATTGATCGAAGATTCGCCGGTTCGATGTCGGTCGACCGGCCACCGCGTCGACTTCCCGTTATTTAATCAGGTTCTTGCAAAAACGGACCGAAGGTAAAGAGGGGGAGACCCGAGTTGAACAGGTGATGTCGATGAGTTGAATTCGGTCCCTACCGGACTGCGGCAACGTCACCCGCCGAAAGAATGCGCCGGAAAGCCGCGCGAGTTGAGGTGATGGGGCGCGAAAAGCGGCGGGCATCGGGCCCGATGGGTGCATTACGATTGCACTCGGCAGCGGTCGGCGCCCCACTGCACCGCTCGCCCGGTCCGGCACAACGAAAGGGGTGGTCGGTGATCGGCGCCAACTTCGGTAAGGGCTGGAGCGTGCGCGGTTTGCGGTTCGGTCAGCCGCCGCAGGTGGGCGCGTCACTCGCGATGTTGCGGCACAACGCGATTGGTACGTCGCAGCAGCGCCAATTGCCGATCGCGATGGCGCTACCGGGGAAATGACCTACCGAGCACGATCGCTCCGGCACGAGGAGAATGAGCCGATATGACGCAGGCGCTGAACGTCGAATACCAAGAACTCATGGCGAGAGCGGACGAAATCGAGGCACCGTTGCCAGTTCTGCCGACCGGCAACCCGCAAGCCCCATGCGCCCTCTCGTTTGTCCGTGATTCTGCCGTACAAATCGCGATTAACGCCGACTCGTTGCGGCTTTACATCCAAGCATGCCAGCGGGAATGGAAATCGCTGGCGAAGTCCCTCCGGAATGCGGCCAAAGCTTATGAGGAAGTGGATGAGGGCGCTGCCGACGACATCAACGCCGTCAACATGGACGGCAGCACGTACGGGGCGTCGGTGTCGGCTGCCGGGAACGACGAGGTGGCGCTTCTCTGCGACCCGGATTACATCTCCCCGCCGCCCTCACCACCGCCCCCACCGCCGCCGTTCGAATACCCCTACTACGAGGTGAGACAGGCCGCGACGGACGTCGAAGCCCCCGACCAGGGGACGGCGTTCAAGGCATTTGCCAACGAGTGGAACAGCTACCAGCTGGAGTTCCAGCAACTGGCCTACCGGTTCCGGCCGTTTCTCAGCTGGGAGGGTGACGCGAGGACGGCAGTTGAGTCAAATTTCACGCAACAGAAGCAGTGGATAAATGGCATGGTCACACAGTGCACGACGCTGGCTAAACAGGCCCAAATGGTCGCCGACGCGCACAAAAAGATGAAGCCATCAGGCGGGAGTTCCTACGGCCGCGAACCCTCCTACGGGCTGGAGGGAGAGCATCCTGCGTCCTACGAGGTCTCGCAATGCGATTATTGGTATAAGTATTATGTACAAACCAACAGCATGTATTTGTCTACGGCCATTGACTGGTATCAGAATTTGCAGAAAAGGTCGGAGACGGCGATATCGAGTTACATTTCGTACGCTGGAATCCCCCTGGCCGCGTCGAATCCGCAGGCTCCTTACGGCGCCTACATCATTAACCCCCCCACTCCGGATGATAGCGGTGATGGCGGTGATGGCGGTGATGGCGGTAGCGGCGGGGACAACACGCCCGCCGATAACTCCACCGACACGTCAGCAAACACGTCCGCCGCGACCACGTTTCCCACCCTGCCGACATTGGGCACGGGCGGCTCGACGTCAACACCGGATGCCCAGGCGATGGTGAACGACGCGATGAAGAAAGCAGGGCTGTCGAAGGGCGGCCCGGGAGGAGTCAAGCCGGCGTCGCTGGGCGGCGCAGGCGGCGGGGCGGGCATCCCAAAAATGCCATTGCAACCCGCGACGGGGGGCGATGCCGCGCCACGTCCGGCTGCAGCGGCCCCAGGGGCGGCCACCGCGGGCTTGGGCAAGGGGCTCTCGGGCGCAGGCGGCATGGGCGGCGGGATGGGCGGCATGCCGATGGGCGGGCAAGGCGGTAAAGGTGACGCCAAGGGCAAGCGCGTGGAGGGCGCCGACGAGGACTCGCTCTACACCGAGGAGCGGGCGTGGACCGAGGGCGTGATCGGTAATCGTCCACGCAAGGGCCCGGCCGAGAAGTAACGACTCGAACGGACCATTGGAATGCACGCGCAGACGGCGGGCGCGCTGCAGCTGAGGCGTCGGTCTAATGCCACCCACGGAGCTGAGCGCGTTGATATTGCCGCAGCTAGCCTGCCTCAACCTCGATTACGCTTATTAATCATGATGTCCCGCAACAGCTCACGGCGGATGCGATTGCTCGCGCAGCCGGGCCATCCGACGCGAGGCAACAGGCAGCGTGTCGCGCATCGCGAGAGGAGTAGCTGATGGGCGTCGCGAAGCCGACGGGGGAGTATGCCGAGCAAATGCTCGACCCGGGCGGGTGGCCGGACGTCGATGAGCAGGCCTTCTATGACCGGGCCCAGCAGTACACGCAGGTTTTGCGGCAAGTCACCGACGTTTTAGAGACCTGCCAGCACCAGCAGGCGGAAATCTTCGACGGAGGTATCTGGTCGGGTAGCGCCGCCGGTGCCGCCAACGGCGAACTCGGCACACTCATCGGCGAAATGCAGACCCTGCAAAACGGTCTCGCCACCGTGATCACTTGGCACAAACATATTGCCCTGACGATCGTGCAGGTGAAGTCCGACGTCACCGACAATGTGATAAATGCTCACCGGACGATCGACGCCCTGGAGAATGACCCCAACCTGGACGCTGCTGAGCTGACTGAGCAGATCGCGACGGTGGTCCGCACGGCGCACGGGGCCAATGTCAGCATCGTCGACGGCGCCGCCGAGTGGATCTTGGCAAGCAAGGCATGGACACCGCCGGCCAACGCGCTGCAGGATCTGCTCGACCAGAAAACACCACCCCCTGTCTCCATCCCGGACACTGTCACAAACCCGGACACTCCCGCGGTCCAGCCGTCCCCCGACCTGCGGCCGAATCCCGCGCAACCGACACCCGTCACACCAGGGACGGGAGGGTCCACGCCAACACCGGGCACCCCTCCCGTTGATGGCGGCGGCCTGCAGCCGACTCCGGGAACGCCTCTGACGCCTGCGCAGCCGGAGGCGATGCCGAATCCTGCGGGCCCAACTCCGACGGTGTCAGGCGGCACTCCGGGCGATGGATCGGGAACTCCCCTGGGCCCAGCGACTCCGGCAGCGCCGTTGACTCCGGCGGCCGGGACGCCACAACAACCAGGAGCGGGTGGGAGTGGCGGCAAGGGTGTGACTCCGGCCGCAGCGTCGGCTGGGGTATTGCCGGCATCGGCGAGACCCGGCGAGGAATCGCCGGCCGGCGCGCAGGCCGGGGCGGCTGGCGTGCCGGCCGGCGCGATGGGATCGGGATCGAGCGGCGCCGGCGCCGGCTCGGGCGCAAGGTCGGGTGCTCCCGTCGGGCAGACCCCCTCCGATAAGTCACCCAGTACACGACCGGCAGCCAGTAAGGCGGCGTGGAAGAGCAAGCCCCGTGTGCAACCACAGCATTCCGAGCACACCGAGGTCGAGCAAGGCGTTGTGGTGGCGCCCGCCCCGGTTATCCCGGTTTCGGCTGCGCGAGCCCAACGTGACGCAGTCGCCGAGGCCGCGACCGCTGACGCGGCGCGTCGTGCCGGTCCTGATCCACTGCAGTTGGCGCGCCGCATCGCGGCGGCGCTGAACGCGCCCGGCGTGGGCGGCGGCATGGACCTCGGGTTTTTCTGGGTCACCGGGGTGACCACCGACGGCGCGATCGTGGTTGCCAACAGCTATGGGGTGGCGTACATCCCCGAAGGGGTGCAGTTGCCGGAAAAGGTCCACATGGCCAGCGGCGACGAGACGATCCCAGCCACCGAACGGGCACGCTGGGCCACGTACCCGGTGGTGGCTGTGCGGGGTTGGGCGGACCACCACGGGAAAAAGCTGCGGGCGGTTATCGGCACCAAGGAACAGTTGGCTAATTCCGATGCCGGGGTGGCCACAATCGTGTTGAAGCCGGACGACATTCCGGACACCGGTGCCATGACGGGCCGGTCCCGGCTGGAGGTTGTGGATTTCGAGGCGGCGGATCTGTTGGCAACCACTACCGATGCGCGCTTGGCCGATCTCTTGCCGCCGGCGCCGGCCGGGGCCGAGCCGACGCCCGACCAGCCGCCGGCACCCGCGGAAGTAGTGGATCCCGAAGCGGCGGCTGTGCTCATCTCACCGGGCGCGGGGACGGTGGGAATGGGGCGATTGCTCGCCCAGATGCCGCTACCGCCTGCGGACGCCGATTCACCAGCTGATGATCGCCTCATCCTGTGGTTCGAGGTGATGAAGCCCTTGGCCAGCAACGCAACTGGTCGCCAAGCCGCACACCTGCGGGCGTTTCAGACCTACGCTGCCTGCGCCGAAGAAGCCGTCCTCAGGGAGGCGCACACCGCGGTGGACCCGGCGGCTCAGCGCAACGCTGTCGCCGACTGGCTGTACTGGAAACACCTCACCGGGTTGCTCAACGCCGCACTGGCCGACCCGCGCATCTTAAGTCCGGCGTAGGCGTACGCGCCGGTAGCGCAGAGTTAGAGCTCTGACTGCGTCGCCTCTGGCCGGCCGTCAGTCGGTGGCTGGACTGGAACGCTCCCTGATCCTTGCCCGCCCGCCGCGACACCGTCACCGCCCTCTGCCGTTGCGTCGACCAATTGCGTATCGCCGGGGGTTGATTCGTCCGGTTTCTTGGTGCCGTCGTTTTCGGTGTCATCGGCGAGCTTCGCCGGCGGGGCGCCCGCGTTCCCCATGCTGCCAGTCGCTTGCTGCACGCTCGACATCACGCTCTGCAGGCCCTGCGTGACAGGTTGCGTCGCCTGCGTCATGGCGGACAGCTGATTGAGGTTGGTCGTCACAGCTGCGGACGGTGCTATCGCGGGTGTCTTGTCGGCCGCCTCGGCGCTCTCCTTGTCGGCTGTTTCGACACCCAACAGCTGGCCTGCCGCGGCGCTTACCGGCTGTTCGGGCGCCGCGGCTGTCGGCTGCTGATCGGGAGCGGCCAGAAATTCGACTGTGCCGACGTGCTCGCCAAGCAGCTGGTCGGTCTCGGCATACATGTCAGCTGCGGTGACGATCTTTGATGCTGTGTTGGTAAGGGCGGTCTGGACATCCGGCAACCCATCGACCACCGGCGATTCGATTATGGGCAGCGTTTCGTTAATCGCGGCGGATACCGAATCGGATCCGGTCGCCGAAATCGGCGGCGGAGACGCAGGCAACACCTGGTCGCGCAAGGCGATTCCCGCAGCTTTGAGACGAGCAGGATCAACTACCAGTGAATCAGTCATCGTCCGATCCTTTTATGTGCGCGCCCCATCACAGAAATTCTACTGAACGCGTCGCAGGCCAAGTGCGGCGATAATTCTCGGCACTTGGACGCACCCGCTCAACTGACTCAGAATCGAATATTACGGACTGTGTCGTAGACGCCGCTGACCCACAGCAACAACGGGAGGATCGCCGCTACTATCCCGCCGTCAAACAGTTCCAGAACCCGCTTCGTCACCGGCGTGATCCGGCGAATCCTCGCCGCCGCGCCAACTACCGCCAGCGCTACCAGACTCGTCAGAGCCAGAATGGTCACGAACATCCAGGCGCTGTGTGGGTACCAGATGCACAACCGCGCCGTCACGCCGATTGGAATGGCGACGGCGGCTGCCAGCAGCGACCACGCGCACCAAGGCTCGGCGTAAAGCCGCGCCCTAAAGGCGCACATCACGGTGACAAGACCAGCCAGCACCAAGGTATGCACAAAGAAGTGGCCGCGTACCAGCACCGCGACCACACCGGCCGCGAGAACCAGGGTGCCAGCAGTAACGAACCCAATCAGCAGTTCCTTGGCCAATTGACTGCGCTCGGTGAGCCGCAAGGACGAACTGGGCACTGACGCCAGGATGGCCTGCCAGGTCTGCGTTTCTTTGTCTTCACTGGCCTCGTCGCCCGCAACGGGATCGAGCAATTCCTCGTGTTCGACGGTCTCGCCGGGAGCCGGAATCGGCGGCAGTGCGATCCGCGCGACGACGACGGTCAGTTTGGCCGCATTCGTCACGGTGAACAACCCGAACACGATCGCTCCGGCCGGCACCCAGTGTGGCCAGCCGTAACCCCAGACGAGGGCGGCGGTGGTCACCGCAATCGCGATGACCGCGCCGAACGAAGCGATCTCAGTGCGCCGACGAGGGCCGCCGCTAGTGATTAGCGTCAAAAACAGAACGGCCGCAGCGGCGCCGGCAAGCTGTGGCGGCCCCAACGAGGACACCCCGCGTGGCAGCGGGATGGCGAGCCCTACGGCTACCACGATCAGAGGAAACGCTGCCGCCAGCAAGCTCTCCGAAAAGTTCGGGTTCTGGTAGAACCGGTTGGCTGCCCAACTGCCCATCAGGAAAAGGATTCCAGCGATCCCCAACGCCAGCGGCCACCACACGTGGCGCCCGGTGCTCTCCCACGCGAATACCGCAATCACACTGACTGCCAGGGTCAGCGCCGGGACCGCCACCGCGACAAATCGATTCAGTGCCCCGCGGTCGAACTCCGGTGATTCGTCAAGCACCGCGATCGCATCGATGACGTCCTCGACGAGCGGCCGGTACCGCTCGGTGCGACTCACTGGCACCAGGGTCAGCAGCGACCCGTCGACGACTATCGCCTCGTCGAGTGATTGGTCGGCTTGTAGCGGCGGCGCTCCCGGGCGCGCAAACGTCCACGCGCCTTGGGCGTTAAAGTCGAAACCGGCCAGCACATCGGCCGGAGTATCGCCCAAGATCTCGGCCAGTACCGCGACGGTGTCGTCGACATAAGTTTCTATCGGGGCAGACGACGGCAGCACGACATCGATCATCCGTCGGCCGGTAAGGATCGTTACCCGGGTGCTTGCGGGCTCGGCAGGGGCTGCGGCCGCGACTGGCGGAGCGGCGGCGGCGCCGGCGCCGGCAGCAGTACCACTAGCGGTGGGCGCGCTCAACGACGTTCACCCCTGTCGAAATCGTCGGACAATGCTGCGGCTAGCTCCGAGATTTTACGCTGGTACGTGGGATCCAGAAGGCTCAACTGAATCTCCGTTCCGGCCGCAATGTGCTTGTCCCACGGCAACACGATGACCCGGCCCGGCCGAACATACTGCTCGAATTGCCGAACCAGCTCAGCAACGGCGATATTCGTGTCTCCCGGGTACACGTGGTTGATCACCACGCACGCGTGGCTCAGCAGATCCCGGTGGCCGTTATTGCGCAACCAGTCGATCGCGACCGCGGCTTGTCGGGCTCCGTCGATCGATGCGTTGGTCACGATCACCACCGCCGACGCAGTCGAGAGCACGCCACGGGTCACCGGGTCGAACAAGCCGGGCCCGCAGTCGGCCAGCACGAGGTTGTAAAACCTCGAGACGGCATCGGCCGCGTAACGCCAGTCCGCTTCACTGAATGCCCGCCGTGCCGCACTGTAGTCTTCTGCCGGAAGCACTTCTAGGTTTACGGCGTTCGCGCTAGTGTGCGCTCGGATATCGTTGTAGTGCCTTAAATCTTTGTCGGCCAATAGATCTGCGACTGTGGCACCGGACTGACGCCCGGTCCGATCGGCGAGGTTGCCGCAACTTGCGTCGGCATCGAAAGCCAGGATCCGGTCTCGCCGCACCTGGGCGAACACCGAACCCAGGGTGACCGCCACGGTTGTCTTACCGACGCCTCCCTTCAGACCCAAAATCGCGATCTGATACGAACCGCGGGGATTGCGGCGAATTCTACGGTGTAGGTCGAGTTCATATTTTTCGTCGCGGGACAAGCCCACGTTGATACGCGTTAGCTTATGAGTCCAGCGCCGCCAACGTCGCCGCGAAATCGCTTTGGTCGCCGACTTCTTGGCGGGTTTGACGCCGATGTGCGAAACCGCACCCTGCGTGCGCTGATTATCGGTCACCGGCGCCGAGGCCGAATTCGGTTGTGCGGCAACGCGGCCAGCGGGCGGCAACGACGGCGGGTGAACTGAGCCGCCATTGCGGGCCGGCGCGGGCGCGTCTGTGCGCGGGCGTGCCGGTGTCCGACCAGGTGCCCCATTGTCGCGGTCGTGCTTTGAATTGGCGCGATGGCTGTGTGGCGAGGTCGTGGGATGGCCGCGCTGCGCCTCCCCGGGATCGCGAGGACCTTGGCGCGCATGTCGCGAACGTTGAGGCAGGGCCGCGGGCGGCGGCCCGGCTTCGGCCGGCGGGGGTTTGGGCCGGACCGGTGGAGGTAGGCCGTTCCAGTCGACGGGAGGCGGCGGGTGGCCGTTGGGCCTGGGTGGGCTCGTCGGCATGGGCGGCGCCGCCGCGGGCTCACTGATGTCGAAGCCCGAACTCAAGTCGAAGCCCGATTCCGCGGCCTCGTCGGGGATTTCGCCACCCTCGGACGGGTCAAAGAGGCGGTCGTAATTGACCGGCATCGGGGGCCGCGGGGTTTCGGGTCGAGCTGCTGGGGGTTGGTCGTTCCAGTCGATCGGCATGGGAGGCGGCGTGTGACCGTTGGGCCTGGGTGGGCTCTTCGGCATGGGCGGCGCCGCTGCGGGCTCACTGATGTCGAAGCTCAAATCGATGTCGAAGTCCGGCTCCGGGGCGGCCTCATCCGGGATTTCGCCACCCTCGGGCGGCTGAAAGAGCCGGTCGTAATTGGCCGCCATGAGAACCTTTCAGCAACTCATCCATATGGATAAACACGGGAAGAGGCGAGTTCTTCCACTAGGTCGACGCTCGCCTGATCCCGTGTTTGACGCTCCGTGCCGTTCTAGCTAAACATGCCGGTGACGCCGGACTCGGTCTGGGACATCGTCTGACCGGCCTCACTGATCCGCTGCGACAGCGACTGCAACGACTCGTTGAGCTCCTTCGACGTGTTGTCCCAGTTTTGTTGGACGGCCTGGTAGGCCTCCGAGCCACTACCGCCCCACGCCTCCGCGAGCTTGCCGAGCGAAGCCTTGCCTTCGTCGAGAAGACTGTGGGTGGTCTGCACGGCCGACGCGACTGAACCCGCGCCGGCTTCGATGCCGCTGAAATTCCATGACTGATGTTCCGACATATTGATTATTCCTCCGTGTCTTTCTGGTGCTAAGGGTTAGGTTGGGTTAGAAGTTCATCTGGGACGACAGTGCGCTGGCTTGCTCTTCGTCGGCGCGCGAGTACTGGATCCCGGCCTGGCCGATGTTGGTAGAAATATCATTGAGGGCCTTGATCTGTGCCTGACCTGCTTCGTGGAAGCGCGTCAACGCCTGCTGGGTCGCGGTGCCGGCCTGGCCCACCATGTGGCTGGCCAATTCGCCGCCGGTCTGCTCTACCCCGCTAATGACCCGCTGCAGCTCGCTGGAGATCCGGTCGAAGTTGGCGGCCTCAGCGCTGAGGGCCGCGGCATCAGTTCTCATCTCTGCCATGTTGACTACTTTCTGTGTGCTCTGGCCTCACCAAATGATGGCAAGTCTTCCGGCCCCGGCGGCCGGGAAGTCTATTGCGGTGGACGTTCACCAGTCGTCCCCATCGTCCACGTCATGGGGTGCTTCGTCGTCTTGCTCGGCGAGTGCTCCGGGCAGTGACAGTCCGGGTTTGGAGGCGCCCCCGGATTGTGAACCCTGGCCCATGGCGCCCATCGGAGCAGCGCCACCCATCGCCGAGGAGCCGGCGTGGGCGCCGGCGGGCGAGACGCCCGGGCCGGGCTTATCGATCAGCTGGCTCATCATCGACGTGCGGGGCCCTGTCCCACCAGCACCCGGGAGCGTCTCCGCGTGCATCAGTCCCATGCCAACGCTGGGACCCGAGCCACCAAGCAGCGGGTGGTTGGACAACGGGGAAGCCCCGAGCAAACCGATCTGCGCGCTCTCCGTGCCTACTTTGCCGCCGCCCACCGCTAGGCCGTCGCCCGATGTCGAGCCGCCGCCCATGCCGCCGAACTGGCTGCCCATGGATGCCAGTTGCTGTAGCGGCTGAAGGAGCTGTTGCATCGGTCCGCTCAGCTGCCCGAAACCGGTCATCAGCTGCGTAACTTGTTGTATGTCATCGATATTGGGGGCAAAGGTGGCCGCAGCCTCCGTTGCGGCTTGCAAAGCGGCAGCCCCATTCTCGGATGCCACCTGGGAGAGCGCGCTCAACGCCTGGGCCGCCTCAGCCTCGCCCACCCCGGGTGCGACGATCGGTTTCATCTCCGGAAGCGGCTCGAAGACGGTATTGGCGAGGGTTTCGGCTTCGTAAATATCCATAGCGCCGCCGGCCTGGTTCCACATCCGGACGAAATAATCCATTTCGTTGAAACCGATCGGCACCGTGTTGATGCCGAGGAAGTTGGTGGCCGCAAGAACCGTATGGGTGATCTTGTTCGTCGCGATGTCTGGCAGCGATGGTGTTATTCCCAACGCATTCGCATACGCAGCGGCTTGCGCCGCGGCCTGCATTCCGCGCTTTCGCGCCGTTTGTGCCGCCGTCTCCAACCACGTCACCATCGGCGCGGCCGCGGCTGTCGCGCGCTCGCTGCCGATTCCGGTCCACGCTCCCTTGAGGGCGGCCAGTTTCGCGGCCAACTCGGCGGCCTGAGCCTCCTGGGCAGCCGCCAATGCCTCCCACCCCGCGGCGGCTTGGAGCATCGGGGCTTGCCCCGCTCCCGCCATCAGCCGCGCGGTGTTCAGCTCCGGCGGCATTGCGTGCCACAGCATGGCTCTCCGTCTCTCCTGGTCAGCGAAGGTGGTGGGTCGCGCTAGTTCGTGTGGTCGGGTGTTGTGTGAACGTTGCGATGGCGCGGACGATGCGAAAGGGATTGCATTTGGCGCCGTGCTCCTCTAAATGCGCGTGAATGAAAAACAAATTGTGTATGAACAAAGTCCAATTTCTTTGCGGCAAAGATTAATCGCACAATGCAGTCCCCAGCGCGGCTTATTTCGGTTCAGTTCCAGCTCCTGTAATGGGCTTCGGGACAATCCTAACCGCCAGTCGGCGGTGCTGCTTACACTTCTTCTGGAGGATCGATGTAAGCGGCTTGGATGACCTCTTTGCCGTCCGGTGAGACGAGAAATCCCTGGCCAGGGGGCCGCCGCTTGACCTGAAGATCCCTCGACGGGAAGTCCTGTTTGTCGCCGGAAAGGAACAGGGTAGGGGATCCAGCGCCGTAGGCGG
>PLSK01000174.1 GCA_003165155.1 Mycobacterium sp. | reverse complement strand
CACGCTACGTCGGTGGATCGAGGCTTAAGGCAGAAGAAGCCCTCACACGACCTGTAGCCCGGGGGGAATCCTCTGCGGATCGCGCCAGAAGGCGTCGTTGACAAAACGGTTGAACAGATCGGGCGGCAGCAGCGGGTCGCGTGGTTGGGCCTTGACCGTGGGGCGCACGGTGTGCAGCCCGGGGGTGCCGGCGCGCTCGTCGAACTCGGTGACGTCGTAATCGACATGGTCGAAATCGTGCTCGAACACCGGCTCACCGATGAACGCGTAGATGGCTTGCATCGTCTTGGCCGGGTCGGTGGTCAGGGTTTCGTACTGCAGCAGCAACAGGCGATCCCGTTGCGTGCCGTAGCTTGCCTGCTTGAGGGCGTCGTAGGGGCCGCCAACCATGCCATCGGCCGCCACCACTTGTTTGGCTCGGGTGTAGACGGTGCCGCCGGCGCTGTAGTTGAAAATCGACGACGGGCTGAAGACGTTTTGTTGAATCAACCGTTCGATGCTGTCGACCACCCACGGCAGTTCCCGCACGCAGGCAATCACTTTGGCATCGGGAAACAGCCGCTCGATCGCCGGCATCCACCCGCACCAGCCGCGGCTGGTGTCAAAGATCACCTCGGCGGTGCAGTCGGCGTAGAAGTTGTCGAACAAGCCGCGCAGGATGCGTTCGCGCTTGGTGTCGTCGATGAACACCGAAAACTCGTTGCGCCCGCTCATTTTGTCCAGCAGGGCACCGAACAGGCCGGCCAGCGGACCCGTCATCCCCGCCTCGAACCGCGGGTTTTGCCGCAGCAACGCGGCCAGCAAAGTCGAACCGGAACGCGGTAGACCCGAGATGAAATGGATGGCTACCATGGCACACTCGTCGACGTACCGTCCGCACCATGGCGTTGCCTGCCGACATCTTGCCCTGTGATGCCCGTCATATTAACCGATCGCAGGTCGGATCGGGTGGCGGCGCCCCCGGTGCCACCGGCGACGGCACCAATTTCAGCTAAGAATGCAGTAGCAACTATTGATAAGGCCTCCGTCGAACAGGGGGTCCTGCGGGGGCGCCCGCGCCGGTCAGCGGCCCGGCGGGTTGCCGATCAACTCGACGCTGTTGCCGTTCCAATGGAACCGCACGTCAGTATTCAAGCCGTTGATACCGCCCGGATAGGTCAACGCCACTGTGTCGCCGTTGGTTTGTGAGGCGTCGATGCCGTTGAAACCGTAGGTGTCGGGCACTCCCTGCGGGATGAACTGGCCGAGGTGGAACAGCACCGCCCGGGTGGTCGGGTTGACGGCGTTGGTGTTGGCCTTGATGATGACCGCCGACAGCTGGGCGCACTCGTTGTAGTTACCAGCCAGCGGTTCGGGGTTCCAGGCCTGCTGGCTGCGGGGATCGCGAGGTAGGTCGGAGACGACTTTGGCGATTGTGGGCGAGGCGAGATTGACTGCGCACGGGTCGGCCGGTGCGGTGGTGCTGGGTTGGGCGGACGGCGGGCTCGCCACGGCGGGGGCGGTAATGGACGGGGTATCGCTGGTTGTCGTCGCCTGCGGGGTCTTCGCCACGGTGGAATCCCCCGACCCGCACGCGGTCAATGTCGCGAAGATCAACAGCGAAGCGACAAGGCTCGTCAGTGGCTCGGCACGGTTAGGTAGCGACCACACATCGGGCACCGTACCGTCATCGGGCCCAGGGGTGGGGCAGGCGTGCCGCTGCGGCCTCAGGCGGCACTCGAGCTGACGAGAACATCAGTGACCTCGCGCGTGGGGAGCGCTTCGCATACCGAGTTAGTGCCCGCGGCGACGGTGCCGCCGGTACCACCGTCCTGCGCTGCATCCCCGCCGATGACGCCCTGGTCGTCGCCCGGCCCATCGTCGCGGCTACTAGGTCACGTCGACGTTTGCGCCGTTGGTGCCGGGTGTTCCGGGCGTATTGCCGCCGCCGGGTCCGCCAGTGCCGTTGACGCCGCCGATGCCGCCGGCGCCGCCGTTGCCACTTGTGGCGGTGACGCCGTTGGATTGGGTGCCGCCGGAGGGCTCGATATAAGCGCTACCAGAGGCACCACCGTCACCGCCCACCGCACCGTTCGTACCGTTGACGCCGCCGTGACCGCCGTTGCCGCTGACCACGGTGCCGTCCGTAAGGGTCGTGCTCTGGGACAGCAAAACCGCTGCTGAACTGCACCAACAATCAGCTTGCTCAACACGAGTCAAATTGCCGCGCCCACCAGTAGGCGACACATGCTTCGGTTCAGGGTGGTACAGGGCTGCCGACGGCCGCGACGGTTGACACTCGAAGCCAGCAAACCTCGAGATCCCGCCCGCCAAGCCGTCCCGCCGGGCTTTCCAGCCCACTACCCGCACACGGGGACCCGGCCTGCCGTCCGTGCCCGGCCGACAGCCTCAGCCGCTCACCGATGAGGGAAGCGACATCGCGGACACCCACTCAACCGCGTGGGCGACGCCGCCTGGAGGGGGCCGGCCGCGCGGGGCGCCGGGAAACCCGGTTGGCTATCCCGGCGCCAGGCCGCCGGCGGCTAGTGGTTCGGGCGGGCAGCTGCCCAGCCATGTGGTCAAACGGTTACGGGCATGCGGTGTCTGCCGTCGTTCGCGTTGATCGCCCACACGGTCCTCGCCGCCTAAACCAGCTGAGCGCAGCCCGTACCGCACGCCGGGATCGCTGGATCTGCGATCTAATATGCTTAACGGCGCCCAGTTAACATGACAGGCATCACAACGCTATGGTTTGCGTCTGACTTCGCCGCACAGATCGGGAGCGTGTCGTGGTAACCATTCATTTCATCTCGGGTCTACCGCGTTCCGGTTCGACTTTGCTGGCCGCGTTGCTGCGGCAAAACCCTCGGTTCGAGGCGGGGATGACGGGTCCGCTGGCCGGCCTGTTCGGTGCCCTGCTGGACAAAATGAGCGGGCGCAACGAGTTTTCGGTGTTCATCGACGACACCAAGCGCGAGCGCATCCTGCGCGGCTTGTTCGACAACTTCTACGCCGACTGCACCGCCGAGGTGATCTTTGACACCAGCCGCGGCTGGTGCGGGTGGATGCCGGCGATCGCGCGGCTGTTTCCTGATGCCAAAGTGATTGCCTGCGTGCGGGAACTGCCGTGGGTGGTTGACAGCATCGAGCGGTTGATTCAACAAAACGTCTTCAGCCCGTCGTCGATTTTCAACTACAGCGCCGGCGGCACCGTCTACACCCGAGCCAAACAAGTGGTGGCGGCCGATGGCATGGTTGGCGGCCCCTACGACGCCCTCAAGCAGGCAAGCTACGGCACGCAACGGGATCGCCTGTTGCTGCTGCAGTACGAAACCTTGACCACCGACCCGGCCAAGACGATGCAAGCCATCTACGCGTTCATCGGTGAGCCGGTGTTCGAGCACGATTTCGACCATGTCGATTACGACGTCACCGAGTTCGACGAGCGCGCCGGCACCCCCGGGCTGCACACCGTGCGCCCCACGGTCAAGGCCCAACCACGCGACCCGCTGTTGCCGCCCGATCTGTTCAACCGTTTTGTCAACGACGCCTTCTGGCGCGACCCGGAAAGGATCCCGCCCGGGCTGCAAGTCGTGTGAAGCGAGGCGGGGGCAGTCGTGGCCGAGAGTTCGCCGCCGCGAGCGTGCGCAGTTGTACACCTGATACGGCGTGTCGCCGTACCGACACTCGCGCCCGCTGCGGCGGGTGTCCGCCGAGATCGCGGTCCCACTAAACTGCTTGCACGATGACCCTCCCCGACAGCCCGCCCGAACCTGCCTCTGTAACGTTCGCCGACCTGCAGATTCATCCTGCGGTCCTGCGCGCGGTCGCCGACGTCGGCTACGAGTCGCCGACTGCTATCCAGGCGGCGACGATTCCGGCGCTGATGGCGGGCACCGACGTCGTTGGGCTCGCGCAGACCGGCACCGGCAAGACAGCAGCTTTCGCGATCCCGATCCTGTCCAAAATCGATGTCACCAACAAAGTAACTCAGGCGCTGGTGCTCGCCCCCACCCGGGAGCTGGCGCTGCAGGTGGCCGAGGCGTTCAGCCGCTACGGGGCTCATCTGCCACAGATCAACGTGCTGCCGATCTACGGCGGGTCGTCTTACACCGTCCAACTGGCCGGGCTGAGGCGCGGCGCGCAGGTGGTGGTCGGCACCCCAGGCCGCGTCATCGACCACTTGGAGCGCGGCACGCTGGATCTGTCGCACGTCGATTACCTGGTCCTCGACGAGGCGGACGAGATGCTCGCCATGGGCTTCGCCGAAGACGTCGAGCGCATTCTTTCTGAAACGCCGGAATACAAACAGGTGGCCCTGTTTTCGGCGACCATGCCACCTGGTATTCGCAAGATCACCAGCAAGTACTTGCACGATCCGTTCGAAGTCGCATCCAAAGCGAAAAACGCCACAGCCGAGAACATCACCCAGCGCTACATCCAGGTCGCCGGCCCGCGCAAGATGGACGCACTGACCCGAATTCTCGAAGTCGAGCCGTTCGAGGCGATGATCATTTTCGTGCGCACCAAGCAGGCNNATCGCCGCACTCAAAAAAGGTGGGGCTAAAGGCATCGACATCCTGGTCGCCACCGATGTGGCCGCACGCGGGCTGGACGTGGAGCGGATCTCGCATGTGCTCAACTACGACATCCCGCACGACACCGAGTCCTACGTCCACCGGATCGGGCGCACGGGTAGGGCCGGGCGTTCGGGAAACGCGCTGTTGTTTGTCTCCCCGCGGGAGCGTCACATGCTCAACGCGATCGAAAGAGCGACGCGGCAAACGTTGACCGAGGTCGAATTGCCCAGCGTCGAGGACGTCAACGCGCAGCGGGTAGCAAAATTCGCCGATTCCATCACCGACACGCTGAATGGTCCGGGAATCGAACTGTTCCGCCGGCTCGTTGAAGACTACGAACGCGAGCACGACGTTCCGATGGCGGACATCGCGGCGGCTTTGGCCTTGCAGTCCCGCGACGGCGAGGCGTTCCTGTTGTCACCCGAACCACCGCCTCAGCGACGTGAGCGCAACGAACGCAGCACCGAAAATCGAGAACGCCCAGACAAGCCCAGGCAGACAAAAGATTTCGCTACCTACCGCGTCTCCGTGGGCAAGCGGCACAGGATTGGCCCGGGCGCGATCGTCGGCGCCATTGCCAACGAGGGCGGTCTGCACCGCAGCGATTTCGGCCACATAGCCATCGGTCCCGATTTCTCTTTGGTGGAGCTGCCCGTCAAATTGCCCCACGCGACGCTCAAAAAGCTTGAACAAACCCGCATCTCGGGCGTCTTGATCGAACTTCGGCCGGAACGCTCGTCGGGCAAGCCCCCCCAAAAATCTCATCGCGACGGAGGCAAACCGCGCCGGAAACACGGCGAGTGACGCTGTCCGAGAAGCAAAACGCCCAGGGAGGACTCGAGCAGACCCCCCATGTGGACCGGGTTGCATCGCTTACCGGTGTTCGTGCGGTCGCCGCGCTATTGGTCGTCGGCACCCACGCGGCTTACACCACAGGAAAGTACACCCACGGTTACTGGGGTTTGGTCGGTGCGCGGATGGAGATCGGCGTGCCGATCTTTTTCGTGCTGTCCGGGTTCCTGCTGTTCCGGCCCTGGGTGAAATCGGCTCACACCGGCGGCCCGCCACCGTCGCTGAGTCGGTATGCGCGGCACCGGGTTCGGCGCATCATGCCCGCCTACCTCATCACCGTCGCGGTCGCCTACGTGCTGTACCACTTCCGCATCGCCGGACCGAACCCCGGGCACAGCTGGTTCGGACTGCTCCGCAACGTCACGTTGACCCAGATCTACACAGATGGCTACCTGGGCAAGTACCTGCATCAGGGCCTGACTCAGATGTGGAGCCTGGCGGTAGAGGCGTCGTTCTATGTGGTGCTACCGCTGCTGGCCTACCTGCTGTTGGTGCTGATCAGTCGGCGCGCGTGGCGGCCGAAGTTGGTGCTGGGCGTTCTGCTGGGGATGATGTTGATCAGCCCGGCGTGGTTGACGCTCGTCCACGTCAGTCACTGGTTCCCTGACGGTGCCCGACTGTGGCTACCGACCTACCTGGCCTGGTTCATCGCCGGCATGTTGTTGGCGGTGCTGCAGGCCATGGGCGTGCGCTGCTACGCGTTCGTGGCCATCCCGCTGGCGGTCATCTGCTACTTCATCGANNTCCACCCCGATCGGGGGCGCACCCACCACGTCGCCGGCTTCGCTGCCGGAGGCGCTGGTCAAGACCGTCTTCTATGCGGTGATCGCCGGACTGGCGGTGGCACCGCTGGCCCTGGGCGACCAAGGGCTGTATTGGCGGCTGCTGGCCACCCGCCCAATGGTGTGGCTGGGCGAGATCTCCTACGAGATCTTCCTGATCCATCTGGTGACTATGGAGTTCACCATGGACTATGTGCTTCGGCAGCACGTCTACACCGGTTCGATGCTGAACCTGTTCATCGCGACAACGGTGGTGACGGTCCCGCTGGCGTGGCTGCTGCACCGCGTCACGCGGGTGCGGAACTCGGCATAACCAAGCGCCCCAATGTAGGTTACCCTGTCCTAAGTAGGCGCGAACGTGGCGGAGGGGTGTCGAGGCAGATGGCCGAACAGAAGGCGTCACGGGGTTTTGCCGGCGCGGTGCTCAAGCTATTCCGCGCCGGGGACTATCGACTCACCGTGACCGCTCGACGTGAGATCAGCCCGCACTACCTGCGGTTGAGTTTCGACGCCGGCGGGATGCTCAGCGAAAACCCGGTGCACCCGACGATGTGGATCCGGATGTGGTTCGCCGATGGTGACAAGCTGCACCAGCGTGGTTTCACGCTGGTCAACCCCGATCCGGCCGCCGGGACAACCGATATCGAGTTCGCCTTGCACGACGGCATCGCGTCGCATTGGGCGCGGACGGCGCAGCCCGGCGACACGGTCGAGGCGACGGTCCTGGGCAGCAAGTTCGCCATCCCCGAGCCGCCGCCGGCTGGGTACGTCATCGTCGGCGACACCGCCTCGCTGCCGGCGATCAACTCGCTGCTGGGCGCAATCGGGGATGCACCCGCGCGAGTGTTCCTGGAGGCCGGCCACGACGACGACAAGGATCTTCCGGTGGCCCGCGACGCCGGAGTCACCTGGGTGGACCGCAAGAACGCCGGCGAAACACTTCTCGAGGCGGTGCGGTCGGCGGCATTCGACGCGGGCGACCACTTCGGCTGGGTGGCCTGCGACACCCACACCACCCGATTGGTCGTCAAAGTGCTGCGAGACGACTTTGGCATACCGCGGAAATCCATTAAGGCACAAGGCTATTGGGAGGCCTAACCGCCACCTCCGCGAAACTGTAACTAGCGACAGACCTTCGAGAAACACGTCGCCAGTTACAGTCTCGCGGCACGAGGAAGGGCCACGACAGGGACGACGAACTCCTCGATCGTCGCCCGCTCGTCAGCTTGGTCTTGGCCGGGGAACATCAGCAGCGAGGTAATCACCCGCACCACCCAGCGGGCCCGGCGTTCGACGGCGGCGGGGTCGTCGGGACCCAGCGAGTGCAGGAACGCGGCGACCAACGCCGCGATCACGTCCGACCGTTCGGCCAGCTCGCCACCGATCGGCGGGCGGGTGGTGGCAAACCACGACGCCAGCGCGGGGCTATCGCGAACCATCCGCAACGTGACGGTGATGCTCGCGACCAGCCGTTCGCGCGGATCCTCGATACCGCCGATCTGTCGGCCGATCTCGCGGCCCAGCCGGCGCGTCTCGCGGTGCACGTACGCGGTTCGCAGTGCTTCGCGGTTCTCGAAGTACCGGTACAACGTCGCGCGGGAACACCCTGCGGCCCTGGCGATCTCGTTCATCCCGATCGAATTGGAGTCACGCTCGGTGTAGAGTTCCGCGGCGGCGTCGAGGATCCGGTCCGCCGCCGCTTCGCTGCGGTGTGCCGCCAGCCAGTCACCACCCGGCATCAGGACGTCACTTTGAACGGCACCGACAACGGGCGCCGGACGTAGCTGCCGCCGGCCCAAACGATCGCGGGCTCGTCGACCTCGAAATCCGGGCAACGGGCCAGCAGCTCGGTCAGTGCTACCCGGGACTGCATCCGGGCCGCGGCCGCGCCGAGGCAGTGGTGTGCGCCCTGGCTGAAGGTCATGATATTGCGCGGGCGGCGAGTCAGGTTGAGTTCGCCGGCGTCCGGGCCGTATTGGCGCTCGTCGTGGTTGCCCGAACCGTACAGCAGCAACACCCTGCGCCCGGCCGGAATGGTGGTGTCGCCGATCGTTGCGTCGCGGGTGGTGGTGCGCGCCAGTCCCTGCACGGGCGAGGTCATCCGTAGCAATTCCTCGATGGCTTCGGGGATCTGCCCCGGGTCGTCGATGAGCAGCCGCCGTTGGTCGGGCCGCTGATGCAGCAATGGCATCGAACCGCCCAGCATGCCGGTCACGGTGTCGTTGCCGCCGGTGACCATGGTGAAGGTGAACGCCAGAATCGACAGCGTCCCAGAGATGTCGCCATCAACGTCCCTGCCGCCGACCCCGGCGGCTACCAGATGCGAGATGGTGTCGTCCTCGGGTTCGGTTCGGCGGCGCTCGACCAGGCCGGTGAAGTAAGCCGCCATCGACCCGACCGCGTCGCCGACGGATCCCAGCGCACCGGCGACGCCACCATCGGCGGTGTTGGCCGCGACGATGGCCTGGGTCCAGCCGTCGAATTGGGCCCAATCCTCCTCGGGCACGCCAAGATAATGCGCGACCACCATCGACGGCAGTGGCTTGAACAGCTCGGTGACGATGTCACCGCCACCGTCGGCGCGCAGCTTCTCGATGCGCTCGACGACGAACTCGCGCACCTTCGGCTCCACCGCCTCCACCTGTCGCGGCGTGAAGCCGCGCGATACCAGCTTGCGAAACTCCGTGTGCATTGGTGGGTCCTGCATCACGAACGGCGGGTTGTCTTTCAGCCCGATCATTTCCANNGCCGACCAGACGTCGGCGTGCCGGGACAGCACGTAGTAATCGTCTTCGGGGTGCTTCGGCGGAACGACGTGGTGCACCGGGTCGTGGTCGCGCAGCGCGCGGTACATCGGCCAGGGATTCGGCCAGNNATTCGTACGACAGCGGAGCCAATATGTCAACCAGCATCAACGCCGAGCGTGAAACCAGCTTCACGTTCGCGCTCGAATGTGAAACCACCTTCACGCTCGGCGCGCGCTGGGCGCAGGGTGCAGGGTGCAAAGAACTAGATCGCCGCGCCCGGGTTCAGGATGCCCAGCGGGTCCAACGCCTGCTTGATGCGCTGGTTCAGGTCCATCGCCTCGGGCCCCAGGTAGCCCGCCAGCCAGGGCCGCTTCAACCTGCCGACGCCGTGCTCGCCGGTGATCGTGCCGCCCAGGCCGACGGCCAGATCCATGATTTCCCCGAACGCGAGATGGGCGCGCTTCGTCATGGCGGCGTCAGCGGGGTCGTACACGATCAACGGATGGGTGTTGCCGTCACCGGCGTGGGCGATCACCGAGATCATCAGGTCGCGCTCGGCCGCAATGCCTGCGATTCCGGTGACCAGTTGGCCGAGCGCGGGCAATGGCACCCCGACGTCTTCCAGCAACAGCGATCCCTTGGCTTCGACGGCCGGGATGCAGAACCGCCGCGCGGCCACGAACGCCTCGCCCTCGTCGGGATCGTCGGTGGAAAACACTTCCGTCGCACCGCTTTGGGCGAACACCCCGGCCATCAGTTCGGCGTCCTCGATCCCGGCACGCCCGCGCTCGTCGGAGCCGGCCACCAGCATGGCGGCCGCCGAACGGTCCAGGTCCATGCGCAGGGTGTCCTCGACGGCGTTGATCGCCACCGAATCCATGAACTCCAGCATCGACGGGCGAAGTCGCGCCGAAACTCCCAGCACAGCGTCGACCGCAGCCTGCACCGAAGCAAAACTGGCCACCACGACGCTCGACGCATTCTGCGCCGGTAGCAGCCGCAGCGTCACCTCCGTGACGACGCCCAGCGTGCCCTCGCTGCCGACGAACAGCTTGGTCAGCGAAAGCCCCGCAACGTCTTTGAG
>PLSK01000240.1 GCA_003165155.1 Mycobacterium sp. | reverse complement strand
CAAAACGGCCAGCCATCGCACGCATCGCGTGCGGGTCAGTCATAAAACGTGTTGCCATGTTTCCTTCTCCTTGTTTTCGTAACTTTGCGTCTGTGGAAGTCTTTGCAGTTGCAATCGGTGCGGTGGTTAGCCGCATGCCGGATAGCGTACGGCCTAGGGGTTAACTGCCGGCCTCAAACGCGTGACAAGTGCCCCTATTTTCGAATCAGACCCCGACCGGTTTCGGCATAACGATCGGCTTGAACCCGTACCGCGGACCTGCGAGGGCACCAGCGCCCTTGCCGGCCCCTGCCATCCCCGGCATTCCCGGCACTATCCCCCCGGTTCCGGTTCCGGCTGTCTCCTCGACGGCAGCGGTCCAACCCGAGCCGTTGATCGGAGACTTGGAAGCGACGAGCTCTGCTTCCGTCACCGGCGTCGCCCCCGACCAGCTTTCCGGGACCGACAGTTTGCCCACCGTGCTGGCTGAGCCCATGCTGCCCGACGCTCCTGAGCCGAGGGCGCCGCCCGATCCGACGGAACCCACCAGGGTGCCGGCCCCAAGGGCGCCACCGCCGACCGGGACCACTTGGCTGGCCGCAGCCGCCGGGGCCACCGCCTCGGCAGCCGCGATCGTGTGCCCATACGACACCGCGGTTGGGATGGTGTTACCGACGAACCATGCCGCCGTGACACCGATCTGCTGGACGAAGTTGGTGATGAACGGGGTGCCATAGGCGCTGTCAACAGCGCTAATGAGGTCCTGCAAAGACGACGGCAATGCGTTCCAGAGATTGGTACCAATCGACTGCACTGTGGCCGCAGGAGTTGCGGCTGCTTGGGTGGCCGCCGCAGTCGGGCTGGTGGTCGACGCCGCCGGCGTTATTGGCGTCAGGGTCGCGGCAGCCGTCGCTGCGGCAGCGTAGGTGTACATCGCGGTGGCGTCTTGGACCCACATCTCGGCGTAATGGGCCTCGGTGGCCGCGATCGCCGCGGTGTTGATACCCAGGACGTTCGTCGCGGCGAGTGCCGTCAGCGTAGCCCTGTTGGCAGCGACGACCGCGGGGGGAACCGTGGCCGCGAACGCCGCCTCGTAAGCCGCCGCCGATGCCACCGCCTGAGAGCCCGCCTTCTCGAGCGAGGCTGCCGTGGAACTCAGCCAGGACACATAAGGCTGGGCCGCGGCGGCTGCCGATGCCGACGCCGCTCCCGTCCACGACTCGGTGGTCAGGTTGGTGATGATCGACTCCCATGAAGACGCTGTGGTGCTCAGCTCCGCGGCCAGGTTGTTGTAGGACGACGCGGCGGACATCAGCGGCCCCGAACCTGCGCCCGTGTACATGAGTCCGGAGTTGATCTCAGGTGGAATACCTGCAAAATCCAATACCATTTTTGTATCCGTTCCTTTGCTATGACCGAATTTGGCTTGTCAGTTACTGCGCGTGACCGGGTTGATGCCGGCGGCCTAGACGGCCGTCGTCTTCGGCATGACGATGGGCTTGACGCCGTAGCGCGGCGCACCCAGGGCGGAACCCCGCCCAGCTCCCGCACCGGGCATGCCGGGCATGGCCGCAATCGGCGCACCGGCTGACGGTGCGGCGCCGGTCCAGCCACTTGTGAGGGGCGTCGCGGCACTGGTGGCCCCAACCGGGGTGATGTTCCCGGCCCAGCTCGGTGCCGTCGACATCGAGCTGACCGTGGTCGCCTGGCCCAGGCCCGCCGGCATACCCGCGCCCATGCCGCCCATTCCCATGCCGCCCATGCCGCCGACCGGCGTGATCGAGTTCACATCTGCGGCGCCGGCCACGGCGGCGACGTCACCACCACCGGCTAGATTGGCCAGGTCGCTTGGCTGGATCAGGCCGCCGCCGGCCATCCCGAGGCAGTCGGACATGGCCGAGGCCCAGTTACCGCTCTCGAAGCTAACGAAGTTGGCGCCGTTGCCGGAGAGGCTGAACGGGTTGGGCGTGCTCAAGTTGCCGCTGCCACCGAAGAGTGTGTTGATGTTCGCGAGGAAGTTCTCGAACCCGGACTGAGCAGTCGTCTGGACCGCGTTGGCGGCCTCGGTGGATGAGTAGGTACCGGAGCTCAACCCCAGGACGCTCGTAAATTCCGCTTGAATGGCGTGAGCTTCCGCGGCGACCTGCTGGTAAAGCGTGCCGTACCCCGCGAAGACCGCTGCTTGAATGGCCGACACCGTGTCCGAAGCTGCCGAAGCGATGGAGGTGGTCGGTGCCGCCGCGGCCGCGGTCTGCGCCTCCAGCGAAGTACCGATGCCCTCGAGCTGCGTTGCCGCGGCGATCAACTCTTCAGGAATTGCTTTCAGTAATGACATCTGCTGCTCCTACTGTTTGGACCTGTCGAATCCCTGCGTTGGGTCGACCCTGTGCATTGGCGTACGGGGCACTGTGTGTTTGGCGTAAGGCTAATTTCCCCCCTCACCACATTCCCGATGGAGAGGGTTAGAGTGACTTCCGTTTACGGCTTCTTAACATCGACGCGGGCAGTTTTAACAAGGTCCGGTGGGCCGACATAGCCGTGTCATCTTGGGCCCGGCGGCAATCCGGCGATAAGACGCACGGCGCGCGGATACTACGCGAAGCACGGCGGCGGTGCACCCTTGGATTGGCGGCAAAATGAGGGTGGGGTGGGATGTCCGAATCCGGCGTGCGCGCGCTAGATTCGCCGCCGGGCCCCCATAGCCCAATTGGCAGAGGCAGCGGACTTAAAATCCGCACAGTGTCGGTTCGAGTCCGACTGGGGGCACTCGTTTTCGGCCGGTTGACCGCTATATATGGGTTCCATATGAGAAAAGGACTTCCGCGGCGCCCGTTGCCTCTGTGCTGGCTGCTTGAACGTTGCCGCCGCCGGCACCGCGAACCGCCACTCATACACTGACCAACTGTGGGCATGCTGAGTGGGTTTGTGCCGTGGATCGTCTATTGGGTGCTTGTCGGTAACGTCCCGTTCGCGATCGCCGCGCTGGCGGCGCTGGCGATTGCCGTCATCGCGGTTGTCATCGGGAGGGTCACCGGGAAGCCGGGGGGCACGCTCGAAATCGGGGCAGTCGCGACATTCTCAGTGCTGACGGCTCTGACATTTGCGCTCAGCCAATCGGCCGTGGAGCAGTGGATACAGCCGCTGAGCAACGCCGGGATCTTCCTGGTTGCGCTGGTCAGCGTGCTGACCGGGAAGCCGTTCGTGCACGAGTTCGTCGCGGTGGAGCAGCCTGCCGATGTGGTCAGGACCGAGCTGTTCGGCCGGGTCGTGCGGCTGCTGACCTGGGTCTGGGTCGCCGCGTTCGCCGCCATGACGGTGTCGTCGGCGATCCCCCCGATGGCGCGGGGCTTAGCCGGTAAATTAGCCGGTAAAGAAGCCACGATTCTCGATACCAAGACTCCGCTGTCGTTCGTCTTTTACTGGGTCATCCCGTTCTCGGTGCTGGGCGTGGCGGCGCTGGCGGCGCGGTTCCTGCCCGACCTGATGTTTGCCGGGATCGACGACGTCGCCCGCGAGACCTCGTTCGTCGCGTACGACGAAGCCACCATCGATGAGCTCTATTACCTAGCGCAGGAACACGCCAATCGCGAGGTCGGCCCTGGGAAAGAGGCCTACAGCGTCAAGGTTGGCGGCATGGGCACCCCGCTGACCGGCGACGACGCGCGAAAATCGTGGCCCTCGACCTACAAAGTGCGCGACCGGCGGCAGTGAACAAGCCGCACGACTTTCATTCCTATGACGGTGCGGGTCACGCCTTCTTCTCCGTCGACCGGCCGGCGTACCGGCCGGAGGCCGCGGTGGACGGCTGGCGGCGCATCGACGAGTTCTTCGCTACCCATCTGAAAGGCTAGGTCCAGGCAGCCATGTGCACATATCTCACTGCGCACGTCGAGATCGACGGCAGCGGTAAGGGCCCGACGGGGTGGTTCGGCGCCGATCGCGCGACGGTGTACGTCGATCGCGCGGTGCATGCGCCGTACACCCACACGGTCAACATCGACGTGATCGATCCGGAGCTCGGCCCGTCCGCGCGGGTGGCGCTTGAACTCACCGAGGAGAGCGCGCTGGCGCTGGCCGAGGCCATCCGTAACTCGATCGGCCATGCGCCGGCCGACCTGGCCTCCAAGAATCAGTAGGTGACCCATGACCACAGACCGTGACTATCCCCAAATGGCGGCCACCCGCGGGCGCATCGAGCCCGCGCCCCGTCGGGTCCGTGGCTATCTCGGCCACGAGCTGGTCTTCGACACCATCGCGGCCCGTTACGTGTGGGAACTCCCTTATTACCCAGCGTATTACGTGCCCCTGGCGGATGTCCGCACCGAATTCTTGCGCGACGAGAACCATCCGCAGAAGGTGCAGCTCGGCCCGTCGCGGCTGCACTCCCTGGTCGGTGCCGGCCAGACCCACCAGTCGGCCGCGCGGGTGTTCGACGCAGACGGCGACAGTTCCGTCGCCGGCACCGTGCGATTCGAATGGGAACCGCTGCGTTGGTTCGAGGAGGACGAGCCGATCTACGGCCACCCGCGCAATCCCTACTCGCGGGTCGACGCGCTGCGCTCGCATCGGCGCATTCGGGTCGAGCTGGCCGGCGTCCCGCTCGCCGACACCCAAACCCCGGTGCTCCTCTTCGAAACCGGTTTACCCACCAGGTATTACATCGATCCGACCGATGTCGACTTCGAACATCTGGAATCCAGCTCGACGCAGACGCTGTGCCCGTACAAAGGTGTGACGTCGGGGTATTGGTCGGTGCGCGTCGGCGAAACCGTGCATCCCGACCTCGCATGGACGTACCACTACCCGTTGCCCGCAGCCGCCCCGATCGCCGGCCTGGTGGCGTTCTACAACGAGAAGCTCGACATCATGGTCGACGGTGTCGCCCTAGCTCGGCCGCAAACCCAGTTCAGCTGAGTCGCAGGTGATATTGAACTGAGTGTGACATTTGCCTCTTTTGTCGATAATTGTAACAGTTTCTTACTAACGAAGCCGCGGGCGGAGACGGTTCGATAGCTCGCCATGGTGAGAAATTCACCTGGTGAAACACCCTGTCCGAGGCCGCTATTGGACACCAGTCGGATTGCTGCGAAATTGCAACCTGAGCAGAACCTGAGCCAATGATGTGATTTACGCGACAGTGCCGAATTCCAAATCTTTTATCCGGAAATTCGGTCAGTAGAATTTGTGCAAGCGGCCATAGCAGTGCCTTTAGGTGCTGGGATTCGGTTGATCCAGGGCCGCCGGCGTCGCACCGGGTTACCGCGACCGCTGGCGACCGCGCAGAGGTCCAACGAACACAGCAAAGGCGGTACCAACATGAGCCCGAGAACATTGAGCCCCACGTTGAACGCGATTCTGGGTGAGATTCCTGTGAACAACGGTCCGATCAGCAGTATCGCTGTCAGCCCCGACGGTGCGCGACTGATGGTGACCAACTACAGCCGGGACAGCGTCTCGGTCATCGACACCGGCACCTGTCGGGTGGTGCAGACCGTCGCCGATATCAATGAGCCGTTCGCGATCGTGATGGGCAGCGAGGACGCCGAACGCGCGTATGTCAGCGCAGTGTCAGCGGCCTACGACTCGATCGAGGTCATCGACACGTCCAGCAATGCGGTCATCGCGACTCACCCACTGGCGTTCAGCGTGAGCGACCTGGTGGTGACTTCGGACGGAAAGCACGTCTACGCCAGCCGAAATTGCGCTCGCGGCGGCGATATCGCGGTTCTGAACACCACGACGGACATGGTCGAGGTTATCGACCTCGCCAGCCTTTCAGACCTTTTCAAGCCGCCAGGTATCACCACTGAATGCGTGCGCATCAGCTCCGACGGGGGTCGGCTGTACGTCGGAACCAACGGGCCGGCCGGTGGCCAGCTCGTTGTGTTCGGCGTAGACGCACCGTCCGAGGACGGTGTGCGCTCGCGCCGGAAGAACTCGAAGAAGTCGGCCCGATCAACGGGGATCGGCGAGCAAGCGGGCTTGCGTGTCATCGACGCCGTCGAGATCGGCTTGCCCATCCGGGATGTCGCGCTCAGTCCCGACGGCTCGGTTGCCTATGTGGCCAGTAGCTGCCCCGAATTGGGGGTCGTGGTAGACGTTATCGGCACCCGCAATAACAAGATCGTCAACACGAGCAAGATCGGTGAGATTAGAGGAATCCTCACCGGACTGACGCTCAGCGGCGACGGCAACCGTGCTTACCTCGTCACCGACGACAGCGTCACGATGCTGTGCACCCGCACACATGACGTCGCCGGCACCCTGGGCTTCGCAATGCAGCCGTCGGCGGTGGTCGAGAGTCCGGACGGGAAATTCCTTTACATCGCCGACTACTCGGGCACCGTCAGCGTGGCGCCGATTGCCTCGAAGGCCCCGNNGGGGGACCCGCTTCGCACCGTTTCCGTGCGGCGATAGCATCGCCGCAGCGGACACGAGGCGGTGCTGCGCCGAGACCCTAAGGCGGTACATCGATGTACAGCACGATGCAGGACTTCCCGTTGACGATCGCCGCGATAATGCGGCACGGCTGCGGTGTGCACGGGGCCCGCACGGTCAGCACGGCGACAACTGCCGGCTACCGGCACAGCAGCTACCGCGAAGTGGGCCAACGGGCCGCCCAGCTGGCAAACGCGTTGCGCGGCATCGGCGTCACCGGAGACCAGCGGGTCGCGACATTCATGTGGAACAACGCCGAACACTTGACGGCTTACCTGGCGGTGCCGTCGATGGGCGCGGTCCTGCACACCCTCAACATTCGGCTGTTCCCCGAGCAGGTCGCCTATATCGCCAACGAGGCGGAAGACCAGGTGGTCCTGGTCGACATGTCGCTGGCCGAACTGCTGGGGCCGATGCTGCCCAGCCTGGACACCGTGCACACGGTGATCGCGGTCGGCGAGGGTGACCTGGCGCCGCTGCAGGACTCCGGCAAGACCGTACTGCGCTACGCCGACGTGATCGCCGGCCAGCCGACCGAGTTCGACTGGCCCGCGATCGACGAGAATTCGGCGGCCGCAATGTGTTACACCAGCGGGACCACCGGCAACCCCAAAGGCGTGGTCTATAGCCACCGTTCGACCTACCTGCACACCGTGGCGGCCTGCACGGCCAACGCCATGGGACTCGGGTCCAGCGACAGCGTGCTGCCGATCGTCCCGATGTTCCATGCCAACGGGTGGGGTCTGCCGTATGCCGCCTTGATGGCGGGCGCCGACCTGGTGCTGCCCGACTGCCGCCTCGACCCTCGCTCGCTGATCGACATGGTCGAGAAGCTGCGCCCCACGCTTGCCGGCGCGGTCCCGACCATCTGGAACGACGTGATGCACCACCTGGAGAAAGACCCGGACCACGACATGTCGTCGCTGCGACTGGTGGTCTGCGGCGGCTCGGCGGTACCGGTGTCTTTGATGCGCACCTTCGAAGACCGGTACGGCGTCGAGATCCGGCAGTTGTGGGGTATGACCGAAACGTCGCCGCTGGCGACCATGGCCTGGCCGCCGCCGGGAACCCCGGAGGACCAGCATTGGGCGTTCCGTGCGACGCAGGGTCAGCCCGTGTGCGGGGTGGAAACCCGGATCGTCGACGACGACGGTCAGGTGCTGCCCACTGACGGTGAGGCCGTCGGCGAAGTGGAAGTCCGTGGTCCCTGGATCACCGGCTCGTACTACCGGGGGCGCGACGCGTCCAAGTTCCAATCCGGTTGGTTGCGCACCGGCGACGTGGGCACCATCAATGAGCTGGGCTTCATCACGCTGACCGATCGGGCCAAGGACGTCATCAAGTCCGGCGGGGAATGGATCTCCTCGGTCGAGTTGGAGAATTGCCTGATCGCCCACCCCGATGTGCTCGAGGTTGCGGTCGTCGGAGTTCCTGACGAGCGCTGGCAGGAGCGGCCGCTGGCCGTCGTCGTTCTCCACGAAGGGGCGGCTGTCAGTGCCGGTGATCTGCGAATTTATTTGGCGGACAAGGTTGTTCGATGGTGGCTACCCGAACGGTGGGCCTTTGCTGACGAGGTTCCGCGCACCAGCGTCGGCAAGTACGACAAGAAGACCATCCGGTCTCGCTACGCCGACGATGCCTACCAGGTGATCGAGGCGCGCGACTGAGCCGGGCCGGCTGCGCGTCAGGTATCGAAGGTCATCACCCCGACACCGCTGGGGCTGTACCCGATGTACACCGGTTGCTGCGCGAACGGCTCGTACCCAGTTTCCATCCGGCCGCCGGACGTGATCGCTGGGCTGTTTGTTCCGGTCGTCGTGTACGAGTAGAGCAGCGTCTGACCGTCGCTGGTGTAGACCGAAATGATTGTTCCCGACGGCACGTTTCCGGAGACCTGGCCCGTCCCGAGCACCGATGACGGGATGGTTCCATACAACCCACCGGAATCGATCATCACCGGAACGTTTTGCAAAGACCCGTGATTGATCTGTACGTCCACGGTGGTAATCGGCGCTCCGGTAACCGAGACGCCGGCGGGTAGCGGGTTGGGACCGAATTCCAGCACGCCCTGGGATTCGTTGATGAGCACACCATTGTTGAGCAGGCCCGGCAACGCCGTGACCACCGTGCTGGTGCCCGGGTACCCGTTGTTGGGCCCAATACCCAACACGCCGACGACGCCGTAGCCAGCGAAATAGGACTGTGCCGCCGATCCACTGACGACGTCGATTCCGGTTGGCGCGGTGACGATATTATTTCCGAAATTCACCGTGGCCTGATATGTGGTGTAGTTATAGGTCAGTCCACCGGCGTAACCCGCCGAACCGGATCCGACGGCGGCGCCCAGGTTTTGCGCGTATTGGCTTTCGATGACGAGGCCAGTGGATCCAGTGTCGACCTCCACGGGCACCATCGGTCCGCCGTTTATCGAGATGTAGACGACCGGATTCGTCACATTGCTCATGGTCAGTGGGACGGAAGCGTTCACTAGAGTGCTGACACCAGTGCCGCCGGTAGCGCCGGGGCTGCCGGGGCTGCCGGTGTTTCCGCCGAAGGGCGTGCCGGTCCCACCGATGCCGCCGGCACCGTTGGTGCCGAACGTGCCGTCTGGACCGCCGCTGGCGCCGTTGCCGCCGTTGCCGCCGTTGCCGCCGTCGGCGCCAATTCCGCCGGCGCCAACGCTGCCACCGGAGCCCGCGACACCGCCGTCACCCGCGGCCCCGGCCATGGCGCCGTCGCCGCCCGTGCCGCCTTCGCCGCCATAGCCCCCCGCGCCGGTCGTTTGAGCGGCGCCGCCGTTACCGGCATTCGCGCCGTTTCCCCCCTGGCCGGCATTGCCGCCGGTGCCGCCGTTGGCCCCGGCTCCACCGATACCACCTGCACCTCCGTTGCCGCCGTTGCCGCCGGCGCCGCCATCCCCGCCGTTGTCGCCTTGGACGTTGAAGGTGCCAGCGCCACTACCAGCATCGCCGCCGGCGCCGGCGGTCCCACCTTGGCCACCGTTGCCGCCTTGGCCGCCGTTGAAGCCGTTGTCGCCTTGCCCGCCGTTGCCACCGGCGCCGGCGGCGCCGCCGGTCCCGCCGGTCCCGCCGGTGCCAATGGGAAGCGCTTCGTTCCCAGGCGCGGAATCGAAGCCGTTGCCGGGCGCTCCGCCCGCCCCGGCCGCGCCGCCGTCGCCGCCGTCGCCGCCGCCCCCTCCGACGCTGCTGACGCCGGTGCCGCCGTTGCCGCCGGTGCCGCCGCCGCCGCCGTCACCGCCTGGTCCGCCATCGCCGTTGGATCCGAACAAGCCGTGGTTTGATGCGGGCTGGTTAGCAGCCCCGCCCTGACCGCCTTGACCGCCGGTGCCGCCGGCGCCCCCGACAAAGCCGGGGTTATTCCCAGGCGCGCCGTTGTTGCCGGTGCCACCGGCGCCACCTGCCCCGCCGGCGCCACCGTTGCCGCCGCTGCCATAGAAGACGTTGTTGTCTGCGGCGACTTGTTTGCTGACGGTTAGGCCCGGGCTACCGCCAGCACCACCGCTGCCGCCGTTGCCGCCGTCGCCGCCGTTCACGCCGGCGCCCCCGCTACTGCCTTGGCCGCCGGCGCCCCCGTCACCGCCGGTGCCGCCGCTGCCGCCGGCGACGCCACCGACGCCGGGGAGGCCGCCGCTTCCACCGGCGCCCGCATCGCCGCCGTCTCCGCCGTTACCACCGACACCGCTGCCGGTGGCCACCCCACCGTTCCCGCCGGTGCCGCCGTTGCCGCCGGTGCCGCCTGAACCGCCATTGCCCGAGCTGCCGCCGGCCCCGCCGTTGGCTCCGGCGCCGCCGCCACCCGCTTGACCACCGGCGCCCGGGGTGCCCGCGGCACCAGCACCGTTGCCAGCCTGCCCGCCAGTGCCACCGTCGCCGCCTTGACCGCCGGAGCCGCCGGCCTGGCCGGTGTTACCGGTGCTGCCGATGCTGCCGACACCACCCGTGCCGCCAAGGCCGCCCATACCGCCCTGGCCGCCATCGCCGTTGGTGCCGCCGCTGCCGGCCGCACCGCCGACTCCGGCGGCGCCGCCGTTCCCGCCATTCCCGCCGTTGCTCCCCGCGCCACCGGCACCGCCCACGCCGCCGAGTCCGCCTTGCCCGCCGGCCCCCGCCGTACCGGCGGCGCCCTGGGTGGAGCCTGCCCCGCCGACTCCGGCGTCGCCGCCGGTGCCCCCAACCCCGCCGATGCCGCCTTGGCCGCCGGCCACCCCGGCGTTGGCGACGTTGTCGGTGCCTGCGCCGCCCTGGCCGCCGGTGCCGCCGCCGCCGCCGTTGGAGCCGGCGCACATCGA
>PLSK01000057.1 GCA_003165155.1 Mycobacterium sp. | reverse complement strand
CACCGACTACTTCACCGGCGCCGAGCTGACCAGCACCAACCCTCAGGTGGTCACCTACACCATTAATCCCAAAGCGACTTGGAATGATGGCACCCCACTTACCTGGGAGGACCTCAAGTCGGAGGTCGAGGCGTGCAGCGGCCGCGATAAACGGTTCTTGATCGCCAGCCATGCCGGATTCGATCGGGTGAAGTCGGTAACCAAGGGCGTTGACGATCGCCAGGCTGTGGTCACGTTCGCCGAGCCGTACGCCGAGTGGCAAGGGATGTTTGCCGGCGGGATACAACCCCGCGGCATGACGGCGAACCCGGACGTCTTCAACCAAGGCCAGCTCGAGGCCCCCGGCCCGTCGGCCGGACCGTTCATCGTGTCGAAGATCGACAGGTCCGCGCAACGCATCGTGCTCACCCGCAATCCTCGCTGGTGGGGCGCCAAACCGCGGTTGGAATCCATCACGTACCTGGTCCTCGACCCCGCCGCCGTGATCCCCGCCCTACAAAACAAAGATATCGACGCCGCCGGTGTGGGCACGCTCGACGATATGGCCACCGCACAGCGGACGCCCGGAATCGTGATCCGGCGCGCTCCCACCCCCACCTGGGCCCACTTGACCTTCAACGGCGCACCCGGATCCATCGTGGCCGACAAGGGGCTACGACGGGCGATCTGCAGGGGCATCGATCGCCAAGCCATCGTCAACGTCGTCGAGCACGGCCTGACCGTCCACCCAGCACCGCTGAACAACCATGTCTACGTCGAGGGCCAGGTGGGCTACCAAAACAACAGTGCACCGGCCGATTACAACCCCGACAAGGCCCGCAGGGACTTGGACGCACAGGGCTGGAAGCTCAACGGAGCCGTGCGGGAAAAGGACGGCAAACAGCTGATAGTTCGCGACCTTGTGTTCGACGCTCCATCGAGCAGGCAGATCGCGCTGGTCGCCCAGCAAAACCTGGCGCAGATCGGTGTCAAGCTGCAGCTCGATATTAAGTCGGGCAACGGCTTCTTCAGCCAGTACGTGAGCCCGGGCGACTTCGACATCACCCAATTCAGTTGGGTGGGTGCCGCTTTCCCGTTGTCTGCGCTTCCGCAAATCTACGCCTCCGACGGCGACAGTAACTTCGGCAAAATCGGAAGCCCCGAGATCGACGCCAAGATCAACGAGACGCTTTCCGAGTTGGACCCGGGCAAGGCGCGCGCCCTGGCCAATGAGGTCGACACGATGCTTTGGGAGGAAGGCTTCAGCCTGCCGCTGTTCCAATCACCCGGCACCAGGGCCGTACACGGCGACCTGGCCAACTACGGCGCGTTCGGGATGGCCGACGTGGATTGGACCGCAATCGGATTCACCACAAACTGATTTGCGCGCGAACGTGAAGCTACTGGTGTGTCTCGGAATTAGCCGACTTTTTCGAGCGCGATGCGGCCGCGTGCGATTTTGGCCAGGATCGACTCGGCTTTCGCAGTCCAGATGTAGGGGCGTGGGTCCTCATTGTGGGCGTCGAGGCATTCCTCGATTGAGACGATCAGGTCGGGAACGGAATGAAATACCCAGCGCCGCAATGCTTTGTCGATCAGTTCGCGGAACCAGCGTTCCACCAGATTGCGCCACGACGATGAGGTCGGGGTGAAATGAAGCTGGAACCGGCGGTGTTTGCTAATTTTACAGCAAACTTTCTAGCGCGAATCCCCGCGAATCCCCGCGCATGGCCGCGAAAGGTAAAGTTCCGATCTATGACGCGGGGCGCAAGTATTGAGGCTGTGAATAGAACGCTTTCGCGGCGGGCGTGGTTGGGCGTGGCCGGCGCGGCAACGGTGGCCACACTGGCCGGGTGCGGATCAACGAAAACAAAATCAGGGCCCACGGTGACCGTCACCGTGCCTAGATCGGCGGTCATTCCCGACGAGAACGAGCTACCAGTGATCACCGATCCCCAGGTAGCCCTGGACACGTTGATGGCCGGTAATCAGCGTTTCGTTAAGGACAAGTTGCAAGAACCCGGCCGGGACCCCGCGCGCCGACTCAAACTAGCCCAGGGCCAACACCCCTTCGCCACTATCCTGGCCTGCTCGGACTCACGGCTGCCACCCGAGCTGATCTTCGACCAAGGCTTCGGAGATCTGTTCGTAGTGCGCGTGGCCGGCAACATCGTCGACGATTCACTCGTAGGCAGCATCGAGTACGCCGTCGACCATTTGCACACCCCGCTGATCATGGTGATCGGTCACGAGAAATGCGGCGCGGTCGAAGCGACCCTGGAATCAATCCAGCAACACCAACCGGCCAACGGAGAGATCGAAGTGCTGGTCAACGCGATCACCCCGGCAGTCGCTGCGGCCGAACAGCGTTCCGGGGACCTGCTCGACAACACCATCCGCGCCAACGCCCAACAATCACTGGATACGATCAACAAATCTTCCGAACTGGCCGGCCCCCTCTCCAGCGGCCAATTCAAAGCCATTGCCGCCTACTACAGCATCGACGACGGCCGCGTCAGCCTGATCTAGTGGTGTGTTTCGGAGTTAGCTGACTTCTTCGAGGGCGATGCGGCCGCGTGCGATTTTGGCCAGGATCGACTCGGCTTTCGCAGTCCAGATGTAGAGGCGTGGGTCCTCATTGTGGGCGTCGAGGTATTCCTCGATTGAGAGGATCAGGTCGGGAATGGAATGAAATACCCAGCGCCGCAATAATTTGTCGATCAGTTCGCGGAACCAGCGTTGCACCAGATTGAGCCACGACGATGAGGTCGGGGTGAAATGAGGCTGGAACCGGCGGTGCATGTCGAGAGGTCCGCACAGCAACTGACGCTGCCCCGCGGAAATCTCCAACGCTGCCACCGGCTTCCTCATAGCAAGGATCCGATCCAACCAATCCATAACTATTTTCGAGACACACCACTAGTTGGTTTCACACTCGGCGAGCGCTAGACGTTGAGATCGATGCGGTGCGCACCCTTGACGCGGTCGTAGCGGTCCGGACTGCACGTCAGCACGATCACCTGTCCCTGCGTGCCAACGGCGTCGAACACCTCTCCCATTCTGGCCAGCCGGTCTGGATCGGTGAAGCCGAGCGCGTCGTCGATCACCACCGGCACGGTGTCCTCCTTGGCGACCAAGGCGGCGCCGGCCAACCGAGCCAGGATGCCGAGCTGCTCTTTGGCCCCGCCCGACAGGGACTCGTAAGGCACCGTGGTGCCGTCCAGGGTTCGGCTGCGGATACGCAGGTCGCTGTCGATGTCGACCTCGAACGACGACCCGAACACCGGGCGGCCCAGCCGCTGCAATTCGGTGCGGTAAGGCTCGACATAACCCAACCGGGTGGTGTCGCGGTGACGTGCCATCACCGACCGCAGCAGCCGCGCGGCCCGGGCCCGGCCGCCGACCCGGGCGTGCTGGCTGGCGGCGTGCTCACGATCGATCTCGGCGGCGTCAAGCTTGCCTTGGCGACCTTCGCTGCCGAAGACCGCGAGTTCGATGTTCACTTCACGCAACGCTCGGGCAGCAGCTTCGTAGTCATTGCTCAGCGACTCGGCTGCGTCGGTGGCATCGGCCAATTCGGCGGCCACCGCGTCCGGCGCCGCGGCGGCCAGCTCAGCCGCCAGGTCGGCGGCCTGCCGCTCGGCGGTCTGGGCCGAGCGAAGCCCGGCGTCGGACGCTGACGCCAGATCCTCGTCGCCGACCGTCGCCCGTTCCTGAGCCAATCGGTCGCCGGCCGCATCGAGCTCAACGCGTTGCCCCGCCGCTTTGTTCAGTAGAACCGTTGCCCGCGTGGATGTCTCGGCAAGCCGGCAGCCAGCGGCCGCCGCGAGCTGGCGACGCGCCTCGCACTCGGCGGCTGCGGCCGCCTGACTCGCTTCTGCCGCATCGAGTTCGGCACGAGCCCCCGTGACGTCCAGTGCGAGGAGGTCCGGCTCGGCGAGTTGAGCGGCGCTCAACTCCGCCAGCCGCGAACGCAGTTGGGCGATATCGTCGTCCCCGCACAGGCCGGCGAAGGTGGCACTCAACTGGTCGCGATTGCCCTGCAGCTCGCGGCGGCGCTGCACGGCACCTCGGGCGGCCGCAAGATCAACGGCGTCGGCCGCGCACAGCGCAGCCGCGAGCTCGTGTTGTGCCGCAGCATATTTCGTCTGAACATCAAGCGCGGTCGCGCCGGGGGCGAACCGCGCGGTCAGGACACCCGCAACCTCGACCTCAGTGGGGCCCGAGGCCGTGATCGACCAGGTTTGGCCCGCCGACAATGACACCCGCTGGTCGCCCACGACGAGTTCGATGTCCGCGGCGGCCGTGAACTCCACCGCCGCGGAGTTCGACTCCAGCTGATCGCCGGTGCGGTCAACTGCGGCCGCGGCACTCTCTATTTGCTGCAGCAGTTCTTCGGTGATCGCGACCCCTGCCAGCTCTGCGCCGACACGCTCGCGCTCATCCGCGATGGCGTCGATCTTGGCCAGCCGGGTCTTCAACCGGGCTGCCTCATCGCGGTCGGCGAGCCGTCCGACAGTGCGCCGGGCGCATTCGACGCGCCGTTGGGCAACCGTCAGGACCCGGATGCCCTCCTCGACCGCGGCGTCGGCGGCCTCCGCTTCGGCAGTCGTAGTGGAACCAGCGTTGACGGCTTCTTGGGCTTCGGCCTCGGCTTCGGCGATAGTCGCGGCGCGAGTTTCGATTTCGGTCAGTAGCCGCAACCGCCCGGCGTGGGCCGCGGCCGCGGCGGCATTGGTCGCCGCCGCTGCGGACGCGACCAGCTTGGCTTCGCGCACTTGGCGGGTGAGTTCGGCGATCTTGTCAGCGGCGGCTCGCGCGACGGCCAACCGCGGACCTGCAGCGAGCCGCCGCTGCGACAGCTCGGCCACCTGCTGGGTCAGCACGGCATGACGGCGCACCCGCTCGTCGACCTCGGCTACCGATGCCGCACAGTTCCGCACCCCGGCCTCGGCGTCTTCCAGCTGCGAGATCGCGGCGGACCACTCCCCGGTGGGACGTCCAGTTCCGGTGAAGTACCGGCCATACTCGGCATCGATTCGCTCGATGAGCAATGGCTCGGCTCCCGACAGCGCAGCCTCGGTGTCAGAACGCGCAGCAGCCACGTCAAGCGCGCGCGACAGGGCATCACAGCCGGACAGATCCACCGCGGCGATCGACGCGGCCTGCAGCACGCGCTGGGCATGCCACAGATCGTTGTCCACCGTCTCGGCCAGCATCGCCGTGACGCGTTCGTGAGCTTCGTCGCCGGTCAGCTGTTCGCGGCGCGGCGCCAGCACCGTCAACGCCGTCTCGCACTTCTTATGGAATCGCTTGTGATAGACGAAACGATAAGGACCGCTGCTGATTTCGGCGGTGACTTCCGAGCCGACGTCGGAGTTGGTCGGTTTGACCTGCTTGACTTCCTTCTTTGTGGACCGATCCCTGGATTCCAGGAGCAGGTCCAACGCCTCGATCATCGAGGACTTGCCGATTTCGTTGGCGCCGTAGACCACCACCACGCCGTGGTCGGGGAACTCGATCTCGCGGTGCGCAACGCCGCGGTAATTCGTCAGGACCAACCGGTGCAGTTTCATGCGGCTCCCCGATCGGTCAACCGCAGCAACAACCCCAGCGCGGCCTGGGCGTCGGCAGCAGAATCGGCGCCGCCGTCGCGTGCGGTTGCGACCAGCTCTTCGACTGCGGCCGCGGCGAATCCCCCGATACCGAGGCCGGTGAACTCTCCGTCGGCGGGTATCACCGCGACGTCGGTGTGCCGTTCCCAGAGGTCGAGCGAGGCGAACAGCCGTGAGTATTTGTCCAGGCAGGCATCCAGCAGGGCGCGGCCGGTGACCGTCAGTGAACCGGTCAACCCCAGCCGCACGACGGTTCGGTCCTTGGCCGTCAGCAGATCCAGGTTCAGGTCTAGGTCAGTGATGTCGCGGCTGGTGTCCACCTGGTGGTGCAACGTGATGAACCGCCACTGGCCGACATGCCGGGGCGTCACGGTGACCGCGCGTCGCGGGTCGGTTTCGTCGATGTCGACCACCAGGACGTGGCCCGGGTTGGATTCGACGTCGTCGAAGTTGGTGACTTCCGGCGAGCCCGAGTACCACACCCGGCCGCTGCCGCCGACCTGAGTGAGTGAATGCTTATCCCCCAGTGCCACATAGTGCANNCCTTCGAGGGCTGCGGCGACAAGATCACTGGTCGGGGCCTTGGACCGCCAAGGCGCAGCGACGATCTCCAGCTCTGGCCGTACCCGGTGGACGCCGGCCTGATCGAGCACCACCACGTTGTCCGGGCATTCGGTGGTGAACAGCGCGCTGGTGTACACGGATGACGCGTCCAGCGGGTCGTGATTGCCCGGCAGCAGGTAGACCGGAATACCGATGGCGCGCATGGCCTCCAGAGACTGGCTGATGACCTGCGGAGCCAGCTGGTTGTGTTCGAAGACGTCACCGGACACCACGACGAACTCGGCGCCCGTCTCGGCCGCCAGCGCGCCGAGGCCGGCCACCGCGTCGCGGCGGGCCGCCGAATACCGCGGCTGGGCATCGCCGGCAAGGAAGTGCCGGGTCATGCCGAGCTGCCAGTCGGCGGTGTGCAGGAACCGCATCCCGGGGAACCTCCTTCCGAAATTGCATGGCTATCAAGGCTCCGCGAAGTCTATGGCGGGGTACCGACAACTCCGGGGACGCGCACCGGCATGCCTCCAAGCGGATGATTGCCCTTATGGTGGTTCGGGTGAAAGAAGCCAAGTTGCCGCGGTTGGTGCTGCTAAGGCACGCCAAGTCGTCGTATCCGGACGGGTTCGCCGATCACGACCGGCCGCTGGCGCCGCGTGGAATCCGGGAGGCTGCCCTGGCCGGTGACTGGCTGCGCGCCAACGTGCCCACCATCGATAGCGTGTTGTGCTCCACGGCAACGCGGGCGCAGCAGACTCTGTTACGCACCGGCATCGATGCACCGACGCATTACGACGACCGGCTCTACGGCGCCACGCCCGGCGTGCTGATTGAGGAGATCAACAAAGTCTCGGACGAGGTCACGACCCTACTCGTGGTAGGACACGAACCGACGATGTCTGAAGTGGCGTTGATTGTCGCGGGCGCCGACGGCACCGACGAGGCGGCCCTGGAACGTATTTCGGACAAGTATCCGACATCGGCCATCGCCGTGTTGACCGTCGCAGGCGGCTGGGCGGGCCTGGAACCGGGGCGGGCGGCGCTGACCGCCTTCCACGTACCGCGAGAGAACTGACTCCCCTCAGGAATTGGTGGCCAGCGTCAGCTCCATCAGCTTGATGGCCTGACCGCAGGCGTCGATGCCGGGCGCCTGCGGGTTGATCCACCAGCCGACCACTCCCGCCGCGTCGCTGGCTACCCCGCATGCGCCGTTCGCGTCATCTGCGTGCATCACAATCGAATCGACGCCCGCGATGTTACGGCTCTCGACCTTGTACTTCAGGAAGTCGGCGACCTTGCGCTCGTTGCGCAGACTGCCCTGCTCGAACCAGAACCGGGTGATGTCGATCAAACCGGCCGGGTTGGCCGCCTGCCACCGGCAGATCGCGCCGACGAACGTGCTTTGAATGTCAAGCGGATCCGCCCCAACGGTCTTGGCCAGGATGTCGGTGGTCAAGACTTCACATTCCTTCAGCAGATTCGGATACTGCTGCTGGGAATTGTTGTTGCGCGGGGCGCCCCCCGAGCCCGCCTTCACGGCGGTACCTCCGATGGACTCCGAACATCCGGTCAACACGGTCACCGCGCTGACGATTCCGACGATGGCGACCAGTACTTTCAGGAAACGTCTTTTATTCATTTCGAGTTCGCAATCGACTGACGTGCCAGTTCTTTTGCGATGTCGCATGGCGGCGGGAACGGCTTTTGGCTGAAGCTGACCGACCATTCGATGAAGTCGTCCTGAAACTGGATCCCGACTTCGCACAACGAATCGCCCAAGTTTGGCTCGTTGCCGACGGCGATGAAACCGCCGTGGCCGTCGATATTGATGTCTTCAACGCTGGCGCGCGACAGCTCCTCGGTCTTGCGTTCGCGCCCGATCGGACTGCCGCGATACCAGGAAAAGGAGAAGTGCGGGCCGAGAATGCCGCCGCCGGCCAGCCACTGGCAGCCCACCGAATTCCGCGCGGTGTTGATCAGCCCGCTCATCTTGGTCAAATCCGACACCGCCTGATCGCCAACGCCGCCGCATACCGGGAACATCGGACCGTGGTGACCCTCTCCGCTGCCCGGCCCCGCCGATGGCGCGGCGCCCGGTTTGTCGCCGCCGGAGTCGGAGCATCCGGCAACCCCGGGGAGCAGGATCATCAGGGCCGACACCGACAGGGTCAGTGCTCTCGAATTACGCCGCACTGCTGCCCTGCCTTGCCCAAGCCTGTTGCTGGTCCACACGATGCACTTTAGCGGCACCCAGCTGGCCAACCACCGACACCGCACTTGAACAGGCATTTCATGACAACCGGCGGGCGTGGCGCGCGGACCCAGCCAGCCACGGCGCAGAGAACTCGTGCCGGCGCAGTGTGCGACAGTTACCCAATGCTGTCGGCACTATTGCGCCAGTACATCCGGCCGTACCGCCGGCTGGTCGCGGTGCTGATGGCACTGCAGCTGATCAGCACCCTGGCGTCGTTGTACCTTCCGACGGTCAATGCCACCATCATCGACGACGGCGTCGCGAAGGGCGATACCACCACGATCGTCCGGCTCGGCGTGGTGATGCTCGGGGTCACCGGGCTGCAGGTGCTGTGCTCGATCGGGGTGATGTACTTCGGCACCCGGACCGGTACCGGCTTCGGACGCGACCTGCGCGGCGCAATGTTCGAACACGTCATCACGTTCTCGGAACCGGAGACCGCCCGGTTCGGCGCGGCGACCTTACTGACCCGCAGCACCAATGACGTCCGCCAGATCGTGTTCCTGGTTCAGATGGCCGCCACCGTGCTGGTGACCGCTCCCATCATGTGCGTTGGCGGAATCATCATGGCCGTCCACCAGGAGGCCGCGCTGACCTGGTTGCTGCTGATCAGCATTCCCATTCTGGGCGTGAGCAACTACTGGATCATGACGCACCTGCTGCCGCTGTTCCGCGGCATGCAGAGCCTGATAGACGGCATCAACCGGGTGATGCGCGACCAGCTGTCCGGTGTGCGAGTGGTCCGGGCGTTCACCCGCGAACACTTTGAGCGCGAGAGGTTCGCCAAGGCCAATACCGCGCTGTCCGGTACCGCACTGACCGCCGGCAACTGGCAAGCGCTGATGCTGCCGGTAACCACGCTGACCGTCAACGTCTCCAGCGTCGCGCTGATCTGGTTCGGTGGGCTGCGCATCGACAAGGGCCAGATGCAAGTCGGCTCACTGACCGCCTTCCTGTCCTACTTCTCCCAGATTCTGTTGGCGGTGATGATGGCGACCATGACGCTGGTCGTGCTGCCGCGCGCGTCGGTGTGTGCCGAACGAATCACCGAGGTGCTCGCTACTTCCGCCGCCATCGAAAGCCCACAGCACCCCACGTTCCCGAGAGATGGGATCACCGGCGTCGTGCGGTTGGACGGCGTGACATTCAGCTATCCCGGCGCTGAATGCCCTGTTCTGCAAGATATCTCGTTGACCGCGTTGCCCGGAACCAGCACCGCGATCGTGGGCAGCACCGGTTCGGGCAAGTCGACGCTCGTGTCGCTGATCTGCCGGTTGTACGACGCCACCGGCGGGGCCGTGCTGATCGACGGCGTCAACGTCCGCGACTACGACACCGAGCGGCTCTGGTCGGCAATCGGGCTGGTGCCCCAGCGCGGCTATCTGTTCTCCGGCACCGTCGCGGACAACCTCCGCTACGGCGCCGCCCCAAACCAGGTGGTGACCGACGACGAGATGTGGGAGGCGTTACGCGTGGCGGCTGCCGAGGATTTCGTGCGGGGACACGAGGACGGGCTGCAAATGCGCGTCGCCCAGGGCGGCATCAACTTCTCCGGTGGACAGCGCCAACGACTGGCGATAGCCCGGGCCGTCATCCGCCGTCCGGCCATTTATCTGTTCGACGACGCGCTGTCCGCGCTTGACGTGCACACCGACTTCCGTGTCCGTGAGGCGGTCCGCGAGACGGCGGTAGATTCCACTATTGTCATTGTTACACAACGTATTTCAACTACCGTGCGAGCCGACCAGGTGATCGTCGTCGACAATGGGAAGATCGTCGGTACGGGGAACCACGAATCGCTACTGGCCGACT
>PLSK01000210.1 GCA_003165155.1 Mycobacterium sp. | reverse complement strand
GTCCAGCTTGGCGGTACTGAAAGTGCGCCGACGATGGGAGACCGGCCGAGCGCCGCGGACACCCCGCTGGCCGCCCCTTCGATGCCCATCAGCGGGGGTGCGACCACCTCGGCCGCACCGCTCGCGGCGTTCCCGGCCGCTTCGGAGGCCTGCCCGCTGAGCCACATGAAATCGGCTGCGGTGCCCATGAAGTTTCCCGGCATGTAGAAGCCCGACGAAAAGATCGTGTTCAAGACGTTGGCATTCAAAAACTTGCCGAGGGCTGACCCGTCGGTCCCGGAGAGCAGATTGAGCAGTCCGGACAGCCCGCTGCCGGACTGGCCCGAGCTCGGGGACAAGATGCCGAGTCCCAGATCATCGAGGATGCCGCCCAGCCCCGATCCCGATGCGGCCGGGTTCGCCAGACCTTGCAGCGCGCTAGGTATCGACGAAATCAGTTGTGCCAGAGTGCTTTGCTGGGCGCCGGCCGCGCTTTGGCTGCTCAGCCCATTGGAGGTGGCGCTGTCTTGGGGCTGGGTGAATGACCTCAGCTGGCTAGCCAGCGCCGAGGCATTGGCGTAGCCGTACATTGCCGTGGCGTCTTGGGCCCACATCTCGGCGTATTGGGCTTCGGTCGCCGCGATCGCGGGGGTGTTTTGGCCCAGGACGTTGCTGGTGATCAGCGTGGCGAGTTGCACGCGATTGTCCGCGATCAGCAGCGGGGGGACCGTGGCGGCAAGGGCGGCTTCGTAGGCCGTTGCGGCCGCCTCGGCTTGGGCAGCGGTGTGTTCGGCTTGGGACGCGGTGGTGCTCAACCAGGCGAGTGAGGGTGCGGTAGCCGCAGCCATCGATTCCGATGCTGGGCCGCGCCAATCGTCGCTTGTCAATGCCGTAAGTACTGATCCATAAGACAATGCGGCCGTGCGCAATTCGGCCGCCAATCCGTTCCAGGCCGATGCTGCGGCCAGCATCGGAGCCGAACCCGGCCCAAAGTACATCCGAGCCGAGTTGGTTTCTGGTGGAAGCGTTGCGTAATCGACCATCGTCCGTCCTTCATGCCGATGAAATGCTCATCGCCATAGGACGGTCACCGGGGCAGGTGCGGTTGCATGGACAGCCCACGAATGGCACGCCGAGGGGGGGTCTGCTATCGAAGGATTAAATAGCGATTGCTTCCACGACGCTGAAGNNGCTTCAACTTATTGATCGACAGATGGTGACTGACCCGGTATGTCCATTCACGGTGATCTCGACCCGGTCGGTAATCGTCTTCGTGGCTCCGGTGATGCCGCCGACGGCCGGGATGCCGTACTCACGCGAGAGGATCGCGCCGTGGCTCAGCTTCCCGCCGGTCTCGACAACGAGCCCGGATAGCAGCGGGAAGACGCTGGTCCAGCCGGGGTCGATGTTGGGGGCCACCAGGATGTCGCCGGCGTCGACCGTGCCGAGGTCCGCCAACGTGTGGACCACTCGGGCCGGGCCGGTTGCCTGCCCGTGGCAGAACGCGGTCCCGCCGATCGCACCCTCGGGTAGGTCCGGGTGCTCATCGGAAAGCTCGACGTCCACCTCGGTTTCGACGTCGTCGAAAAGGTACGTCGCCGGTAACCGGCCGGCGTTGCGCGCGAACTCCGCGCGCCTGGCGTCGAGTTTGCCGGCCAGCTCGGCAGGTGCGGTGCGGTCGACTAGAAATGTGAAAAACTCCTCACCGCTCAGTAAGAAGACGTCGTCGGCATCGACCAATACTCCGCGCCGGACAAGACGTTTCGCCTGTTCGAGAACCAGCGATCGCAGGTGGGTGAGCAGATAGTCGAGGTGGTAGCGCTGGTTCTCGCGATAGCGCGTGTAGTCCTGGACCAATGCCATCAAACGAACCAGGATCGGCTTGCGCAGCCACGCCAGGGGACTTCTGCCAAGCCTGGCCCGCGCCTCGGCCTCCGCGGTATGACGACGTTGCCGGGACGAATTCGACTGCGGGCAGGCAGCGACGGTGTCGGCAGCGCGAAGTTGCGCACGAACGAGTTCGAGTATCAGGTGCGGCTGCTCCCGCCAACGGGGGCGCGCGATATCGCGGCTGTCGGAGCGGTGACCGTGTCGCACCAGGAACTCGTCGTAGCATCGCCAGAAGTGCGAGGCTTCGGTGCGGGTGCGGACATGGTGGTACGCCGCGCCGTCGCGCACCATGGCGGTGAGGTCGGAATCGTCGAGCGCGCTGCGGGCAAGCGCGGCGATCTCGGTGTTGATGGTGGCGGTCCTGGTGCCATCAAGGCCGCTGATGACGTGCTGGTAGAGCTCACCCGACGCGTCAGCGCACCAGCTTTCCAGAATCCGCCGCAGGAGAGCATGCAGAAAGCTGTTGTAGATGGTCATACCCCAACGCACGATCCGGAAGTGCTCTTCGCCCAGCGCGTTGACCTCGTCGTACTGACGGCGCCATTCGGTTTCACTGAGCGTGCCGTAGTCCTGGTCCAGTTTCGGCAAGATGGTCTCTTCAATTGCTGCGCAATGTGTTTCGAGCGCGGCGAGGTTGTTCTTGAGGCCGCTGCGTCGGCGGTCGCGCCACGGAGCCAACGCGAACCCGGCAAGCAGCCGAGGATCCCATGTGGCGGCACGAATGCGGGCCAGCACCAGCGGCGGGAACCACTGGTCGGCGTCGTTGGAACGCATCGACGGCGGCAGCATCCGGAGACCCTCGATGAAGTACGCACTGCTGAAGTACGCGTAACCGTGGTGCAGCCGGACCGGGGCCATCGCGGCCATATCGTGGCGTCCCTGCAGGCGGGCCATCTCCTTCATGCTCATCTCGATGATCCAGGGCACCATCAGATCTTCGGGCAGCGGCAGGGTGCAGTCGGACAGATATTCGTCGCCGAAACGCCGTGACCACACATCGACGGGATCATCACTCGGCAGGTTGGTGATCGGCCGATCCTGCAGGACGAACAGCCGTCCGTCCGCGATGGCCCACTCGAGGTCGCGGCGGGGGCCGATGCGCTCGGTCACAACCGTGGAAACATCGTGCAGATCGTGTAGTTGGGCTGTGGTCAAACAGAATTGGTCGCGCCGACCGGCGTCGACCTGACGTTCGTGGACGCCGTGCTCCCACACGGCTTCCAATGCCTTAACGCCGAGCTGCCGGCCGCGGATGTCACCGCTGGAGCGGTCGAGAACGAAGTTGTCCGGGTCGGTGCGGCCCGACACCACGGTTTCGCCCAGACCCCACGCCGCGTCGATGACGATCTCGTGCGCAAATGGGCGTAGCGGGTTGGCAGTCAGTAGTACTCCGGCGACATCGGGGCTGACCATGCGTTGCAGGATCAGCGCTATGCCACCGGCATTCGTCTTTCCGAGGTTGTCCCGATAGGTCTGGGCGCGGGTGTCGTCAAAGGATGCCCAGCAGGTGCGGATCGCCTCACGTAGACCATCGATGGAATCGACACCTAGGACGGTGTCGTATACCCCGGCGAACGAGGCATCGGCCAGATCCTCGGCGACCGCCGAACTGCGCACCGCCCATGGCCCTCCCGGATACAGTGCGTCCACCTCCTTCCACCAGCGGGCCACCCCCTCGTCCAGACAGGTGTCGCGGGCGTGCGCCTCTAGCGAGATGTCGGATGGGATGCACCACGCCTCCGGCACGGGCAGTCCCGCATTCAGCAGACGAACCAGACCCTGGCCCTTGCCGCCGATTCGGTCAACGGGGATATCGATATCGGCTTTCAGTGCAATGATCACCGCAACCTCGAAACCGTGGCATCTTTGACGACGGGAAGCAGAGCGGGCAGGCGTTTGAGCAGTTCGCGTCGCCCCGCATGCCACGTGTGCTCGAGCACCCCGGCGCCATGCAGGAGCGGACCATCCTGGACTCGGGCGTCGAAGCGGGCATGCGTCTCATGCAGCATCAGGCCGCTCTTGAACAGCGGAACCTGACTGATCCCGCGTGCGGTGACCTCAATGGAGGTCCCTTCGTCGTCGACGATCGTCAACTCGGCATCGCGGGCGCTGTGCGCTCCACGGGAGACGTAACCCAGATTGAAGCTGGCGACCCCGCGTGATCGGCCGTTACGGCTGACGAAGCCGGACTGAACGGGCTGGGAGTCGGCAGTGGTCTGGGTGACGGTGAAGGCCAGGTCGGCGCCGAATTGCGCCGAGATCCAATCCCAGCCGGCGATGTTGCCCCAGTCTCGGGGACCCCAGGATTTGTCGCGGGTACCGAAGCCGCTGATCTGCTGGTGACGACCCCGGATCACCGACCGGCCGGCGACCGCGCCGGGGTGTTCGAAGTGCCGTTGCGCGATGACCTCGGTGCCGTTGTGGCCGAAGTCGAACGCGGGTGCCAGCGCCGTCCAGGTCAGGTCGATCTCGTTTCGTCCCGAGAGGGTGATCCGCCACTGCCGCAACGGCTCGTCGCATCGGAAGGTCAGGCGGCCCACGGTCAGGCCGTCGGCACAACGCAAGGCCAGGGGGTCACCAACGATCGGCTGGTCGACGGCACCATAGACCAGCTCCCGTCGGCCGCCGCGCATGGTGATGACGACCGCGTCCGCCTGTCGTTCTGCAAAGCGATAGCCCAAGCGGGCAAAACCCAACGCATCGCCGCCGACGTCGACCCAGTTGAAGTAGTAACTCTCCTGCCAGTGCGCTGCGGCAGCGGGTGCGTGCAGCTCTTCGTCTGCAGCTGCGATAACGGTGACCATGCATTCAGTCAAACGTGAGCGATAGCTCGCTTTCAATTCGCGTCTTGTGCCACACTTCAAGAATGTCCGTCCTACGCTCCGGCCAGCGCAAACTGCCTCGGCAAGCGCGCTCGCGAGCGACGGTGGACCGCATCCTGGCGGCTGCTGCTCGCGTATTGATCGCATATGGCTACGACGGCGCCTCCACCAACCGCATCGCCGACGAGGCGGGAGTGAGCCCGGGCTCGCTCTACCAATACTTCAGCGACAAAGACGCCATCACCGCGGCTGTGCTGGATCGGTTCGTCGACGATGTCAGCGCGAATGTATCCACAGTCTTTCGCAGCATGGCGGGGCGCTCAGCCGAAGACGGCACACGGGCGGTGCTCGCGACTTTGGTGAACGCCCTTGCGCCACAAGCTGATCTGCTGAGAATCGCCGTCGAACAGGTTCCGCGGTTCGGCGACGCCGCACTGCTGGCGCGCGGACGGGACCTCGTCTACCATCAACTACTGGCCAATCAGGCCCGGCTTCGGCACCACGACCTGGACANNCACGGCGACCCGCGCATCGGCCACCTGACGTTCCCCGGCCTCGCCGCGTAGTTGGCAGATTGCTTCGTGCAGGCCAGCCATTCCAGGGCTTTCCTCGTTTCCGGCCGTGCCGTCTCGTAAACGAACGGTGGCAGGATTGCTGGCGATTGCGAAGCGCCTGGTTCCTTTACCGGAGCAGGCGGACCCGGATGGGTAGGTCGAGTTGGGACCACGCGCGGTCGGCGGTCAGTACCTCGGCGGGCGTGCTGCGCACGGTCAAGGCGAGGCAGCAGCGATCACCCAACGACAACCCACGTCCGTCGGTCAGGGATCGCATCGCCCCGGCCAGTTCGGCGTCGGCTTCGGTCAACGGCTCGATCGTGACACCGGCGGCGGCGAGCAATTCACGGACCCGGCTGACATCGAGATTGGCGTCAACCAGCTTGCCAATGACTTCGGCCAGGTTCGCTGCGCCTAGGGACGCAGAATTTAGTTCGGTTGCGACCAGGTCGGCGCCGGGCTCATCGTGAACGAGGGCCAGTACCGCGGACGCATCCAGGACGGTCACTCGGCCTCAGCGGCCAGGCGCCGGTCAGCAAGCAACTCCTCGACAAGTGAGCGGTCCTTCGGAAGTTCGGCTCCTAGGGCCCGTAGCTCAGCCACCGCGTCCTGCGGCCGTTCGAGCACCAGCCGCCGACCAGTCACATGCAAGTGCAAGCGATCACCGGGAGCCAGGCCCAACGCGGTCCGCATGTCTGCCGGAATCACTAGCCGACCTTGCTGCCCTAACACCAATGTGGCATCCATGGTCCAATCATGCCACATATTACATCAGCGTGCCACAAAGTGCTCTCCCGGAACCGTGTCCGTCGTCGTTGCGTTGCGGGCTCGCGACGGCGTGTTAGCGATCTGCCCAAAAGGCGAACCCCGGCGCCAGGCGATTACTGCCACTTTTTCCGGATTGCGGCCGATTCCCGCCGGCTGCCATCTTTTCCCGGATTGCACCAGGCGGCGGGCAAAGTTGTTGGGTGAGAGGACGGGGACCTGCTCGCGGCGCAACATGATCCGTATGCCGCGAACACGCCGCGGCGACGCCCGGCGGCGGATCCCTCGTCAAGGTGTGGCCGCTCGGTGAGCCCGTTCAGTAGCGCCGCGGGGGGCAGCGTTCGCCGTGCAGGCTGACGTCACGCGAGCTGGAAACCACGTGGCGCTCGTGGAGATGGCCACCGAGCATTTCGGCCGACTCGATGTCCTTGTGAGCAATGCCGGGCTGGCCCCCGGCTCGAAGCAGAAGGAACTAACCATGAGATTCAGTGGCAAGAACGTCCTCGTCACCGGCGCCACGTCCTGCGTCGGTAGAGAGGCCGCGAAACTGTTCGCCCAGCACGGCGCCGCGGTTACGGTCACCGGCCGTGACGAAGCTCGCGGTCACGCCGTCGTCGACGAGCTCGCCACCGCAAGCACACCCGCTCGCTTCATCGCCGCCGACCTCAACGTTCCCGACGAGGTCCGACGACTGATTCGAGACGCTGGGCCAGTCGACATTCTCGTCAACAACGCCGGCTTCTGGGAGTTAGCCCCGACCGAGGACACCACCGAAGCTGGTTTCGACGCCATGTTCGCGATCAACGTCAAGGC
>PLSK01000128.1 GCA_003165155.1 Mycobacterium sp. | reverse complement strand
CCTGCGCGACTTTGATGAAATCGTCAGCCGCGCTTTGGAAGTCTTTCCGGAATTGCCCAGTGGAGCCGTCGATAATCCGTTGCACCTGGTCCTTGGCCTTGGTGGAATCGATGGACATCAAGGTGACGACCACCTGGCGTGCAGCGGCCACGAACTCCGCGGCGTGGTGGTGGCGCGCCTCAGCTTGTCGGTGCAGCCAAGTCAGGTAGCCACTGGCCACCAGTAGCGCGCAGGTGCACAGGATCGCGATGCCGAGGGCCACCGTCGTCCATCTCGGGAAGCGCAGAAATCGGTGCCGGGTGGACTCGCCCACCGGCTCGGTGACCGCGTCGACGTCGCCCGCCGCCTCGGCCTCCCGACGCAGCCTGATCGCCCGTGCATGAGCACGCGCAGCCGTGGCGAGCGCTTCGGCTTCGTCGGCTGCCGCCTCTGCTACGGCGATGGTGTCCGCCCCATCCCCGTCGTCATCGGTGGTCCCGAGGTGTCGATCGACGTGATCGTCCTCAAGCGTCGGAAGAGGATTCCTGCCGGACAGCATCACAACCTCCTGCCCATTGTCTGCCGAACCTTTAGCTCGATGCCGGCCGTCGCGGTGGTCCGCTCACACGGCTTTGCCGCCAGAACCTAACCCCCCGGCCGCGCGGGCCAGACCTCCGATTCCACCCAGTGGTCATTCGCGTCGGCTCACCAGTGACGTGGCGAACACAACGCGCCTTTCGGGCCGTCGTTGGCGGCGACCACGACCCCGTCCACCGCGAGTTCACAATGAACTTGCGGTGTGGCCGCGGACTGTCCACTGGTGGCGGCGACCATCGCCCACTGCTGAGGGTCGGCCAGCGTGACCTCCAAGCTCCACTTCGTGCCCGGACCGACAAGGGCTTCCACCTTGGGGCTGAATTGGTACGGGTTGTGGCTGTAGTCGGCCCAGTTCGGCGGGTCTGTGTCGCGGAAGTAGATGTCCACGGTGAACTGTTGCGCAGCGGTGACGGAGTACCTCACGTGATGCAGCGGAGGGTCATCGGCGTGCCCGGGCGCCGACACGACCAGCGGTCCAGCAACAGCCATGAGTGCCGCCCCGCCGATCCTTGCCCACCACGGGTCGCCCCGATGTCTAGGTGTCGCCACGAACCCACCGAGTCTCACCGTCGACTGCCTGGCAAGTGAGAAATAAGCCATCCGGCGCCTGCGCGACAGAATTCAGTAGCCCCTCGCACAGGGCGTTTTCATCCTTGATCCCCTGCATCGGGGGCGATCGGAAGTATCTCGGTTCATACCTGCGAGGCGACCCGCAAAACACCAGGCGTCCCCACGACGTTGTCCCGAAGACGAAATGCGTGATATCCGAACAATCGGCGCCGAGTACGACACCGGGCGCGATGCCGGGCACGCAGAACGGGTCGTCACAAGCCGGTGCCGGTGCGGCGGTGGCGTTGGGAGGCGCGAGGACCCCGGCCAGCACCGCAACGGCAGATAAGACGGACGATCGCACCGCGTCACGGTATCGACGCCGACGGCCCCAGCAAGAGCATTGTCCCTCCTGGTGGACACTTTCCCATCCCGAGTCCAGTCCCACTGCAACGCATTAGCCGCGGCCGGCCATCTTCGCAGTGTTTGAGCGTCCGCTGAGCGGACAGCTTGGTCAAAGGCCGCGTCGGCCGGTGTTAGCGTCGCTCAGCACGAACCGCGCTGCCGCCACGTGCGTGTGGATTCGAGCAGATGCCGTCAGCGTTAATATCGGCGCCCAGCGTCCAGCCCTAACGCGGTGAGGAGCAGACGATGCGCAGAACTCAGGTGCTGATCAGCGCCGCAATGGTGGGTGCTGCCGCGCTCATCGGCGTGGGTGCTGCGCCACCGTCCCGGGCAGTCGACGACTGGGGTCTCAACGGCACCTACACCGCCACGTCGAACGGGGAATGGGCCAAAACCAACGACGCCTACCACGACCAGGCGAGCGTTCGGAGCACCTGGACAGTGACGACGACGTGTAGCTACCCCACCGAATGCACCGGCACGGTGACAAGCGATTGGGGATGGACCGCTCCCATCTACCAGAAGAGCGGCATCTGGTACGTCAAGCGGCCCGTCCCGAACTGGCAGCCGTGCCCAGACGGCACGGCGACGCCCGGCCTGCAGACATTCCGATTTTTTCCCTCCGCCCCCGACGGCGGTGCTGTCGATCCGACGTCGTCGACGTTGCTCGGCGAGGATCAGACAGCGGGCGTCAGTGGTGCCTGCGGGAGGAGCCTGGCGGTGTTCATCACCATGCCGTTCAAGCTCGTCAAGGCCGGGTGAAGACCCGGTCATCCCGGTCTGTGCTCAGGTCGTGAAAAGGTCCTTCCATGACCGCGCACCGCTGTGCGATACCAGATCGGACTGCCGATACACCGTGCCATCGGGAGTCGCGTACTGACCCGTTCGCGGGTTATAGGTGGCGAAGACCACCGATGGGCCGCCTGTTACCGCGGGGTTGAACGAACTTGGCGCGGTGACCGGACCGGTACCACCGGGTGGCGCCGGGAGCGCCGGATCCGTCGTCGGCGGTACTGCCGGGCCTGGACGTGGCGCCTCAGCGGGCGTGACACCAGGCGGCCCCGGCGCTTCCGGTGGTGCTGCTGCGGGCGGTGGCATCGGACTGCCGTTGAGCGGACCGTAGATTTTGGCGTCCGGGCCGGCCCGGTCATCGGGCGGGATGCCCTGCGCGATCAGGTTCGGGTCGATCGGGTAGGGGCCCAACACATGCTGGCGGATCGCCAACGGCTCGAACGGCTTGTCGCTGTCGCAGATTTCGACCGTCGGCGCGCGCTTGCCGGGCTGGCCCATGCAGGGGTAGTTGCGGGCGCCGCGAACCCCGATCGGTGAATCCTGCGGCAGCTTGCAGTACAGCCCGTCGGGCGTATCGACCTGAGTGGTGTCCTCTGGTGATCGCCACATGTTCGGCGGTAGGAACCCGACGGTGCAGGCCGGCGGATCGTTGATCGTGAGGGTGAAGTCCCCCAAGGCCTCGCCGGTCGGGTTGTTCCTGGCCACTCCATAGGCTTGGGTGGAGGCGACAACGGGCGGCAGCAGCACCAGGAGCTGCTCTAGCGACGGGTGATAAGTCACAGCGACCTGACCCAGAGTGGTCAGGTTCGCCAGTAGCACCGGCAGCGTCGGCTTCACCTGATTAAACAGCCGCGAGGCTTCATCGGCGGCTCCGGGTGCCTCCTCCAGCAGGGTCCGAATCTGCGGGTCGTTGGCGACGAGCTGCCCGGAGACGCCGGCAAGGCTGCGTGCCCAGATCCGGATCGAATCAGCGGACTGCGCTTGGCCGTCCAGCAGAGTGCCGCTGTCGTCGATGAGGGACTTTGTTTGATCCGCGACGCCGTTGGTAGCGCTGATCAGTCGCGATGACGAGTCGAGCAACGATCCGAAGTCGTACCCGGAACCGTTGAACCCCTTATAGCTTTCGTCGAGCAACGGCCTGATCTTGTCCTTGGGCACGCTGGTGACAAGGGCACTGACCTGATCCAGCATTGGTCCGACGGCTTGCGGGACGGTGGTGTTCCGCGCGGCGATGACTGAGCCGTCTTGCAGGTACGGTCCCGACCCGGCGCGGGGCTGCAAGTCCACATACTGTTCACCTACCGCCGACACGCTGAGCACGGCGGCCTGCAAGTCCGCCGGGATGCGGGGGGAAGTGTTCAGGGACAAGGTCGCCACCGCACCCTCGCGCGTTGGCCGCACCTCGGTAACCTTCCCGATCTGCACACCGCGGTAGGTCACGTTTGAAAACTGGTACAGCCCACCGGTTCCAGGCAGATTCAGAGTCACCATCATCCGGTCAATGCCCAGCAGGGTGGGCGCCTGCAGGTAGACGACGATCATGACCGTCATACCGATGACCGACGCGACGGTGAAAATGGCGAGCTGGATTCGCACGAAACGGCTCAGCATCAGTTGCCACCCCCATCGGGGGGCGCCACAGCAACGGTCGGCGGCGCCGCCGGCTGTGTGGCCGACGCCGGGTCGGCTGATGGTGTGGCTGAAGCCGCTCCGGGCGCGGGTACCAGTCCCGGCATCGAGTCCCCTAACGGCGGGACCGCGGCGACGGCTTGGGGTGGGGCCGTGACCGGAGCCTTGAGCGGGTCCTTGGTGTAGGTGGAATACCAGGGATCGCCTGGCGCCGGCACCATGGGGGCACCCTCCTGGCCCCATCGCGTACCCAGCAACAATCCCCTCTTGAGCCGGGGAATCGTGAAATCGAAGGTGATGAACTCGTTGAGATAGTCACCCCTGATCGCCCGGTCGATGAAACTCTGCGTATAGGGAAACGTCGGCGCGTAGGCCAGCACGGTGTCCAGATTGGGTCCAACGTCAGCGAGGGCGTGAACGGTGGGCTCCAGGTTCTTCAGATTCCTCACGAGATCGGCCTGGGCGTCGTGGATCAATCCGGTGGCCGTGTCGCTGAAAACGTGGAACTTCTCCAACGCGTGCGTGATACGCGGCCGTTCCCTGATCAGCACATCCAATGCCGGTGGAATCCGCTTCAGCGCCTGGGTGACGACGTCGCGTTGCCCGGCCAGCGTGGCAGCCAGCCTGTTCAACGCCGTGATGGACGCGGTGATGTCGTCGCGTTGGGTGGCGAGTAGGCCGACGAAGTCGTTCAGACGCACGAGAAGGTCATGGATCTGGGTCTGCCGGCCGCTCAGCGCGGCGTTGAACTCAGTGACGATCTCGCCGACCTTCCCCAGTCCCCCACCGTTGACGACGACCGACAGCGAGGACAACGTCTGCTCGGTCGACGGATAGGTCGATGAGCGATTAAGTCCGATGGTGGCCCCCGGTGTGAGCGTGCCGCTCGGCGACTGGCCCAACGGCGGATCCAGCGCCAAGTGCATCGAGCCCAGCAGACTGGTCTGCCCCACCGTGGCGACCGCGTTGGCCGGTACCGCGACACCCGGCTGCAGCGAGACCTCCACGTCGGCGTGCCAGTTCCGCACGGTCATCTTGCCCACGCTGCCGACGACGACGTCGTTGATCAACACTGGCGAATTCGACTCCAGCGTGCCGATATTGGCGATCTCGACGTGGTAGGTGGCCGC
>PLSK01000203.1 GCA_003165155.1 Mycobacterium sp. | reverse complement strand
TGGACACCCACCTGAGCGGCGCGCGAACGTTACGCCGCCCCAGCAGGGTTCGTGTCTTCGTCACCGGCCAGGGCTGGCGCAATCTGCCTGACTGGCCGCCCGCCACCTCCGACCGCGAGCTGCATCTGCGGCCCGGCCGCTATCTGGGCGAGACCGCGCCGGCCGATCTGACCGGGATCGCGCCGGCTACGTTTCGCTATGACCCGGCCGACCCGACTCCCACCATCGGCGGTCCGTTGCTCTCTCCGACCGGGGGCTATTGCGACGACACCCGGCTCGCGCTGCGCGACGACACGCTCGCCTTCACCAGCTCCACCCTGACGCGAGACCTATGCGTTTACGGAAACCCCATCGTCGAGCTGGTGCACTCCTCCGACAATCCGTGCGCCGATCTGTTTGTCCGGGTCAGCGAAGTGGACGCCAAAGGTCGCTCCCAAAACGTCAGCGAGGGCTACCGACGGCTAGCCCAAGCGCCAAAAACGAAGCGGGCCAAGCGGACCGTAAAGATCGAACTCGATGCGATTGCCCACCGCTTCCGGGCCGGCTCACGCATCCGCCTCGTGATCGCCGGCGGCTGGTTTCCTCGCTACGCGCGCAACCTCGGCACCGACGAACCAGTGCTCACGGGCCGTGAGCTGAAGCCGACCACTCATACCGTGCACTACGGCAAATCTCGCCTACGGCTACCGGTTGGCCCGTCGGATCTGTCAGCCGACCGCGTCGCGGACCCGGACAGCGACCTGGGTTAGCGCCGCCTGGTCGTGTACCGGCGTCCCTAACGCCGGCCGCACGGGCAGCTGCACCCAGCTAGTACAGCCCGCGTACCCGGGTGTGCGGTTGAGCCACACCGGTTCCAGCAACGGAACCGCGGACACCACCAGTACCGCGAGTTTGTGCTTGGGCCGGAAGTCGAGCCGGTCGGCGCGCACCGACTCGGCCGTCCAGATATGCAGATCCTCGAGCGCCTCTAGACCATCGGGACGGTTAACCGGGAGTGCGGCGACAACTTTCGCAGCAGCCCGCAACAGCAGGTGTTCGTCGGTGCTGTCGGGCGCCGCGGCTTCCAGCAAGTCGCGGTGCTCGGGCCGGACCCGTTCTGCATGGCTGTGGGCGACCGTCGGGAAAAGCAGGAACTCCAGCTCCGCCACCTCGAACCGCTTTTCGCCGATGCCGCCCTTGCGTAGCAGCACCTGCTGACGGCCGCCGAGCAACGCATGCACCACCGCGCTCCACTCCTTGAGCCCGGGGGTCAGCGCGGAGGTCAACGTCATGTCGCACTGGCCAGCCGGGCGACCACCTCGGGCCGGCGCAACGGCGGGACGGTCTTCGGCGGTTCACGCCGGGGTGGCAGGGCTCCGAGCAACCGCGTCGTCGTCGCCGTCACCTCGGCGACCGCCTCCTCGAACGCTTCGGCATTGGCCGCCGATGGACGGGTGACGCCACTAACCTTGCGTACGTACTGCCGTGCCGCCGCCGCGATCTCCTCGGGGGTGGCCGCAGGCTGCAATCCGCGCAGTTTGGTGATGTTTCGGCACATGCGCTCAACGATAGGCGGCGGTTGCCGGGAGCACTGGCACCCGAACACAGTTAATTGCGCAATCCGTCGCGGTGGCAGCATCTTTGCGGCTATTCTCTGCGTCAATCGCCTAAGCGCAGGGGGTGGTTATGGATCCTCTAAGTGGCTGGGCGCCAAAAGTATCAGCGCTGGCCGACCGAATCCTGTACGCGATCGCAAGGCCGGAGATCGAGCAAGCGCCAACCCGGCGACAGATTCTCGCGTTCATGTGTGCGATCCTCGTGCTGGCAGTGATCCCGACCGCGTCCACCAACAACGCGGGCACCTACTGAACCCGGGACCGTGCCGTCACCCAGGTGAGCCACGCTGACTACGGTTGCCGTATGCCCAGCGACGACATCCTGCTGATCCAAACTGACGAGCGCGTGCGCACCCTAACGCTCAACCGACCGCAGTCCCGCAATGCACTGTCGGCAGCGCTGCGGGATCAGTTTTTCGGGGCCCTGACCGATGCCGAGGGCGACGACGGCGTCGACGTTGTCATCCTCACCGGCGCAGATCCGGTGTTCTGCGCGGGACTGGATCTCAAGGAGCTGGGCGGCCAGGCGGCGTTGCCGGACATCTCACCGCGATGGCCCGCGATGGCCAAGCCGGTAATCGGCGCGATCAACGGCGCCGCCGTCACGGGCGGCCTCGAGCTGGTCTTGTACTGCGACATCGTGATCGCGTCCGAGCACGCGCGCTTCGCCGACACACACGCGCGAGTCGGCCTGCTGCCCACCTGGGGGCTGAGCGTACGGCTTCCGCAGAAGGTAGGCATCGGCATGGCCCGTCGGATGAGCCTCACCGGGGACTACCTGTCCGCCGGCGACGCGCTACGGGCCGGTCTGGTCACTGAAGTGGTGCCGCACGAGGAGCTGCTGACCACCGCCCGCCAGGTGGCGGCCTCTATCGTCGGCAACAACCAGAACGCGGTTCGCGCATTACTGGCGTCCTACCACCGGATCGACGATTCGCTGACCGGCGAAGGACTGTGGCTGGAAGCCATGGCCGCCAGGCAGTTTCGGACCACCGGCGACGACATCGCCGCCAACCGCGATGCCGTGCTGCAGCGAGGGCGCTCCCAGGTGCGCTAGCCGCGACGGCAAGCACCTGCAGACGATGACAGGCTGACGTTAACGGGGTCGTCGTCATCCTCTGTGGCGTCGTGCTGGCTTTTCTGCTGACGACAACCGGCATGGTCATCTCCGGCTTGCGCCGAACCCTAATGTGGATGTGGCCGGCACTGGGCCTGGCGATGGTCGTCGTTTTCTCTTTGATCGCCGGCTACTTGTGGATAATTGCTGTTGGTGGCTCTTGAATCCTCCCCCTCATGAATGAGGGGGATTCCCGGCTCACACTGCCTGTGCACCGTCGTGGTGACCTGGTGCCCGGATTTCTACAACTCCCGCCGTCGGCACAGCTCCGCTGGACTGCAGTCACCCGACCACTACAAGAAGACCGCCGAACAACCGGCCGTGGCCTGACGGCGCTAGGACGCCGCTAAGCGTTCCGCGAGAAGCGACCGGAGAAGGGTCACGGTTTCCGGTTTCGATTTGGCGACTGACCCGCTGTCGAAAGGTGGTTGCGGGTCGTATTCGATCATCAGTTGGATCGCTTCGGCGACCTGGTCGCCGGCGATGCGGGCGGCGAGGGTGAGGGCCATGTCGATGCCGGCGGACACCCCGGCTGCGGTCACGATTTTGCCTTCGGTGACGACCCGCTGGGCGGTGTAGTGGGCGCCGAACGCTTCGAGTTCGTCGACGGCTGCCCAGTGAGTGGTGGCCTCGAGTCCCTGCAGCAGTCCGGCGGCGCCGAGTATGAGTGAGCCGGTGCAGACTGAGGTGGTCCACTGGGTCGTCATGTGGATGTGGCGAACCCAGCCGATGAGTGTCTCGTCGGTAGTGATCCTGCGGCTGCCCGGTCCGCCGGGGACGACGAGCACGTCGCAGCTGTCGATCTCCTGCAGCGACGCGTCGGCCACGATGGCGAGCGTGCCGGTGTCGCTACGGACCGGGCCACGCTCGGCGGCGGCGAAGACGACCTCGGCGCCAGGGATCTTGGATAGCACCTCGTAGGGTCCGACCGCGTCGAGGGCAGTGAACTGGTCGAATAATGGGATGACGATGCGCATGGAGGTCCTCTTTTTCAGGCGGGTGTTCGTGTACTGAAATGTTGGCGGTATTGGCCAGGGGTGACTCGGACGGTGCGTTGGAAGCTGCGATGCATCGTCTCGACAGTGCCGAAGCCACAGTCCCGGGCGATGTCGGCCAGTCCACGTCGGGTTGTTTCAAGCAACCGCCGTCCCGCTTCCACGCGGACGGCCTCGACGTAGGCAGCGGGGGTGGTGCCGAACTCCTGGGCGAAGCGGCGCGAGAAGTTCCGCACGCTCATGGACGTGCGAGCGGCCAGGACGGGGACCGAGAGGTCATCTCCGAGATGGTCGGCGATCCAGGATGCAAGGTCCGCGAGGATGTCCCGTTGAGGTCGTTGAGCTGCGAGCTGAGCACTGAACTGTGACTGCCCCCCGGAACGCTGGACGAATAGCACGAGCTGGCGGGCGATCTCACGCGCACGTTCGGGGCCGAGATCGTCTTCGACCAAGGCCAGGGCGAGGTCCATGCCGGCGGTGATTCCGGCCGAGGTCCACACGTTGTCATCCCGGATGAAAATTGGGTCCGGATCGACACTCACTTGCGGGAACAGCTGAGCAAGACGGGCGCAGTCCGACCAGTGGGTCGTCGCCCTGCGGCCGTCAAGCAGCCCGGCCCGGGCAAGTAAGAAAGCCCCGGAACAAACCGAGGTCACCCGCCGGGCGCGTTGCGCGGCCGATTCGATCCAGGCAACGAGCCGATCGTCAATGATCGCCTGGGCGACGCCTTGTCCGCCGACGACGACAAGAGTGTCGATCGATCCCCCGCAGGTACCGATCGCGCGATGCGCCACGATCTCCAGTCCGCTCGACGCACGTATCACACCGCCGTCAGGACTCACGACCTCGGTCACATATTCGTTCGCTCCCCTGTCACCGAACCGATCAGCCATCGAGAACACCTCAAGCGGCCCGGCGAGATCAAGCAACTGGAGATCCGGGAAGGCAACAAAGACGATGCGGCGGGCCATAACACCAAGAGTCGACCATCAGGGCAGTGGCTGCAATGACAAAGATATGACGATTTCAGCCACATGTCCCAGCAAATTAACGTGCACCAATGCGAACTTGCTGTAGCGCAGGTCGAACCCCCGTGAATCGCTACAGCAAGTCAGGTAAGTCGCGCAGAGCGATGGCACGTTCGGCGAGAACCCACGTTGCAGTCGCAAGCTCGTCACGCGAGGATGACATCAGGCCAACCGGCCAGCACAGAGAAACCCTCCACGGTTCGAGGGGAAGCTCAAGTCAGCCCAGGGCAGCGCGCAGCGACGCCACAGCATCCTCGATCGTGCCCGACGTCGAGTAGCCGGCGGCCAACTTGTGGCCGCCGCCGCCGAACCCGGACGCGACCGCCGCAAGATCCACAGCGGTCTTGGCTCGCATCGAGACCGACCACTGGTCCGGGTCGACCTCCTTGAACACCGCCGCCACCTCAGCCTGCTGCGTCGTCCGCACGATGTCGACGATGCTCTCCACCTCTTCTGGGCGTGAGCTGGCCACATCCCGATTGCCGACGACCGCGTAGACCAGCCCCCGGCCGCCGACCGCGTCGGACAGCAATTTCGCCGATCCCAGCACCCGCGACAGCATCGGCAACCAAACGAACGGATGGCTGTCGATCAGTGTCCGACTGATCGCGGCGTTGTCCACGCCGATTTCGACCAGCCGCGCCGCCAGCCGAAGGGCGCGCGCGCTGGCCCATCTAAAAGACCCGGTGTCGGTGGTGAGCCCCGCGTAGATGCAGTGCGCGACGTCGGGGTCGATCGGTTTCCCCCACGCGTCGAGAATGTCGGCAACCAACAGCGTGGTGGAATCCGCTTCCACATCAACGAAGTTCGCGGTGCCGAACATGTTGTTGGAGGCGTGATGGTCGATGACCAACAGCGGCTGGTCAGGACCGGCCAAGTCACGCAGACCGCCGAGCCGCTTTACGCTCGGAGCATCAACGGTCACAACCAGATCCACGTCGCGGTGCAGCACGTCGGGGCTGACCAGCAAGTGGCAGCCGGGCAACGAGCGCAGCGAGTCCGGCAACGTCTCCGGTGCGGCGAAACTGACCTCGACCTGCTTGCCGCACCTGTCGAGCACCGTGGCCAGCGCCAGCCCGGCGCCGACCGTGTCGGCGTCGGGATTGACGTGGCAGATCACCGCGATCGTTTCCGCGGCCGACAGGACCCCGGCTGCGCCGACCGCGTCGACGCGCGTGCCCACAAGCGGGGCCAGCTCGGCCTCAGGCTCGATCGCCGTCACGGGTGTCCTCGGCACCGAGCCCGTCCAGTGCCCCCACTGGTTCCTCTTCCGACCCCTTGTCGCGGTACGGATCGGCCTCCCCCGCCGGCTTGGCCCCCTCGCGAACTCGCGCCAGGTCGGCGTCCGCCGCGCGAGCACGGGCCAGCAACTCCTCCATCCGCTGCACGTTGTCGGACGTGGTGTCCCGGCTGAAGGCCAGAGTGGGAGTGAAGCGCACACCGGTGCCTGCCCCGACTTTGGTGCGCAACGCACCCCTGGCCCGTTCCAGCGCTGCGGCGGCAGCCTCCAAATCCGGCTCGTCGTCCAGCGTGGGTCCCATCACCGTGTAGAACACCGTCGCATCGTGCAGGTCGGCAGTCACCTTCGTGTCGACGATGGTGACGCCGACCAGCCCCGGGTCTTTGATCTCGCGCTCGATCGCCAAGGCGACGATCGCGTTGATCCGCTTCTCCAGCCGGCGCGCCCGTCCCTGATCGACCATCTAGGTGCGCTCCTTCTCCACCAGTTCGTAGGACTCGATGACATCGCCTTCCTTGATGTCGGAGTAACCCAGAGTCATACCGCACTCGAAGCCCTCGCGCACCTCGGTCACGTCGTCCTTTTCGCGCCGCAGCGAGGTCACACTGAGGTTCTCGGTGACCACGATGTTGTCCCGCAACAGCCGGGCCTTCGCATTGCGCCGCACCACACCGGAGGTGATCATGCAGCCGGCGATGACACCGATCTTGGAAGAACGGAAGAGCGCCCGGATCTCGGCGCGACCCAGCTGCTTCTCCTCGTAGATCGGCTTGAGCATGCCCTTTAGCGCACTCTGGATCTCGTCGATGGCCTGATAGATCACCGAGTAGTAGCGGATATCCACGCCCTCGCGGTTGGCCAGCTCCGTCGCTTTACCTTCGGCCCGCACGTTGAAACCGATGATGATGGCATCCGATGCCGACGCCAGGTTGACGTTGGTCTCGGTGACACCGCCGACGCCGCGGTCGATGACGCGCAGTTCGACCTCGTCGTCGATCTCGATGCCCAGCAGGGCCTCCTCCAGCGCCTCGACGGTGCCGGAGTTGTCGCCTTTCAGGATCAAGTTGAGCTGCGACGTCTCCTTCAACGCGGCATCCAGATCATCCAGGCTGATGCGCTTGCGAGAGCGTGCGGCCAGCGCGTTGCGCTTGCGTGCACTGCGGCGATCGGCGATCTGGCGAGCAATCCGGTCCTCGTCGACCACCAGCAGGTTGTCGCCCGCACCCGGCACCGACGTGAAGCCGATGACCTGNNCGGCGGACGCGGCCGTAGGCGTCACCGGCGACCACCGAGTCGCCGACGCGCAGCGTGCCGCGCTGGATCAGCACGGTCGCAACCGGTCCGCGACCGCGGTCCAGGTGTGCCTCGATCGCCACACCCTGGGCTTCCATGTCGGGGTTCGCCCGGAGGTCCAGGGCCGCGTCGGCGGTTAGCAGCACCGCTTCAAGCAGCTGATCGATGTTGGTGCCCTGCTTGGCCGAGATGTCGACGAACATTGCGTCGCCGCCGAATTCCTCTGCCACCAAACCGTATTCGGTGAGCTGCGACCGGATCTTGGTCGGGTCGGCGCCCTCCTTGTCGATCTTGTTGACCGCCACCACGATCGGCACATCAGCTGCCTGCGCGTGGTTGATGGCCTCCACCGTCTGCGGCATGACGCCGTC
>PLSK01000254.1 GCA_003165155.1 Mycobacterium sp. | reverse complement strand
TGGCGAACTGAGCCAGCCCGCCCAGTAGTCCCGTTCTCGTCCCCCGCCACTCGCCCGTACGGGATCGTTCTGCTTACTTCTGCGCGAAACCGTCGGCAACTAGCCAACATTCGCCGGCAAGGCACAGATCCCACCTGACGACCGGACAATGGCGCCAGGGAAGAGGGGGTCTCCGATTCGCAGTGCATAACGTGCGCTGACGTGCACCAGCGCGCATATCGTGCGCCTCAGCGCCACGACGTCAGAAGGTCAAGTGCGATCCGGCACCGTGATGAGACCGGCCTGGTCCCAAGACCAGCACCACGGGCAACGAATGATCCGGGCCCGATCGCGCCATCACAGCAGTTCAGAGCCTATATTCTTCTGTCGGGCTGACAGGATTTGAACCTGCGACCACTTGACCCCCAGTAAATAGCGGTAACGCGTTTACGCAGGTCGCTGACAGGAGGCGGCCGATTCGTGCGCATGCATAGCGTGCACAGACGCGCAGGTCGTTCACCATCGCGCATAACGTGTGGTCCCAGACTGGTCCCAACCAGAGGGCCGCGACCGATCATCCACCGGCGTCGAACTGGACGTCTTGTCCGGGAGATATTCGCACGACGGATCAGCTTCCGCATCGCGTCGATCATCCGCCAACTCCGTAGACGAATGTAATCGAAACGACTACACGTACACGGTGGGTGACCAGCTACTGGACCCAGTCTCGTCCCCCGCTACTCACGCGCACGGGATCGTTCTATTTAATTCTCCACGAACCGTCAGCGACTAGATAACATTCGCCGGCAAGGCAAAGAACCCACCTGACGACCGAACAATGGCGACAGGGAAAACGGGGTCTCCGATTCGCAGTGCATAACGAGCGCTGACGTGCACCAGCGCGCGGCAGTATCGCGCTCGTCCGGATGCTGGACGGGGCTGGCGACTGCCTAACATCAGGCTGTGGCGCGAAGACGACCCCCAGGGGTGGCAGACTCGATTGTCAGCCGCCGACCAGCACCCGCAGTGCGCCGTGGCCTCGTCGGGAGTTTGTCCCGGTGGCTATCCATGCCTGGTGGTCGAGATCTTGCAGTACCATCCACAACGCCCAGATGCGTCTCCGGTCGTTGCCGATTATCCGAGCACGGTCACCAACCGGATCGGTCGCCGCGCATGCCAGCACCGCCGCGTCGTCAAGATGGCGTCCCCGGTCACGGGAGTCCTCCATGTATGCCGCGCCTTTAAGGACCAGCGCCCCGAGGACGTCGGGAATGCTGAGCACTACGACTTCCTCGCCGCTATTCACCTCACAGTTCACCGTCTTGCGCAGAGCTGAGGTGCCACCGGGGACCGCGAATACCTTTCGATGTGGTGCCCTCGGATGCCACTTCGGCGAGAGGTGGTCGGCAACCATGACGTCGACCGTCTCGGCGTCGCGAGGGCCGCGAACGAATCGGTGTACCGGGCCGTCGCCGACCGGTTCGAGCAGTGCGTAGCCGAGTCGTTCCAACTCGTGCCGGACACCGCCGAAGGTGGCCGCGCCAGTCTCGATGTGCAGGAGCATGTCCACGTCGCGGGTGGGGCGGGTGAGTTGCAATCCCGCGTACGCGGCGTGGAGCTGCACCATCAGCCCACCGACTAGCGTCCACTGGGTGTGCGGGATGGACTGCACGATCTCAACAAGCTGCGGCCATGGCGGCAGCAATCCGCCTGCAGGGGCGTTCACATGCCAGACCGGTCGACCGTCGGCCTCCGAAGTCATCCGGCCAGTCGCCCGGACGTGCGCCGACGCGCATATGCATCACTGGAACGGAAGGCGTCGAGCAAGTCCTCCAAGACGCGCATACCCGCAACCGACTCACGGGTGTCCAGGGACTCGGCCAAGTCGACCGCAACAGCCGCTGTGAGAACATGATCGACGGCGTATCCAGCATCGTCAGGTACCACTCGCACAGTCACATCGCCGTCGACGTCGTCGAAGAGCCCCAACGTTGTGACCACGTCGGCGAAGTCGCGAGCGTGAACGTAGCCGTCGGCTCCCCTGTCGACCGCTGCGAGATCGAACAGCTCGGACATCACCTGTTCGCGCAACGCGCTGACCCCTGAATGCAGCAGTCCCGTTTCTTTGCCCCAGCCCTGCATCCGATGCACTGTCGCGCGGCGACGCGTCATCCAGCACAACTCGGAAGCACTACTGGCACGCAGCCGATGACGCAGCCGTGACATCGCCGAGTTGTCCAGCCAATCGACACGTTCACCGGAGAGCAACGCGAGCGCAGCCCACGCTGTGGCCGCAGTCCACGGCCGGCCGTTGTGGCGGCCCTGCTTAGCCAGCCGGTGCACCGAAGCGCCATCGAGCAGGAGTGCACCGGCGACCGTGCGCGTCACGGTGAGTTCTCCCGCGCGGGCGAGCCGCGCGATCTGCCGCGCTGAGACCCCCAGGACCTCGGCGCCTGCGACCGTCGTCATCTCGCTCATGCATATATAGTCGTGCACAGGACTGTTTTACGCAATAACTGCAGGTAAACGCGGAGCGATGTGGACGCATGCCCCAAGCGCAAGCGCGGCATGTCGTGGCAGCTGCCCGCGCACGGCTGATGACCCACCAGCACCCGGTTAGGGCCGAGCCGTTGGCCGTTCGGGCAGTGCCGCGGTGGCAGGACCATCATGCCGCCTGTGGTGCAGGGAACGAGGCTCCCGAAGCTGGGCATGCTGTCTCCTGAGCTAGGACTGATTTATGGCGGCGCGGGAGGCGATCACCGAGTAGGCGCGACTATTCGTCGGTCGATGTTTCGTCACGTGCAGCTGCCAGCAGCCGCTGTGTAATCCAGGCGTCGATGCTGCTTTTCGCCTTAATGGCGGCGTCGGCGATCAACGAAAGCTGTTCTGCGGTAAGGCTGATGTGCTTGACGCTGCCGGGGGTCAGAAACGTCAGTTTCCCCATGCCTGCCTGCTCCGGTGACGGGTGGGCGGCGAGATAGTCGAGCACATGACGGCGCAGTTCGTCACTGCTCAACCCGGTGAGGGAGACAAGCAGTTTCAGTCCGGAATCGGCGGCGGCGATCACGCCCAGGAGCAAGTGCTCGGTGCCGATCCACTCGTGGCCCAGCTGATCCGCTTCGCGCAGAGAAAGCTCAAGGGCCGTCTTAGCTGCGGGGGTAAACGGGATGTGTCCTTTTGGGCGCTGGCCAACGCCGGTAGTTTTTTCGGCGGCGGTGTGCACGATTTGGAAGGTGATGCCGAGTGATCCCAGTGACTGGGCCGCCCCGCTGGTGTCGTCGTAAACGAGGCTGAGAAGCAAATGCTCGGTGCCGATGTGATCGGTATCAAACGCCCGCGCCTGTTCTTGTGCCAGGACAATTGTCTTGCGGGCAGGGGAAGTAAATCTCTCAAACATCTTGGGCCTCCGGTGTTGTTGCGAAAGCGCGTGATCGGCCAGCGCGGCTTGCTGTTGAGCGATCGCCAGCACCGCCGTGAAGTCCTTACCTTCAAGCAGGGTCATGTGGTCTAGACCGTGCTGCCACTTCTTACCGTTGTGCGCGGTCAATTCCACGGCTACAGGACTCACCGAGATGAGCCACAGGATCCGCGTGGCATCGCTGAAAGCGTGTTCATGCCAGTGCGCACCAGGAGGCAACGCTTTGTCTAGTTCCTCATCGCTGAACGCACCCCGCCAGACGAGCGGCTGTACTACTTCGTTCGTCATCTGTTCTGAGGGAGCGGTGAGGCGCTTGACGCTTTCGGGGGTCAGAAATGTCCGTTCCCCCGTGCCTGCCTGCTCCAGTGCCGGGTGGGCCGCGAAATAGTCGAGCACATGGCGGCTCAGTTCTTCATTGCTCAACCCGGTGAGGGTGGTAAGTAGTGTCAGTCCGGAATCGGCGGCAGCGATCAAGCCCAGGAGTAAGTGCTCGGTGCCGATGTCGTTGTGGCCTAGTAGATTCGCTGCGTGCTCAGAAAGCTCAAGGACCGTCCTAGGCAAGGGGGTAACGATGCCTCTCTGTCGGCGCTGGCCAAAGCCGATAGTTTTTTCGACGGCGGTGTGCACGGTTTGGAAGGTGACGCCGAGTGATCCCAGTGCCTGGGCCGCCAGGCGGGTGTCCTCGTTAACGAGGCTGAGTAGCAGATGCTCGGTGTCGACGTGATCGGAATTAAACGCCCGCGCCTGTTCTTGTGCGAAGGCGATGGCCGTGAGGGCATCGGCGTTAAGTCTGTCAAACATCTTGTATCTCGTTCGTCATCGGTCAGACGTTCAGACGATCTTCGTAGGGGGCATCGGGTGCGATCCGGAGAACTTCGAGTACTTCGGATGCGCACAATTCGTTGACGAGTTCACCTGAGCCCCCAATAAACGTCGAGTCGTCGTCGATCTCGGTACCGACGCACCAGGCGTGATCGACGGGCCAGAGAAATTGTGGCGACTGAGGTATGAAAAACGTCTCGTGGACCCAATGTCCGATCCGCACGGCCTGGCCGACGTGGCCTTCGAACAGGTAGTAACTATTGCGATGGGGCATCGGGAACCTGGGCCCGCTCAAGTCAAGTTGCCACTCGGCAGGCGCGGGCCCCGGCGGCGGAGGGGGGGACCGGAACCAAAGAAGGACGTCATAGTCGACCCTGGGCGCGGTTCACCGAGTCCACCCCAGCCCTCCCAGACCGCGAAGTAGCACGTCTGTGGGGTCGTCGTGTGCCCGGCGAGTACGGCGCAGAGCGCCTCAAGCGCCCAGCCGTTGAGGTTTCCCCCGTGTGGGCCACTCGGGTGGCTACGCCCTGCAAATACCTTCGCCGCCGTCAATGATCCTGGCTGCAAGCTGCTGATCATCTTCCACTGGGCGGACGGGTGAATGATGCGGCCATTGGACCGGGCCACCTGCGCCCACGTCGGTGCGCCAGGCTCGTCGGCGAGCGGATGCAACAGCCGGGCATATGCCTCGAACCCTGAGCCGACCATGTTGGTCACCCAATCCGGACCCCATATATCAACCCGGTCAGTCAGCCAGCGAGCGGCATCCGCCGAAGAAGCCGGTCGCGGAGCTCGCTTATCCATTCCGTCAGTATCGTTTCCTCGTGCTGCATGCACTTCAAATTGGACAAGGCTGGCGAGGGCCGTCACAAAAGTTGTGATTCGCCCGCGCTTAATCCGAAACTGGTGGCCACGCACGCCGCCGTGGCGAGGTTTGCTGGCCGAGCAGTGCCGGAAACGCCGGGGGTCAACGGTGGGGGTCAACCCCCCGAAATCTAATTGTCACGAGGGTAAAAACACCCTCTGGCCTCTGTCGGGCTGACAGGATTTGAACCTGCGACCACTTGACCCCCAGTAA
>PLSK01000320.1 GCA_003165155.1 Mycobacterium sp. | reverse complement strand
TACCGAACTCGTCGCTGGCTAGCGTGGTCAGCCCCGCCGCTTGAGCGGCCGTTTCCTTGGCTGCCGTGCCGGTGAACCCGGGATTTCCGGCACCCCGATCCGATGCCATGGACGACGCGACTGGCGCTTTACCCGGCGGCGTGCCCCAGTCTGGGTCGACGTCGTGATTCATATCCATGAACTCATCGCCGTACCCCCGCTGCCGCACCCGCGCCCGCTGGCGCCGCCGCGCCCGCGCCGCCTCCCGTGCTGCCGCTGCGGCCGCTGCCGCGGCAATATCGGGCTCCGGCGCCTTCCTTTTCGCGCTGGAGCTGGCGCGGGCACTCATCCCGGAGCCGAACCCGATGCCCGGAGGCGCCACCAAATACGGAGGGGAAAAACCCGCCCCGCCCACGGCCGCAGGCGGCGGTGTGGGCGCCGGAGCCGCAGGAGCGGGGGGTGCAGAAGGCGTGGGCGCAGGCGACGGCGGCGGCGCAGGGGCCGCGACCGGCGCGGAAATTGAGGTCAGCCCCACGGCCGGCAAGATACTGGGCGCTGCAACGGGTGCCAGAGCCGCCGCGATAACGGGTGGAGGCAGGGCGGCCTGGGCGCCCAGCCCTGCGAAGGCTACAACTGCCGTTGGGGCGATGGCGGGGAGCGCCGCGAGGGCCACTGCTGGGCTGCTGATTGTATAGGCAAGGACCTGTCCGATGTGGGTCGGGAAATCGAACAGTTGCCAGCTGATCAGCCATTGAAAGGCCTGCACCGGATTTTGCGTCAGGTCTACCCCGAAATTTTGAAAATCCTCAAAAAGTTCGAGGCTTCGAGCGATCCAAAACGACGCTTGGCCGGGGTTGGTGAATGTGTCGTAGGTGGCTCCGTTGATGGTGCCGCCTGCAGGGCTCCAGTTGATGCCGAAGTGTTGCAGGATGCTCGCAACGACGTTATCGAACGGAAGGTCGATCGTCGGGTCGTGTGCAAGTTGGCTATTTCCGATACCGAAGTCGGTTTGCAGGAAATTCACGAGCCACTGCGGGAGCGAGAGCGGGTTGTCGGTCTGGCCAGTGTTGAGGATGGCATTCACGATCTGCTGCTGGAGCCCCAGCGGGTTTTGCAGGAACTGCTCGATCTGCTGCTGGAACTCCTGCAGAAACCCCGGCAGTAGGTTGGAGGCCGCCGGCGACGGGGGATTGGCTGATGCGTCGGATTTCAGGATTTGCGGCGCGGGGGTGGTCTGCGGCGTCGACGCGACCGCGACGCTGGAGACGGCTTGATAGGTCGCCATCGTGAGGGCGGCCTGAACCCACATCCGCACATAGTCGGCCTCGTTGAGCGTGATCGGGATTGTGTTGATGCCAAAGAAATTCGTGCCCAACAACGCTCCGTGAATCGCGTGGTTGGCTGCCAGCTCCGGCAACGTCGGCATGGCTGCCAAGGCAGCGGCGTAGGCCGTGGCCACAGTCTCGTGGTCGGCTGCCATCCCCGCGCTGTTCGCACTGGCCTGCGTCAACCACGCCAGGTATGGGCCATGTGCGGCAACGTACGACGCGGCGCTCGGGCCCTCCCATGCGCTCGCCTGCGCCGACGCCAGCACCACACTGAGTTCTTCTGCGGCTGAAGCGTATTCGGTACTCAACGCAGACCACTCCCCCGCGGCGGCCAGCATGGGCCCCGGTCCCGGCCCGCTACTGAGCAGCGCCGAATGCACTTCCGGCGGCGTAGCCATCCAGATCGGCGCGGTCACAGGCCGTAGCTTAATGAATATGATTGTCGTTATCAACTCGACGCATCACGGGCGCGTCGCGCAGGCCGCGGCTACACCAGCGGGCGGCCCGTCCTGATCCTGCGGTCCACGTCCCACAGCAACACGTTGAACGGGAACCGCCTGACAAATCGGGGCATGAGGCGGTTAGCCATGCGCACCACGGCCATCAGCCGGTCGAACCGGCGTTGCCGGGCGGCGTCCCACGGCAACCGCATCTGGTCGCGGAATTGCTGCGGCAAGAACCCGGTGGTGATCAGCAAGGAGAATCCGTCCGACCAGCGCTGCAGCGGCTGCGGAAGCCGTACCCCTCGCATCCGCCCCGCCGCGATCGGATAAAGATATTCGCGGACGGTGTCGTCGATGTGCACCTTCGCCAGCGACTCCTGCCAGTACCGGTCGAAGGCCGCCCGGTCCGGCGGCCACATCTCCGGAGGCACCTGCAGCGTGGTCGCCAGCGCCATGCCCTCGCGGTAATGCCGGTCGGCGTCCTCATCGTCCAGCTCACCAACGAAGATGCGGTGAATGTCGAGCCCGCCCTTGTATAAACAGGCGCCCACCCAGAGCTGCAGGTCACGGTCAAACGCGTTGTACCGCACCGGGCTGTCGGGGGTGGAGTAGACCTGAGCGTGCGCACGATTTACCCCGTCGCGGAAGGCCTTCTTCTGGGCGTCGCTGCCGGCAGTGGCCACGGCGAGGTAGGTGAAGGTCGTGCGGGCCCGTTTGATCGGATGCCGATCCGCCCGGCCGCTCTCGACGCGGCTCTCCAGCACGCCGTAGCCGACGCCGGGTCGCGCTAACTGCATGATCACGTTCGCCGGGCCCGCCAGCAGGGCAACCCCCATGAGGCCCTCGTCGACACCGATCCCCCGCCTCCCGCGGCCCGACTGCGGGCGGCGCGGATCCGCCGGATCGGCCACAGTGCGCTCCACCTGTCGAGCGGACTCGAGAATCGCCATCTACGAACCTCCTGCTGGACTGGCGGCGCAATTGTGAGAACAGCTGTTTCCTGATACTTGTCGCCGCCTCGCCCCGCTGTCAAGATGGGTGCTATGCCTCCCCGGACCGAAGCGTCAAGCGCCCGGCCGTATCGCGGAGTGCGTGCAGACGAGCGACTGGCCATGCGTCACAGCCGATTCCTGGCCGCTGGCCTGGATCTGCTGGGGGCCGAGCAACAAGACATCTCGGAGCTGACGGTTCGGGGTATCTGCCGCGAGGCCGGCCTGGCAGTCCGCTACTACTACGAAAGCTTCACCGACAAAGACGAATTCGTCGGTGCGGTTTTCGATTCGGTGGTCACCGAACTGGCCGCCACCACCCAGGCCGCAGCGGGTTCACTGCCGTGGCGCGAGCGAACGCGGGCGGGGATGGCCAACATTGTGCGGACCATCGACGGCGACGCGCGGGTCGGGCGGCTGCTGTTCAGCGCGCAGTTGGCCAACCCGGTCATCGTGCGCAAGCGCGCGGAATCCACGGCATTGTTCGTCATGCTGTCCGGCCAGTCCGTCGGTGACGCGCTGCAGATGCCTGCNNCTCGTCGATCAGCTGACATCGCTGCTCGACGATCTCGCCGACCCGAAGCTTGCCGGGCCGCGCTTTACGGAAACAGCGGCAGCTGCAACAGGGACATCCCCGGATCCAGCCGCCAAAGCCGCATCATCGTGAGCCGCATGACGCGCAGTGCGCCGGTGATCAGGAAGATCGCCAACGGCAGCTCGATCCCGAACGCNNCGGCGGTTGCCACCATGAACCCGACCAGCAGAGCATCGAAGCCCAACCAGGTTGCAGTCCAATTGTGGGCAACATAGTTCTCCGGCAGCGTCACGGAAAGATACCCAAGCCAGGGGATCATCGCGATCGAGCCGCCGATCATGAGACTCAATCGGATGCGCCGCATCCGATTGAGCACGACCGGGTCAATCATGTCGCTGAGGGGCTGGCGCAGCCGGGTAATCAGCTCGCGTCGCTGCTCGGGCGACAACGCCGCGATCTGCAGATCGGTCAAAATACCGTCGGTCGTCATGCACATCCCTGGCTAAAACACGTTTGGCCGATTAGCGTCCCGCCGTCACCGGAGGTCGGCGCTCGGCCGCGGTCTTCGGTACGGTCCGGGTGTCTTGATCGGCGAACTTTTTATTCAGCACGCGAATTCAATTGGCATGCCGAGGATAACTCGGCGCCGGTGTGGTTCAGCTTGCAGTGCTCGATCGACACCGACCACTACTTCACCACTCCAGGTGCGCGCAGTGACCAGGCTGACACAATCGCCAAGTGGATCAACAAGCGGTGGCGGTAAGGGTTCTTGCCCACTTCGTGCCGGGCGAGAAGGTGCTTGAATTTCTCGCGCCCGAGGCCGATTGGCTCGACATCCGTTGGTGCGCCGACGATGACTCTCCCGAGTCGCAGACCAACTTCTACCGGGAATTGCCTGACGCGGAAGTGATTTGGCATGTGCTCCGTCCGCTCTCGGGCGACGACCTGCGGCGCGGGAAGCGGCTGCGGCTGGTGCAGAAGCTCGGAGCCGGGGTGAACACCATCGATGTGGAGACCGCGACGACGTGCGGTATCGCCGTTGCGAATATGCCCGGCGCCAACGCGCCGTCGGTCGCCGAGGGCACGGTGTTGTTGATGCTGGCCGCAATGCGGCGGCTACCGGTCTTGGATCGCGCGACGCGTCAGGGCCTCGGCTGGCCGACGGACCCGGAACTCGGCGAGTCGGTACGCGATATCGGCGCCTGCACCGTCGGACTGGTCGGCTACGGCAACATCGCCAAGCACGTGGACCGGATGGTCGCGGCGATGGGCGCGACCGTCCTGCACACCAGCACCCACGACGACGGGCACCCCGACTGGCGGCCGCTACCCGAACTACTGGGCGCCAGCGACGTCGTCTCGCTACACCTGCCGTTGACGAGCGGCACCCGTCATCTGCTGGACCGGAAAACCATCGCCGGCATGAAACCCCGCGCAGTGCTGATCAATACCTCGCGTGGCGCCGTCGTTGACGAGGATGCGCTGGTGGCCGCGCTGCGGGATGGCCGGCTGGCCGCCGCGGGCCTGGACGTTTTCGAAGTCGAACCGGTGGCACCCGACAACCCGTTGCTCGGTCTGGACAACGTGGTGCTGACGCCGCACGTCACCTGGTCCACCGTCGACACCATGCGGCGCTATCTGGCCGAGGCGGTCGCGAATTGCCGCCGACTGCGCGATGGGCAGCCGGTGGCCGATGTCATCAACCAACCGCCCGGTTGTTAGCTTGGAAGGCGCTCGGCCGACAAGGCCCGACAGGCATCCGAAGCATGGGAAGGCGACCAATGCCGATCGCGATAACCCCTGAGCATCAAGACTTGGCCGACTCGGTGCGGTC
>PLSK01000307.1 GCA_003165155.1 Mycobacterium sp. | reverse complement strand
CATGAACCGGTCCTCGGGATGAATGTAGGTGGGACAGCCGTAGGTGTCGGACACCTTCTGGGCCGACCACATGTGATCGATGTGCCCGTGGGTCAGCAGCACCGCGGCCGGGGTCAGCCGATTCTCGTCGAGGATGCGCCGTAGCTGGCCCATCACACGCTGGCCCGGGTCCACGATGACAGCGTCCGAGCCGGGCCGTTCGGCCAGCACGTAGCAGTTGCACTGCAACAAGCCGGCGGGAAATCCGGTGATCAACACGGTTCCAGTTTCCCATCCCAGGCCGCCGGTGGCCGATAAGGGCCACCAGGGACGATCCGCGGCGCGCTGCCGATCGGCCAATGAAACACTTGACACGGGTCGCGGCAGCCACCTTAGCTAGCCAGGGCTAGCTGCTCAGGCCGCGGCTGAAAACGATCAGGGAGGAATACCGGCGGTGCCGACCAACGAACAGCGACGTGCAACAGCGAAGCGCAAACTCGAACGACAGGTCGAGCGCCGCAATCAACAAGCCAAACGGCGCCGGATCCTGGTGATCGCTGGTGGCGCGGTAGTGGCGCTGGCCGTGATCGCGGGGGTAGTGATCGCCGTGATTGACGGTAAAAACGACCAGAAGACCAATACCGCGGCAACGACTACCAATAGTTCTGCGGCCAGCTCTGAGTCCAACTCCACCGCAAGCAGCACGTCCGCCGAATCGCTGCCGCCGGCCGCACCGATGCCGCCGTTCAAACCATCGGCAAATCTGGGCACCAACTGCCAGTACACACCCTCGGCCGATAAAGCCATCAAGCCCGTCAATCCGCCGCGCACCGGCAAGATTCCAACCACCCCGGCCACCGTGAGCGCCAGCATGGTGACCAGCCAAGGCAACATCGGTTTGCTGCTGGCCAACAACGAATCTCCCTGCACCGTCAACAGTTTCGCGAGCCTGGCCGGCCAGAATTACTTCAAAGACACCAAGTGCCATCGGCTCACCACCTCCGCGGGACTGGGCGTAGTGCAATGTGGCGATCCAAAGGGCGACGGGACCGGTGGTCCGGGCTATCAATTCGTCAACGAGTACCCCACCGATCAGTACCCGCCGAATGATCCCAAACTGCAAGAGCCCGTTGTATATCCGCGCGGCACCCTGGCTATGGCTAATGCCGGGCCGGGCACGAACGGCAGCCAGTTCTTCCTGGTCTACAAAGACTCGCAGCTGCCGCCTCAGTACACGGTCTTCGGCACGATTCAGGCCGACGGGTTGGCTACTCTGGACAAGATCGCCAAGGGCGGCGTCGCCAGCGGCGGCGAAGACGGAGCGCCTGCCACCGAAGTCACCATCAAGTCGCTACTACTGGACTAAGCGGCGCGCCCGGCCACACGCCGAAACTGCGCCCAGGGCGTCACTTTCGCCCGCAGACTCGGCATGCCAAAGCCTAGGCCGCGGACGTCACCCGGTAGACGTCGTAGACGCCTTCGACGTTGCGCACGACGTTGAGGAGATGGCCGAGATGCTTGGGGTCACCCATCTCGAAGGTGAACCGGCTGATCGCCACTCTGTCACCCGAAGAAGTGGTGACCGACGCCGACAGGATGTTGACCTTCTCGTCGGCCAGCACGCGGGTCACGTCCGACAGCAACCGGTGCCGGTCGAGCGCCTCGACTTGAATGGCCACCAGGAACACCGACGACGGCGATGGCGCCCACAGCACCTCGATGATGCGCTCGGACTGCTGCTCTAGAGATGTGGCGTTGGTGCAGTCGGTGCGGTGCACACTGACCCCGCCGCCGCGGGTGACAAATCCCATGATCGGGTCGCCGGGCACCGGCGTGCAGCATTTGGCCAGCTTGGTCAGCACGCCCGGGGCACCGGGGACGGCAACCCCGACATCGTCGGTGCTGCGCGGACGCCGCAGCATGGTCGCGGGCGTGGACCGCTCGGCGAGGTCCTCCTCGGCCTGGTCGATACCGCCTAGCTCGGCCAACAGCCGCTGCACGACGTGCCGGGCCGACACATGGCCCTCACCGACTGCGGTGTACATCGCGGACACATCGGTGTAATGCAGCTCGTGGGCAACCGCGGTCATGGACTCACCGTTCATTAAGCGCTGCAAAGGAAGTCCGCCCCGGCGGACTTCGCGGGCCATCGACTCTTTGCCGGCTTCCAGCGCCTCCTCGCGGCGCTCCTTGGCGAACCACTGCCGGATCTTTGCCTTGGCCCGCGGTGACACCACGAACTGTTGCCAGTCCCGCGACGGCCCGGCGTTGGCCGCCTTAGAGGTGAAAACCTCTACGACTTCGCCGTTTTCCAGTTTGCGTTCCAGCGCAACCAGCCGGCCGTTGACCCTGGCGCCGATGCAGCGGTGCCCGACTTCGGTGTGCACCGCGTAGGCGAAGTCCACCGGCGTCGATCCGGCCGGCAGGGTGACCACGTCGCCCTTGGGTGTGAACACGAAAAGCTCTTGCACCGCAAGGTCGTAGCGCAGCGACTCCAGGAACTCGCCCGGGTCGGCGGCCTCACGTTGCCAGTCCAGCAGCTGGCGCATCCAGGCCATGTCGTCGATCTCGGCGGCGGCGTTCTGGTGCGGAACGCCGTTGCGGCCCTTGGCTTCCTTATAGCGCCAGTGCGCGGCGATGCCGTATTCGGCGGTGCGGTGCATGTCGCGGGTGCGGATCTGCACCTCCAGCGGNNGGCTGCCACAGCGAATGCACCACGCCGACAGCGGCGTAGCAGTCCCGGATCTCGTCACACAGGATGCGAATGCCGACCAGGTCGTGGATGTCGTCGAAGTCGCGTCCCTTGACGATCATCTTCTGATAGATCGACCAGTAGTGCTTGGGACGACCCTCGACCGTCGCTTTGACCTTCGACGCGTTGAGCGCGGCGGTGATCTCGGCACGGACCTTGGCCAGATGGGTATCCCGGGACGGCGCGCGGCCGGCGACCAGCCGAACGATCTCCTCGTACTTCTTGGGGTGCAAGATCGCGAACGACAGGTCTTCCAACTCCCATTTGACGCTGGCCATCCCCAGNNGGCAGGAAGCGCATGGTGCGCATGTTGTGCAGCCGGTCGGCCACTTTGATCACCAGCACCCGCGGATCGCGTGCCATCGCGGTGATCATCTTGCGGATGGTCTCGCCTTCGGCGGCGTTGCCCAACACCACCTTGTCCAGCTTGGTCACGCCGTCGACGAGATGGCCGACCTCGTCGCCGAACTCCTCGGAGAGCGCCTCAAGCGTGTAACCGGTGTCCTCGACGGTGTCGTGCAGCAGCGCGGCCACCAAAGTGGTGGTGTCCATGCCCAATTCGGCCAGGATGTTGGCGACAGCCAAGGGGTGGGTGATGTAGGGATCACCGGAATGCCGCAATTGAGTGGCATGCCGTTCGTCGGCGACCTCGAAGGCGCGGCTGAGCAGCGACAGGTTCGCCTTGGGATAGATCTCCCGGTGCACCGCCACCAGCGGCTCCAGCACGGGATTGAGGGCGCTGCGCTGGGCGGTCATCCGCCGGGCCAACCGGGCCCGGACCCGACGCGACGCGCTGCTGGTCGTCTTCAGCGCCTCGACCGGCAGGGCTTCGGCAGACTCGTCAACGGCTTGCGCCGTGCCCTGTTCGTCCGCCACGTTGGTCACCTCCGATCTCGAGGATAGCCCGATTAGACGCGGCTCAAGCTGTGTACCTGCAAGGGTGCGATCGCTTTGCGACCGCCCAGCGCACTGAGTTCCACCACCACCGCGGATCCGGTGACGTCGGCCCCCGCGCGCTCGAGCAACCTCTTCGCCGCGGAAAGCGTGCCGCCGGTGGCCAACACGTCGTCGATGATCACAACGCTGCGACCCGCCAGTTCGATACCGGCGGCGGGGATTTCCAGGGTGGCACTGCCGTACTCCAGGTCGTAGCGCTCGGCGTACACCGGCGGCGGCAGCTTGCCGCCCTTGCGAACGGCCAGCACGCCGACGCCCAGCCGGGCGGCTACCGCCGCCGCCACCAAGAAGCCACGAGAGTCGATGCCGGCCACCAGGTCCGCGCCGGACGCAACGTCAGCGAGTGCGTCGGTGACGGCGCCCATCGCGGCGCCGTCGGCGAACAGCGGGGTCAGGTCTTTGAACTGGATTCCCGGCTTGGGAAAGTCGGCGACCTCCCGGGTCAGCGACGCGATGACGCCGGCTAACGGCCCGGTCATGCTCGCCTCAGCGCCCATCGGTCCATGTTCCAGCCCGCGCCCCAACGGGTCAGATTCCTGCTCACGGCATACATCTTCTTGGACATCAGCAGCGTGCGCTGCTGCCGGTACAACGGCAACGTAGGCATGTCAGCCCACAGGATCGGGGCGCCCTGGGCAAGCAGCCGGACACGCTCGGCGGGGTCGGCGGATACCGCCAGCGTGCCGATTATGCCGTCGACCTGGCCATTTGTGTAGCTGGGCAGGTTGTTTCCGTTGCCGGTGTGCAGGTCGTAGGCATCCATCGCCGACGATCCACTCGACCCGCTGCCGGTCGCTCCACCGGTGCCGGCCAACAGCGCATCGATCTTTCCGTCCCTGAGCGCCTGCGGGCCCGAGGAGTCCAACGTGACGTTCGTGACGTTGATACCGGCCGCCGAGCACGACGTCGTGATCGCCCCGACGGTGACCGCCAGCCGCGCGTTGGGTCCCTGGTAGCCGATCCGCACCGACAGCGGCGCGCCGCCCAACCCATCGCGGGCCGCAGCGGGATCCGCCTTGCCGAACGGGCCGGCCTCGGCGGCACCGTCGGCCAGGGCGACCCCGTCCTCGGTGGCCGGCGCCAGGCGTGAATTGGCGATCGCCACCCCGACGTCGTGCGCGATCGAGTCGCGCGGCGTGCACAGCGCGAACGCGTGGCGGGCGCGCGGCTGCGACAGCGGACCCTGCGGGGCGAAGATCAGCTGCTCGATCCCGGCCGACGGCGAGTCCGTGCGTTCGTAGTTGTCCGGGGTGGTCAACGCTCCCGACGATCCGGCCGCGACGTCGACAACGTCAACGCTGCGGCTGTTGACCCGGTCCTGGATGTCAGGTCCCTGCGGCCACACGGTTACCCGCCTGGTGATCGCCCTGGGGCCCCACCAGCGGTCGTTGGCTACCAGCACCACCGCGCCACCATCCAGGACGGAGTCGATCTTGTACGGTCCCGACGACGGGAAACGTTTGGCGACTTCATCGGGCATGAGGCCGGGTTTGAGATCCCAGGTGGTGTTCCACAGCCGCGCGATCTGTTCCACCAACGGCCCGTTGTTGCTCAGCAGCGCGGCCGTCACATCGATATTCAGCTGGTCGGCGATGACGTGCGACGGCATCAACGAGGTCGCGGCAAACAGCTGGGTGTAGTCGACGACGGAGCGGTCCGGGGTGAACGACACCCGGGCCTTCTTCTGCCCCGGCAGGCACTCGATCTTCGCAACGTCGACGTAGCCGGCCTGGGTGGCGGCGTCGAAGCCGGGATAGCGGCCGGATTGGGCCGCCCANNGTCACCGGCTTGCCGTCGGAATAGACGGCGTTATCGGCAATCTGATAGTCCAGCACCAGGGGCGCACCGCCCACTTCCGAGATGGTGCCGAAGTCGTGGTCGGCGACGACCTGCCCGTCGGGGCCGTGATACCCGAACCCGGTAAGCGTGCGGGCAAATGCTTGCGCTCCCGCCGATGCGGCGCCGACGACGGTATTGGTGTTGTAGGTGACCAGCGTGCCGTCGACAACGTAGTCGATCTGGGAGGCTGCGCTACCCGAACACGCCGTCAGCGTGGCAGCCGCGGCCAGCGTCGCAACCAGGGCTGCGGATGTCCAGCTGGCCCCCCTGGTCCACGAGCCCACCACGCGCCGACGCCAGGTGGCCATCTCGGCTTACCGCCGGCCCACGTTCCGCTTGCCGGTCGGACGCCGGGTACCGGTGGGCCGCACCGGCCGCGCACCCGGGGCCGGTTTGTTCGCCACGGGCTTGTCGGACGCCGCGAGAGCTTGCGCGTTCTCCTGCGTGGCGTCGGTGACCTCCTCCTCTGAAGGGGCGTCGGAGGGTGCATCGGAGGGTGCTTCCGAAGACGCATCAGCGGCCGCGTCGGAGTCTCGCGAACCGGGACTACGCCGTCTGCCGACCCGGCGACTGTGGGCGCGCACCAGCTCGGTGCGCTCCCGCAGCGTGACCAGCAGCGGAGTGGCGAAGAAGATCGACGAGTAGGTGCCGACCACGATGCCGACCAGCTGCACCAGCGCCAGGTCCTTCAGCGTGCCCACGCCCAGCAGCCACACCGCGACCACCATCAGCGACAGGATCGGCAGCACCGAGATCAGGCTGGTGTTGATCGAGCGCATGAACGTCTGGTTGATCGCCAGATTGGCCTGCTCGGCGAAGGTGCGCCGAGCGGTGTGCTGGAAGCCGTGGGTGTTCTCTTCGACCTTGTCGAACACGATGACGGTGTCGTAGAGGGAGAACCCGAGGATCGTCAGCAGCCCGATGACGGTGGCCGGGCTGACTTCGAAGCCCACGAGCGAGTACACGCCGGCGGTCACCGTCAGGTCGAAAACCATGGTCGTCAGGGCCGAAATGGCCATGTAGCGCTCGTAGCGGACGGTGATGTAGAGGCCGACCAGGACCAGGAAGATGGCCAGCGCGATGAGCGCCTTCTTGGTGATCTGATCGCCCCAGGTCTCCGAAACCGCGGAGTCGCTGATCGCCGCCTTACTGGGCTTGCCGTCGCCGCCCTTGGGCTGGAACGCGTCGAACAACGCGTTACGCAGCTGCGTTGTCTGGTCGTTGGACAGCGTTTCCGAACTGATCTGCACCGTCGCCGAAGCGCCGCTGCCAACGGTGACGACCGATGCGGGGTCGTGGCCCAGCGTCTTTTTGAAGACGTCCTGCACCTGCGAGGTCTGGACGGTCCCGCCTGCGGCGGGAAACGACATCGTGGTGCCGCCCTTGAAATCGATCCCGAAAGTAAAGCCGCGCACGATGATGCTGACAATCGCGATCGCGACGATCGCGCCGCTGATGCCGTACCACAGCCGGCGCCGTCCGATCACCTCGAACGCACCGGTGCCGGTGTAGAGGCGCGAAAGAAAGCTGTGCCGTGGCGGGTCGGAAGCCAGCTCTTCGGAAGCCTTTTCGGTAGCCTTTTCAGTAGCCTTTGCAGCCATCAGCGCTACCCCCGTCCCGTCTGCACCTGCGAGGCCCGGCGTTCGCGGGCGACCTGCTGAACAGCGCCCAGCCCGTTGTACGCCGGCTTCGCCAGCGTCGGCGACTTAGAGGCCAGGTAGACCAGCGGCCAAGTCACCAAGAACACCACCACCAGGTCGAGGATCGTGGTGAGGCCCAGCGTGAAGGCGAATCCCTTCACCTGGCCGATCGCCAGGAAATACAGCACCGCGGCGGCCAGGAAGGTCACGGCGTTGCCGGACACGATCGTCTTGCGGGCCCGCACCCAGCCGCGCGGCACCGCCGACCGGAACGAGCGGCCCTCCCGGATCTCGTCTTTGATGCGCTCGAAGAACACCACGAACGAGTCGGCGGTGGTACCGATGCCGATGATCAGACCCGCGATGCCCGCCAGATCCAGGGTGTAATTGATATATCGGCCCAACAGCACCAGGATCGCGAAAACCATTGCGCCGGAAGCGGTAAGCGACAAAGCCGTCAGCAATCCCAGCACCCGGTAATACACCAACGAGTACAACAACACCAGGACCAGCCCGATCGCACCCGCGAACAGGCCCGCCCGCAGCGACGTCAATCCCAATGTCGCCGAAACAGTTTGGGCTTCCGACGATTCGAAGGACAACGGCAGCGAACCGTATTTGAGGACGTTGGCCAGCTGGCGCGCGGTCGATGCGGTGAACGGCGGATCGCCGCCGGTGATCTGGGTGCGGCCCCCGGGTATCGCTTCTTGGATCATCGGAGCGCTGACAACCTGCGAGTCCAGGGTGAAGGCGGTCTGGGTGCCGATGTGGGCGGCGGTGAAATCAGCCCAGGTATTCGACGCCCCGGACTTGAACTGCACGTCCACGACGTAGCCGATGCCGTGCGTGTTCATCCCAGACGAGGCGTCCTGGATCTGGTCGCCACTGATGATCGACGGCCCGAGCAGGTACGCGGCCTTATGGTCGGTCGAGCAGGCCACCAGGGGCAGCGTCGGGTCGTCGTTGCCGGCCAGAATGTCCTTCTTGTCGCAGCGGCTGGCCTCGAACTGCAGGGCGACCATCTGGATGTACTGGCTGGTGTTCTGCCGCCACTTCTTTTCCTGCGCGATGCGCTCGGCGAGGTCTTTGCGCGGATCCGCAGGCGCCGGCTCGTCGGCCGGCGGCGCGTCACCCGCGGGCGCACCGGTCGCGGGAGGCGCCGGGCTGGGCGCGGGCGGTGCGGGCGGGGC
>PLSK01000289.1:22849-23269 GCA_003165155.1 Mycobacterium sp. | reverse complement strand
GCAGGTGTTTGAGGCCGCCGACGAAAGTGGTGGCGGTGAGTTCGGGATCACCGCTCAGCTCAATGGATTTCAGCCTGGGCAGCAACTCAGAGAAGAAGCTGTTGATCTCCATCCGGGCCAGGGCCGCGCCCATGCAGAAGTGCACGCCGTAGCCGAAGGCGACATGTTTGTTGGGCTCACGCCCGACATCGAAGCGGAACGGGTCGTCGAAGACGTCCTCGTCGCGGTTGGCCGACACGTACGACAGCAGCACTGACTCGCCTGCGGCGATCGGCGTTCCGCGCACGACGGTGTCGCTGGCGGCCGTCCGCATGAAATGCTTGACCGGGGTGACCCAGCGGATCATCTCCTCGGTGGCCATCGGCATCAAGCCGAGATCGTCGCGCAGGCGCCCAAGCTGGTCCGGATTGTCGATGAGCG
>PLSK01000289.1:0-22834 GCA_003165155.1 Mycobacterium sp. | reverse complement strand
GGTCACCCCGTTGAAGTACTGAAACATGTCGAGCAGTGCGGGTAGCTGATCCTCGTCCGTGGTACCACGTTTGAACTCACTGTCAGCGCTGCCGAACAATTCCTGGGTCAGCTTGAGCATGCGCGGAAAGTCGGCCTGCGGCAGGCCCAGCAGCGACATGATGACGTACAGCGGGTAGTTGACCGCGACCTGCTGGACGAAGTCGCACTCGGGACCCTCGGCCAGCATTTTGTCGACGTANNCGAAACCAGTCCGCACCGATGGCCCGCACCACCCGGTGTTGCGGGTCGTCCAGGTGAATCAGCGTGCGTACACCGGCCGCGGACTGAAGTTCGTCGCCCTCGACCGTGGCTAGGACCGGCCGGGGCCAGTTCGTGAAGACGTTGTTGGCGCGCTCGATGTCCATGATGTCGGTGTGCTTGGTGATCGCCCAGAAGGGACGGTAGTCAGGCACGTCGACCCACGACACCGGAGCGCTGGCGCGCAGATGACTCAGCGCCGCGTGCAATCTGCGCTCATCGGTATACGCCAACGGATCTGCGAATACCTTGGCCGCGTCGTCCATCGTCGGTGCGCTCACAGGCGAAACTCCTTCAGTACGGTGGCGGCAATGAAAGCCTTAGAAACACCAGCGGCGGTCATAAAGATCGGCAGGGCGCGGTCGACCGCGCCCTCGCAGCGACTTCGGAGGGCGCCGGCGACGGTGTCGACCGGCCCGACGACGGCGAAAGCGTTCAACATGTCATCGTCGATGAGCGAGCCCATGGCGTCCCACTCGCCTTCCAGGGAGAGGCGGTGGAGTTCGGTCTGCAGGTCGCCCCAGCCATGCAGCTCGAGCACCTTGCGGTAAGCCGGCGTCGACCCGTAGAAAGCGATCTGCTTGCGGGCGGCGTCGGTCGCGGTTTTCAGTTCGGCGTCGTTCTCACCGGTGGCCACCATCACCTCGGCCGAGAGCTCGAACGCGCTGCGATCACGTCCGGCGCGCCGCATGCCGCGCTCCAACGCCGGCATCGTCACCTCGTCGAGGTAGCGCCTGGAGACGAAGGGGTGACCGAGGTGGCCNNGAACATCGGGGTCATGATCTTGTGGGTGTAGAAGTCGCCCTCGAAACGAAGCTTGGTGCCGTCCTGCCAGGCCGACCAAATCGCCTGCAGCGCAGCAACGAATTCACGCATCCGAGGTGCCGGATGGCTCCACGGCATGCTGAATCGCTTCTCGATATGGGGCTGGATCTGGGTGCCGAGACCCAGGATGAACCGGCCCTTCGAATACGTCTGCAGGTCCCAGCCGATGTTGGCGACGATCATCGGATTACGCGCGAACGCCACCGCGATGTTGGTGCCGAGCTCGAGTCGCGACGTGTGTTCGGCGGCCAGCAGCAGTGGCAGAAAGGGATCGTGGCTGGTTTCAGCCGTCCAGCCCCCGTCGTAGCCATCCCGTTCCAGGGCGCCGGCCGCCTCGGCCGCTCGGGCAAGCTGATTGGGAATGCCGCCGTCGACCTTGAGACGGCGGGCGCTAGCCATGTGGGTAACTTTACAGTAAGCAATCCAGTATGTGACCCTGCTGGTACAGGAACAGGGCAGGTCTGAGCACGCGACGGTATCGAGGTGGGACGAAGTATGACGAAAGGCCCGGACTGGGCGGAGACGCTCGAGGATCTCGACCGTCGCCGTCAGCACGCGATGAGCATGGGCGGCCCCGAGCGGCTCGACAAGCACCACGGCAAGGGCAAGCTGGACGCCCGCGCACGCATCGAGCGGCTCCTCGACCCGGGCACCTTCCGCGAACTCGGCACGCTCGTCGGCGGCGAGGTCCCGGCCGATGCGATCGTCACTGGCTCCGGCTTGATCAACGGGTCGCCGGTGATGCTGGGCGCCGAGGACTTCACCACGATGGCCGGCAGCATCGGACCCGGGGGCAACTCCAAGCGCTACCGCATCGCCGAGCTGGCGGTACGGAACAAGATCCCGCTGGTAATGCTGCTCGAAGGAGCCGGCTTTCGGCCCACCGGTGGACATTACGGGCGTACCCCGACCGACCTGCTCGCCCAAGCGCAGTGCTCGGGTCGCGTCCCTACGGTCGCCGCAGTGCTCGGCCCCTCGGCGGGCCATGGCGCGCTGGTGGCCCCCGTGTCCGACTTCCGAATCATGAGTAGGCAGGGCGCGATCTTCACCGCCGGGCCTCCCGTCGTCAAAGAGTCCACCGGAGAGGACATCTCGAAAGAGGACCTGGGCGGACCGGATGTCGCGTTGCCGAGCGGAGTCATCCACAATGTCGGCGAAGACGACGAAGCTGTGCTCGACGACGTCCGCCGTTACCTGTCGTACTTCCCGCCAAGCGCGTGGTCATATCCGCCTTCGCTGGCCGCCGACCAGACAAGCGAGCCACGGCCTACCCCGGAGTTGCTCGACATCGTTTCCCGCGACAACCGCCGCGTCTACGACATCCGCGCCGTGCTCGATGTGATCTTTGACCGCCCCGACTGGTTCGAGGTTCAGCCACGGTTCGGCAGGGCGATCATCTGCGCCCTCGCACACCTCGGCGGCCATCCCGTCGCCGTCGTCGCCAACCAGCCCCAGGTGTTGGCCGGCTCGATCGACGCCGACGCCGCCGACAAGGCAGCGCACTTCATCATGGTGGCCGACTCGTATCACCTGCCGATCGTCTTCCTCGCCGACAACCCCGGCATGCTGCCCGGCAGCCGGTCCGAGCGCAGTGGCGTGCTGCGCTATGGCGCTCGCATGTTTGCCGCCCAGACCGCGGCGACCACGTTGAAGTTGCACCTCACGCTGCGAAAGGCTTACGGGTTCGGCTCTATGGTCATGTCACTGCTGGGCTTCGACGACCAGGCCGCGACCTTCGCCTACCCTGGCGCGACCATGGGTGCCATGAGTGCGGCAGCGTTAAGCCGCGCGTCGCATGCCGATGAGGATCTCTCCGTCAAGCTGAGCAACGCCGAGTTGCAGGCGTCTTACCGCTCGGCTGAACACATGGGATTCGACGAACTCATCGATCCACGCGAGACGCGTGACGCGCTGCTGGCAGCCTTGCAACGCGGCCTGTCCAGCCGGCAAGCGGCGGCCGAACCGGTGACGCGGACGGTCATCCTGCCGTAAGTGCCGTTGCGCGAGCGGGTTCTAGGCGCGGTACTGCGCGACGATCGGCTCGAGCTCATCGGGTGTCGCGCCGTGCATGATCACCGCGTCGGCGCCGTACTCGAACTCTTTGCGAATGCGGTCGACACACTGCCGGGCTGACCCGGTGGCCGACGGCTCCAGCCACTCGTCGGGAATCAACGTCGCGATGTGCTCGATCTGCTCGGGCGTGCCCTTGTGGTCGATTCCGCCGGCGATCGACGTAACCACCGGGTCTGCCCGGAACCGTTGCAGCACAGCGGGATCCCAATTATTGGTCTGTACAAGGAGATCGCCGTACCCTTGCAGGTAGGTAGCCAGTCGCGCAACCGTCTTCTTGAGCCGCAACTGTTCGGGAAGATGGTCGCCGACGGTGGCGAAGCACGACCACACCCGCACGTTGTCTGGGTCGCGGCCAGCCTTTTCGGCGGCCGACTTGATGGTCTTGACGCAGCGCTGCAACGTCTCCGGGGTGAAGTAGGTGTGCAGGATGACATCGTCGAACGCCCGGCCGCCAAGTGCGAGCGTGTTGGGCCCGAATGCCACCAGCGCCAGCCGAATGTCTTCCTTGAAGTCGGGGTCGAGAAACAGAATGTTGTATTTGCCCATCGGGCCGTCGTGGTTGAAGATCACCTCGCCGTGCCAGAGCCGCCGCATGACCTGGGCCCAATCCTCCATCTGCGCGGTCGTTACCGCCGGTATGCCGAAGGCCCCGTAAATCGCGGCGATGCCGCGGCCGATGCCCAGCGTGAAGCGCCCGCCGGAGAGCCGGTGCATGGTGGTCGCCCACGATCCGGTGATCAGCGGATGACGGGTGTTGTGATTGGTTGCTGCGGTGGCGATCTGCATCCGGTTGGTGACCGCGCACGCGGCTCCGACGAGAGATGAGGCCTCCTTGACGTTCCAGCGCTCGGAGATGAACGCGGTGCCGAAGCCCAGCTCCTCGCCACGGCGAGCCTCGTCCATCAGAGTTGCCGGTCCCTCCCCACCAGCGCCGGCCAGCAGGTAATAGCCCAGTTCGTCTAGCGTGCGATCGGTTCCGGTCAATTCCAAACTCCTTGCTTGTAGCCGCAGTTCCACACCTCGGTGATCTTGCCGGCGACGACGCGGAACACCTCGATGCTGNNGTTGGTCTCGGTGCCGTCACTGGTCTTCATGGTCGAGTCGTAGACGATCGCGACGTGCTCTCCGTCGTCTGACGCGATAACGATGTTCAGGTCGAAACGCAGCGAGTCCATGGCCTGCCACACATCCGCTACCCGTTGGACGGCCTGAGCGCGGGTCAGCGTGTGCGCCTCACCAACCTCGTGCCGAATGACGTTGTCAGCGAACAACTCCTCGGCCAGGTCGAGGTTGTGGTCGTTCCACACCACGAGGTTGTACAGTTCGACCACTTCACGGGCAGTCCGGATGGCAGCCATCACCCGTCGCACACATCGTCGGCGACTGCACGCAGGAATCGATCCGACACCGCGTGCACTCGCCGAGAGAAGATGTGACCAACATGGCTGCCGTCATACCAGTACAGTTCGGCGCCCCAGCGCTCCTGCAACGCGGTCGTGGGCTCGCGCATCGCCATCCGGTCGTGCCACGCTCCGACAATGAGGCGGCGCTCCGGCGGCGGCGCCGGGTCGACGCTTAGGGGATCGATTACCGAGGTCAGTTGCGAGACCACTGGCGACTCCAACAGCTCCCGCAGCCCGTCCCGCGATGATCCCCAGCGCGACAGGTGTCGCGCGATCATCGCGTTGAGCCCCAGAATCGGGGTATACAGGGCGACCGCGTCGACCTGTCGCTCCAGATGCGACACCAATGCCGCCACCGGCGTGCCCATCGAAATCCCAGCCACCACAACGGCGGTGGCCTGCGGCTGCACCCACTGCACCACGGCGCGCACCTCTGACACAGCGCGCATCATGCCCGCGACGTTGCCTAGTGGATCCATGTCCGGATAGGCCGGCCAGTCCCGGCGCCGGCATCCGTGGCCGGGCTGCACCGGCATGGCGACGTTGAAGCCCAGCTTGTTGTATATCCGGCCGATCCTGGACAGCACCAGGTCTTCAGTGCCACCCTGACCGGCGCCATGGACCCAGATCAGCCACGGCCGCGGACCGTCGCTGTGCCGGCACAGATGCACTACCGCCCGCACCGGGCCGCCCAGTCCGTCGGCCTCTAACGTCTTGGGCAGTTCTGGGTCATGCTCGAACGTCATCCGCTCATAGGACAACCCGGCCCCCAAAAAGGGCAAGTGTCGCTGCTGTGTCGCGGCGGCCCGTAAAGGTTTGGGGTCGGCATGCGCGCGGTCGATGCCCAGCGTCGACAGCTCCTCGGCCGCCGGTTCGCACTCACTCAGTGGCCGTAGCGCCGGCGGCGCCCCGCCGAGCAGCGAAAAGCCGGTCAGGGCAAGCTCGTCGAGCATGACCTCACCGAACTGGCGCACGCCGCGGGGCGACGCCGGGGACCAGCCGGTCGATTCGTTGAGACCGGCCACCGTCCGCGGCAGCACCATACCCAGCTCACGGACAATGTCGAGACCCCGCGATGCCAGTGACAAGCCCGTCATGTCGCTCACCCTAAACCAGCTCCCAAAATCAATTACGCCAGCTTGAAACCGGTGTATCCGCCGGCGGCGATTTCATCACAGCGGCGCCGGTATTCGGGGATTCCGCCGGTATATCCCATGTACATCCGCTTCTTGCCGGGCACATTGCCACCGTTGTACCAGGAGTTGCAGGAGGAATGGACCAGCACCGTCGACGCGACGATTGACGTGGCGTGGTCGATCCATTCCTGCTGCGCACTGGCCGACGCCTCGATGGTCCGGAATCCGTTGTCGCGCAGATGCACGATGCAGTCGCCGATCCATTCCACATGCTGCTCCAAAGCGGCGACGAAGTTGCTGGCGGGACTCGGGCCGCCGGGTCCCTGAACCGTGAACAGGTTCGGAAAGCCGGCCACCGCCAATCCCAGGTACGACAGCGGACCCTCGCTGGCCCAGAACTCGCCCAGCGATATTCCGTCGCGACCGCGGACATCGATGCGGCTCAGCGCGCCGGTCATGGCGTCGAATCCGGTGGCGTAGACGATGACGTCGAGTTCGTGCAACCCGTGCTCGGTACGGATGCCGGTCGGTGTCACCTCGCGGATGGGCGACTTACGCAGGTCGACGAGGGTGACGTTATCCCGGTTGAAAGTCTCGTAATAACCCTGGTCGATGATCGGCCGCTTGCACGCGAACGGATGCACGGGCACCAACGAGGCCGCTGTCTCCGGATCTTTGACGATCCGGGCTACGGCCTCGCCGTACAGTTTCGCGGCCATCTGGTTGGCTTCGATGTCGAAAAAGATATCGCCCCAGCTCAGCGCACCCAAGATGCCGTTCTCGTCGATAGCGCGCAATTGTTCTTCCCGCGAAGCCGACTTCAATGCCGGCTTGCTGAGCATCTCGAGTAGTACTGAGAACGCGCTCAGCCGCGCGGCACCGATCGGGTGTGCCCGTTGGGTCGCCCGGATTTCGCCGTAGCGGGCCTTCATCTCGTCGAGCTCCCCAGGCCGGAATTGGTGCACCCGCCACGGCAGGGTGTACGTCGGCGAGCGTTGAAATACCCCGAGCTGCAAGGCTTCCCGAGCCACGACCGGGATCAGCTGAACACCGGTCGAGCCGGTGCCGATGACGCCGACCCGCTTTCCGGTCAGGTCGAAGCCCTCCTTCGGCCAGCGGCTGGTGAACAGCGACGTTCCGGTGAAAGCGCTCATCCCGGGAATGTCGGGTTCCAGCGGCACCGACAAGATGCCCGAGGCGGCGATCACGAAGGGGGCGGTAAAAGACTCGCCGCGCTCGGTTCGCAGCACCCACGCGGCGGGTTCCTCGTCAAAGGCCATCGCGACGACCTTGGTACCGAACTGGATATCGCGGCGCAGGTCGAGCCGGTCGGCGACGAAATTCAGGTAGGCCTCGATCTCGGGCTGGGCCGGCATCGACTCCGTCCAAACCCACTCCTGCTGAATCTCTTCGGAGAAGCTGTAGGAATATTCGATGCTCTCGATGTCGCACCGGGCGCCCGGATATCGATTAAAGAGCCAGGTGCCGCCGACATTTTCGGCCATCTCCAGCACCCGGGCGCGTATTCCGAGCTGCCGGAGACGATGCAGCATGTACAGGCCGGAGAATCCGGCGCCGATCACCAGCGCGTCGAACTGCGCTGCATTCACCCGAACATGCTCTTCAGCCATAACGCTCCTTGCCGTGCACAAAACGAACTGCTGAAATCTATACTGTAACGGTCTTAGTATCAACGATCGGGAGAGGCGCCGACGTGTTAGTCCCGTTCACCTGGAAGGTCACCGGGTGGTTCATGGTGGGGTGGTCTCCCGAGTTTCCGGCCGGCGAGGTCCGGCCGCTTCGATACTTCGGTGAGGACCTGGTCGCTTACCGCGACGAGTCCGGTGAGCTGCATGTACTCGAGGCACACTGCAAACACCTCGGCGCGCACATCGGCCATGGCGGCACGGTGGTGGGCGACTGCGTCCAGTGCCCGTTCCACGGCTGGCGGTGGGGCCCCGATGGCACCAACCGATACATCCCGTACCAACCCGACCGGCCCAACCGCGCGCTGACGCTCCGAGTGTTTCCCGTCCGTGAGCAGTACGACTGCGTGTTTATCTGGCACCACCCGGACGGCAAGGCGCCGCACTGGGAGATGCCGGACATCTTCCACAAGTTCCCGCAATTCGAGGCCGATCCGGCCGCCTACTACCGGGCCTATCCGGAGTTCTCCCGGCGTGCGGAGGGTGAACCGGTGCATCCACAGATCGTGGCTGAGAACGCCCCGGACAGTGCCCATTTCGAATACGTGCATCACGCCACGGTGACGCCCAGAGTGCTGGACTGGAAGATCGTCGACCAAGAATGGCAATTCGTCGCGGGTTGGCCGGATGCGCGCAGTGACAACCCCGACGATCTCGCGCTGCGTTTCCACAGCCACTTGTTCGGCCTGGGCGGTGCGATCAGCGTCTTCGAGGGTGCGCAGAACCATCGGCTGATCTTCACCTGCACACCGGTCGACGACGCGACCTCGGACCTGTTCTACTCGATCTGGTGGCCGCGAATCCCCGGCGATGACTCCGACGTGCCGCACGGCAAGCTGCGGGAGCTCATCGAAAAGCAGTTTCTGTCCACCGTCTTCGACGATCTGCAAATCTGGCGCTACCAGAAGTATGTGGAGCAGCCGGCACTCTCCAAGGTGGACGCGAAAGGGTATATGGCACTGCGGAAATGGGCGATGCAATTCTATGACGTTCCGGCATGAAGCCCCAACTCGCCGAACTGGCGGCGCCCGGGCACACGGCGATCGTCACCCAGGAGTGCCAGGGCGCAGTCATCGGCCCCAACGCCGGGCTGGCGGCGCTCGCCGAAGAAGCACGACGCGTCGCGCTGCCCAACATCATTCGGCTGTTGCCCGCGGCGCGGGCGGCGGGGGTGCACGTCGTGCACTGCTTGGTGCAGCGGCGACCCGATGGACTGGGCTCCAACCACAACGCGAAGATATTCGCCCTCGGGCGCGGTGAAGTGGAGATCACTCCGGGCACACCCGGGGCCGCCGTGCTGCCCGAATTGGGTCCCGAGCCAACAGATCTAGTGCTGAGTAGGTGGCACGGCATCGGACCGATGGGGGGCACCGACCTGGACGCGGTGCTGCGGAACCTCGGAGTATCCACCGTCGTCGTGGTGGGCGTTTCATTGAATATCGCGATCCCCAACTTCGTCATGGACGCGGTCAACGCGGCCTACCGCGTCGTTGTGCCCAAAGATGCGGTTGCCGGCATACCCACCGAGTACGGCGCCGCGATCATCGCCAACACGCTGTCGCTACTGGCGACCATCACCACTACAAACGAGCTGCTTGACTCGTGGCAGCGGCACGCCGAGGGGACTCCATGACGGACACAGCCGACACGGCTCCCGAAGCGCATCCCGTCCGGGGCGGATTTCCCGAAATCAAGCCGGCCGATCACACGCCGCCTGGGCTAGGGCGGTTTGTCGCCGCGCTGCGCCGCTTGCAGGATCTGACCGTCTCCACCGACCCGGGCGGTTCGACGTGGACCACCGCGGCCCAACACGTCGAAGACGCCTGCGCGTTGTTGGACGGCCACCAAGTGCCGGCGGCGCAGGCACCGGCCGGGCGAGTCGTTGACCTGCCCGGATTCGGTCATCCCCTGATGCCGCCATGGAGCGTCCCAGACTCCGGGCCCGACGGCGTCACCATGAAAGGGCACTTCACTCGATCCCATGTGGGCGGAAACAACGCCGTGCACGGCGGGATGATCCCGCTGTTTTATGACTGGCTATTCGGGATGGTGGTTACGGGCGCATCTTGCCCGCCCACTCGCACCGCGTTCCTGCACGTCGACTACCGCAGCATCACCCCAATTGAGGAGCCACTGACCGCCCAGGGCCGCATCACAGAGATCGACGGCAGGAAGATCTTCATCTCCGCTAGCATGACGGCTGCAGACGGGAAGCTGCTCAGCGAGGCCACCGGCCTGATGGTCCGGTTGCTTCCCCACCAGCCGTGAGAGGCACGATGTCAGACACCGCAGCACAATTCACGGTACCCGCTGTCGCCAAGGCCGTCGCGGCCGCGATTCCGGACCGGGACCTGCTGATCCACGGCGACCGGCGCTATAGCTATGCGCAGGCGATTAAACGGTCGAACCACCTCGCCGCATACTTGCAATCCCGTGGACTGGGGTGCCACACCGACCGCTCCGAGCTCGCCGGGCACGAGGTGGGCCAGGATCTGCTCGGTATCTACGCGTTCAACGGGAACGAATTCGTGGAGGCGTTGCTCGGCAGCTTTCAGGCGCGGGTTGCCCCATTCAATGTGAACTTCCGCTACGTCAAGAGTGAGCTGCAATATCTGCTGGCCGATTCTGGGGCGACCGCCCTGATCTACCATGCCGCGTTCGCCCCGCGGGTCGCCGAGGTCCGGCAGGATCTGCCGCAGCTGCGCGTCCTGATTCAGATCGCCGACGACTCAAGAAACGAATTGCTCTACGGTGCGGTGGATTACGAGGCCGCCATCGCAGCCGGTGCTGCTTCGAAGCCGGCGCCGGTGCAGCACTCACCCGACGACTTGTACGTCCTGTACACCGGTGGCACCACGGGGATGCCGAAGGGGGTGCTGTGGCGCCAGCATGACATCTTCATGACCTCCTTCGGTGGCCGCAGTCTGTACACCGGCGAGCCCGCGGGCTCGCTCGATGAGATTGTGGCGGCGGCGGTCGCGGCCCCGGGCACCAAGCTGATGGTGCTGCCTCCCCTGATCCACGGTGCCGCCCAGTGGACCGTAATGACGGCCTTGACCATGGGGCAGTCCATCGTCTTCCCCTCGGTCGTTGATCATTTCGACGCCGAGGACGTTGTCCGCACTATCGAACGCGAAGGGGTGTCGGTGGTGACGGTGGTCGGTGATGCGATGGCGCGGCCCTTACTCGCCGCCATCGAGAAAGGCATCGCGGATGTGTCGTCGTTGGCCGTGATTGCCAGTGGCGGGGCGCTGATGACCCCGTTCGTCAAGCAACGTCTGATCGAGGTGCTGCCGAACGTTGTCGTCGCCGATGGCGTCGGGTCGTCGGAGACCGGAGCGCAGATGCACCACCTGTCGATGTCGGGAGCGGTGTCTACCGGCACGTTCAACGCCGGGCCGGATACTTTTGTGGCCGCCGAAGATCTGGGAACGATCCTGGAACCGGGTCACGACGGGATCGGCTGGCTGGCGCAACGGGGCCATGTTCCCCTTGGCTACAAGGGCGACGCCACCAAGACCGCCGCGACATTCCCGCTCATCGATGGCGTTCGGTACGCGGTCCCCGGTGATCGGGCGCGGCACACCGCCGACGGCCACATCGAGCTGCTGGGCCGCGACTCGGTGACGATCAATTCCGGCGGCGAGAAGATCTTCGTCGAGGAAGTCGAAACCGCGCTGGCATCGCACCCCGCCGTGGCCGACGTGGTGGTCACCGGACGCCCGAGCGAGCGTTGGGGCCAGGAGGTCGTCGCCGTTGTCGCGCTCGCCGAGGGGGTTGACGCCGACGCCGATGAGTTGGTTGCACACGCCGCGAAGACGTTGGCGCGCTACAAGCTTCCCAAGGCGATCGTGTTCCGCAACGTCATCGAGCGCAGCCCGTCGGGCAAGGCCGATTACCGGTGGGCGCGTGAACAGGCACTGAGCGACTAGCAAGGGATATCAGATGTCATTGCTGCAAAAGGACGAGACACTTTCGGCGTCAACCGAGGTGCGAGCCTCCGCGGACGAGATTTACGCGGTCGTCTCCGATGTCACGCGAATCCCCGAGTGGAGTCCGGAGACGGTGCGCGCCGAGTGGCTGGCCCCGGATCGTTTTAATGCGTGGAACCGGCGGCGGCTTGGCCGATGGCGTACCGTTGCGAAAGTCGTTGAAGCCGAACCAGCACACAAGTTTTCGTTCGTCGTCCAGGTAATGGGACGGGACTGGACGCAGTGGACCTACTTCATCGAGCCCGGTTCCACTGCCGGCGCCACCCGTCTGACCGAGGAGTGCCGGATGTGCGTTCCGCTGCCTTTCGCCGTTCTGGCCTTCGAACGTCTCTTCCTGTTCGTGTGGGATCGCCGGCCAGATCTGCAGAACAATATTCAAGTGTCGGTCGACCGGATCCGGTCGATCGTCGAGGCGGGAATTCGATGAAGTACCAAGATCGCGTCGCCGTGGTCACGGGCGCCGGCTCCGGCATCGGCCGCGCACTAACGCTCGCGCTCACCGACAACGGCGCACACGTCGCAGCCTCAGACATCGACCAGCAGGGGCTGGCGAAAACCCAGGCGGCGTGCCGCCCCGGCAAGGTGACGACCTACCAGGTCGATGTCGCTGACCGAGCAGCGGTTCTGGCGTACGCCGAAGACGTACGGCGCGACCTCGGACCAGCTTCGATGGTTTTCAACAATGCCGGGGTCGATCTGATGGCCAGCGTGGCGGACATGTCCTGGACCGACTTCGACTGGCTCATCGGCATCAACATCGGCGGTGTCGTCAACGGGACCAAGGCATTTCTGCCGCAGCTCATCGAATCGGGCTCCCGCAAGCGACCGGCACGGTTGGTCAACCTGTCCAGTGCCTTCGGATTGATGGCGGTTCCCTACCAGGGCGCCTACAGCACCTCAAAATTCGCGGTGCGCGGCTTTACCGAGGCACTCCGGCAAGAGATGATCGTGGAACGCCGTCCGGTGACGGTGCACTGCGTGCATCCGGGTGTGGTGCGGACCAACTTCGGGGCGAGCATGCGTGTCGCGGAGGCCGAGACGGATCCGGACCAGGTAAGAAGAATTTTTGAGCGTGCGGCACTCACCACGCCCGAGAAGGCGGCCCGCATCATTCTCCATGGAGCCGACAGAAACCGTGCCAGAATCCTGATCGGGCCCGACGGGATCGCCATGGCGGCGCTGCCTCGTCTTCTCGGCGCGCGATACGTTGGCCTGCTGGGTCACGCCTCACGCTTGACGATGTCGCGTTCGGGCCGCTAGCTGCCGGGCCAGCCCTTGAGCCGGCGGCGCGTGCGGGCCCGGGTCATCCGCATCATGGCGTCGGCGCCCATCCGCAACGAACTCCCGAACGGCGGGGCCGCGGATCCGGTGAGACTGAAGGGTAGATCGCTGCCCACCACCGATCGTTGATGGCTGAACGTGTCGAAGCCGGCCTTGCCGTGGTAGGCGCCCATTCCGCTGCGGCCCACGCCACCAAACGGCGCAGCCGACGGAATCATATGGGCCGCAAAATCATTACGGGCGACGCCGCCGCTCCGGGTGCTGCCGACGAAAGTGCGGAAGTCCGCATCGTCGGGTCCATACCAGTAGGCCACCAGCGGGGCCGGTCGCCGATTGATGTAGTCGATGGCCTCGGTCAGCCGAGAATATCCCTTGACCACAAGAACTGGGCCGAAGATCTCCTCGTCGGCGATCTTCATGCGGTCTTCGATATCACGGACGATGGTGGGGGCGATCTTGCGGGTCGCGGGATCAGGCAACTGCTCCCCATCCGGGGCCACCGCTTCCACACTCGCCCCGTTGGCCCGCGCGTCCTCGATCAGGCCGACGACCCTGTCGAAGTTGGCCTGGTCGACCGACGAACAGTAGTCACCGTTGGAGACGATGCTGGGGAACATCCCGCGCAGGGTGTCACGCGCGGTGTCGACGAAGGTGTCCACGTGCTCGTCAGGCACGAACACGTAATCGGGGCAGATGCAGACCTGCCCGCCGTTGACCATGCGGCCCTGCGCGATCCGCGCCGCCGATCGACGAACGTTGGCGCCGGGCCCAACGACGACGGGGTTTTTGCCGCCCAGCTCCAGCGTCACCGGAACCAGGTTCTGCGCGGCGGCCCGCTGCACCAGTGCACCCACCGACGGCGAGCCGGTGAAGAACAGATGATCGAACGGCAGTCCGGCGAAAACGGCCGCCACGTCCGGGCCGCCGGTGACGATGTCGAGTTCGGCCTGATCGAAGTATCGCGGTGCCGTCGCCTTCATCAGGTCCGCGGTGTTGGAGGTGATCTCCGACATTTTGATCATCACCCGATTGCCGGCAGCGAACGCGGTCGCGGCCGGGAGGACGACGAGGTTGAGCGGAAAGTTCCAGGGACCGATGATTCCCACCACCCCGAGCGGGGAGGGCTGCACTTCGGCACGCAAGCCGCCCAGCCGCGCCATTCGCATCAGCTTGGTTGCCCGCATCCATTGAGCGACATGGGATCTGGTGTGCTCGATCACCGAGATCATGCCGATGACCTCGGTGAACAACGTCGCCGCCTTGGATCGGGTGCCGAAATCGGCGGCCATGGCTTCGACAAACGCGTCGGTGTTGTCCAGGACAAGCGCCATCAGCCGGTCGATGCGGTTGCGCCTTAGGGCGACGCTGGGCGGTCCGTCGTCCATGAAGGCTTGTCGCTGTCGATTCAGGATCGCGCCCAGCGCGGCCCGCTGTTGTTCGGCGACGTTGATGTCAGCTCGTTCATCGAGTGTGCTCATGACTCACCTTTTCGGCCGGAGACTCCAGCATAGAACTGCGGTGGTGCCCATATTGCCTACTGTAAGAATTACAGTATGATCTTACGCAAGGACTGCCCGTTCGCGCCGAGGTGCTTGGAGATCAGGTGACGACCCACGTTGACAAACCCGGTCAGGAAGCCGCCGGCACCGGCGACCAAGCCGTTACCCTGCGCGATCCCTACCCGTTTTTCGCGCAGAAGCGCAGAGTCGGCGGCGTCTTCCGCGGCACCGTCATGGACTACTCGAAGACCCCCGAGTCCATGCGGCCCAAAAACGAGTACTCCGCGGTGTCGTTCGACGCGGTTAACAAGGTGTTCCGCGACGGGCGGGTATTCACCTCCAAGCCCTACGACAAGACAATCGGCCTGTTCATGGGTCCGACCATCCTGGCGATGGACGGGAAGAAGCATCGCGACCATCGCAACCTGGTGTCGGCGGCATTCAAGTCCAAAGCGCTGGTCCGATGGGAGCCCGCTATCGTGCGGCCGATCTGCAATAGGCTGATCGACGAATTCATCGACACCGGCGAAGCCGACCTGGTCCGTAATTTCACTTTCGAATTTCCCACCCGCGTCATCGCCGAACTATTGGGCCTGCCGGACGAAGACCTGGCCATGTTCCGCAAGCGCGCCGTGGAGTTGATCAGCTACCACGTCAACTACGAACGCGCCTTCGAGGCGTCCGCGGCGCTCAAGGATTACTTCCTCGAGCAGATCGAGAAGCGCAAATCCAAACCCACTGAGGACATCATCGGCGATCTGGTCAGCGCCGAGATCGATGGCGAAAAGCTCGACGACGAAGCCATCTATTCGTTTCTGCGGCTGCTGCTGCCCGCCGGGCTGGAAACCACCTACCGGTCCTCGGGAAACCTGCTCTACCTGCTGCTCACCCATCCCGACCAGTTCGCCGCGCTGCAAGAAGATCGCGAGCTGATCCCGCAGGCGATCGAGGAGGGGCTGCGCTTCGAGACGCCGCTGACCACCGTGCAGCGATTCACCACCGAAGAAGTTGAGCTGGAAGGGGTTTCGATACCAGCCCGCGCGGTGATCGGCGTGTGTATGGGTTCGGCCAACCGGGACGAGCGGCGCTGGGAGCGTTCCGAAGAGTTCGATATCTTCCGCAAGCACGTGCCGCACATCTCCTTCGCCGCCGGTGAGCACACCTGTTTAGGTCTGCACCTGGCGCGGCTGGAAACCCGCGTCGCACTCGAGTGCCTACTGAGTCGGGTGGCCAACGTCAACCTGGTCACCGACGACGATCCGCACATCCACGGTCAGCCCTTCCGTTCGCCAACGGCCATGCCGGTCACATTCGACGCCATTGCGAATCTCGCGCGAGCGTAACCTGACTGCGAAAAATCATGAGGGATTACGCCGTGGGGTTACGCTCGCGAGAAGAGTCGACCGGCAACACGTCAGAAGAGGGTTGAATTGGTCAAAGTAATGGCGGGCTTTCGAGTCCTCGAGCTTGCACAGTTCACGTTTGTCCCGGCGGCGGGAGCCATCCTGGCCGACTGGGGGGCGGACGTGCTCAAAGTCGAGCACCCGTTGCGCGGGGATACGCAACGCGGGTTCATCAACATGGGCGGCATCCAGCTCGATCCGGAGCGGCATCCGCTGATGGAGCACCCCAACCGGGGCAAGCGCAGCGTCGGGATCGACATCTCCACGCCGGGCGGCCAGGAAGTGATCTACGAGCTGGCCAAGACCGCCGACGTCTTCCTGACCAATTACATGCCCTCGGTGCGACAAAAGAACAAATTCGACATCGAACACATCCGCGCGGTGAACCCGAACATCGTCTATGCCCGCGGTAGCGCGTACGGCGACAAGGGAGCCGAACGCGACGCCGGTGGCTATGACGGGACAGCATTCTGGACCCGCAGCGGCGTGGGCTACGCGCTGACCCCCGAAGAGCTGGGCGCACCACTGTCACAGGGCATTCCCGCTTTTGGTGACTCTATCGGTGGCATGTTCATTGCCGGAGGCATCTCGGCGGCGTTGCTGCATCGGGAGCGCACCGGCGAAGCCTTGGAGCTTGACGTGTCATTGCTGAGCACCGCGTGGTGGGCGGCGGGTGCGAGCGTGACGCAAGGCATGGAGACTGGCCAGGTCATGCGCACCCCGATGCCGGGGGCTGCCGGCCCGATGGTGAATCCCTTCATGGGTAACTACCAGGCGTCCGATGGCGGCACGATCAACTTCTGCATCATCAGCCCGACCGGCTACATCCGCGACACCTTCGAGCACCTCGGCATCCCCGAGGCGGCCGACGACGCGCGCTTTTCCGAAGTACTCCCGTTGATTCAAAATGCCAATGCGGCCGCGGAATTGATTGCGAAGGCCATCGCCGGCAAGCCTTTTGACTACTGGCGGCAGCACCTGAGAACGATGAAAGGTCAGTGGGCGCCGTTCCAGAGCCTCATCGACCTGGCCGCCGACGAGCAGGCCATCGCCAACGACATGATCGCCGAAGTCGAGGTCGCCGCGGGCGGGAAGCCGTTCCGCGTCGTGCGCGGGCCGGTCCAGTTCAATCACGAACCGTTGGTCACGACCAGGGCGCCGCAAGCCTCCGAGCACACGGAACTCGTTCTGATGGAGATCGGGATGGACTGGGACCGCATTGAGGAACTCAAGAACGCAGGGGCCATCGCGTGAGCAGTAATCCCGAGGTTGCTGTTATCGGGGTGGGTCTGCACCCGTTCGGTCGCTTCGAGGGCAAGTCCGCGATGGAGATGGGCGTTGACGCGATCCGTACCGCGGTCGCCGACGCTGGTATCGCGTGGAAGGACGTCCAGTTCGCCACCGGCGGTAGCTGGACGGTGGCTAATCCGGATGCCATCGTCGCCATGGTCGGTCTGACCGGTATCCCATTCACCAATGTGTTCAACGCGTGCGCGACCGCGGCCAGCGCGGCCAAGGCCTGCGCCGACGGAATCCGGTTGGGCGATTACGACATCGGCATCGCCATCGGCTTGGACAAGCACCCGCGCGGGGCGTTCACCGAAGACCCTGCGCTGGTGGGTATGCCGAGCTGGTACGCGGAGAACGGGCAGTATCTGACCACCCAGTTCTTCGGCATGAAGGCGAACCGCTATCTGCACGACCACAACATCTCTGCGCAGACGCTCGCCATGGTCGCGGCCAAGAACTTCCGCAACGGGGCGTTGAACCCGAACGCGTTTCGCCGCAAACCGATGTCCGAAGAAGACATTCTCAACTCTGCGATACTGAATTATCCGCTGACCCAGTACATGTTCTGCGCACCCGACGAAGGCGCCGCGGCGGTGGTGATGTGCCGGGCCGACATCGCGCACCGCTACACGTCCAAGCCCATCTATTTGCGCGCGGTGGAGGTTCGCACCCGCCGCTACGGAGCGTACGAGGTCAACACCACCTTCGCCCCAGTCGAAGAAGACCTAGCGCCGACCGTGTACGCCGCGCAGGCCGCGTTCGAGAAAGCCGGCGTGGCTCCCGCCGACGTCGACGTGATCCAGTTGCAGGACACCGATGCCGGTGCCGAAATCATCCACATGGCCGAGTGTGGGTTCTGCGAGCACGGCGACCAGGAGAAGCTGCTGGCCGATGGCGCCACCGAGATCGGCGGCACCATGCCGGTCAACACCGATGGCGGTCTTATCGCCAACGGCGAGCCCATCGGCGCCTCCGGACTGCGCCAGATCCACGAAATCGTTCGGCAACTCCGCGGTGAGGCGGGCGACCGTCAGGTGCCCGGTAATCCCAAGGTCGGGTTCACCCAGCTGTACGGCGCGCCCGGTACCGCCGCGGCGACGATCCTGACCACCTGACCTCGACGAGCAGTCCCCCGCAAGCGGGAGGTGCCCCCAGCAGGATCGCGCGAACCCGCCCGAGGTTTCTGTGGATTTTGCGTCTGCCGGAGAGGACGCCGAGAACCTGACGCTGCGGGAGATGCGGGGACGTGCCTTAGCCAATCCGAATGGCGGATTCGACCTCGTCGAGCGTTAGCTCTTTGGTGCAGAAGAACCAGTCATCGCATTCGATGTGTCCGTCCATGCGCTCCTGCGCGGTGCCGGAGGAGCCCGGAGCGGGCAGAATCACCGGTTCGCCCGGCCGCCAGTCAGCCGGAGTTGCGACGCCGAAATGATCTGCCGTCTGCAGTCCTTTGACGACACGTAGCAATTCGTCGAAGTTGCGTCCGAGGCTTAGCGGGTAGTAGATGATCGCACGGATCGCACCCTTGGGGTCGACGATGAAAACCGCCCGCACCGCCTTCGTCGAGTCTTCGCCGGGCATGATCATCCCATATCGTTTCGCGACATGCATTCCAACGTCATCGATTACCGGATAAGCGACTTCGACGTCTTTGAGGTCACGGAAGGAAATCTTTTCTTTGATAATTCGCAGCCAGGCGATGTGACTGTAGAGCCCGTCGACCGAGAGTCCTAAGAGTTCAGTGTTGTAGGCACTGAACTCTTGTTGCATCGAAGCAAAAGTCATGAGCACTGTTGTGCAGACGGGCGTGAAGTCGGCCGGGTGTGAAAAGAGGATCACCCATTTGCCTTTGTAGTCGCCAGGAAAATTAACTTCGCCCTGAGTAGTCTGCGCGATGAACTCGGGGGCCGCGTCGCCGATACGGGGCATGGGTGTCGTGGCGACGGCGACCTCTGTACTGGCGGTCATAACAACCTTTCCTTCTCCTAAAAGCAATTCCCAATTCACACGTATCGGACGGGGTGATCTACCAGCCGAAGCACGGCATGTGGAGTCCCGCTACCTTGCAGCATGCAACCCAATCGACGTTCGGCGGTAGGGCCGATGGTCCCGCTAGCAGCGAGTCGTAAGCCCTCTGAGCGTGAACCATTTTCGTAATCTACCGATCTACGTCGGCCCAGCGCGCGCAGCTTGCGCGCTGTTCTAGCCGCCTGCAACCACCGAACCCATTGGCTGCGGGATTCTATCCGGCTTTGTCGTACTCATTGGGGCGATCCGGCTGGGGCGTCGGCGAATTCGCAGAACGCATCGTAAGCACGCGCGCCGTAGATGGTCGCCGGCCCACCGTGCATCAGGATACTTACACCTATGGCTTCGGCGGCTTCCTCTTTGGAGGCTCCAGCCCGAGCGGCACCCTGAGCGTGTGAGGCAATGCAGCCGTCACACCCGGCTACGACCCCGATGGCCACAGCGATCAGCTCCTTGAACTTTTTGTCCAACGCCCCGGAGGTCAGCGCGCCGTTACTCATCTCGCCGAATCCCCGGTACACCTCCGGGATCATTTTGCGCAAGGCACGATGCTGCGGGTTCAGGTCGTTCAGTACGTCGTGGTAGTGATTGTGCTCGCTCATGCCTATTATAATAGCTATACCCGTATGGGTATTCCTACTTTGCGCAGGAAAGTGGCGGCGGCTTGCTGGGTTACTGGCGCGAGATATACCCATAGGGGTATACTGGGTCAAGATGGGAGCGTATCCCGGGTGGCAATGTGGGCCCTCCCCTGAACCCGCAGGGCCACAACGGAATATCGGTACAGCGGAAACATAAGGAGTAGCAATGACCGTGGGTCTGACGACGAAGTTGAAGAGCACCTTCGAGGAAGCGGTTGAGCGGACCACGCGAGCCCTGGCCGATCAGGGGTTTGGCATCCTGACCAAAATCGATGTCAAGGCCACACTGAATCAGAAGCTTGGCGTGGATATGGAGGACTACCTGATCTTGGGTGCCTGCAATCCGACACTGGCGCACCGCGCTCTGGATGTGGACCGGCAGATCGGCCAGTTGTTGCCGTGCAACGTCGTCGTGCGCACCGATCCAGACGGTCAAGGTGACACGGTGCTGGTCGAGGCAATGGACCCGCAACTCATGGTCGAGATCACGGGCCAGGCGGGAGCGCTAAAGGCAATCTCCGACGAAGCTTCCGCAAAACTAGAAGCCGCGATCAGCGCAATTGGCCAAACCACTCGGACGGAATAACCCGCTCCAAAACGGCGCGAAGTTCAACAGTTCGAATACGGCGAAGACCGACAGGGTCGCGAAGGGGGCCAGTGGCAGGCCTTCTCGGCGCAAGCGCCAGCCGCCCTCAGGTGTCTGGTATGACGGCGCACGCCGCGAAAACCGCGGGGTTGTGACGCTCTCCGTGGCTGTACCAACGACCGCCCAGGTCACTCGGGAGTGACGGTATCCCCAATGCCAATTGGAAACTGGGCCAAAGCCCCCCGATCGGCCGCTCCGGTTAGGGCTGCAGCGTGCTCGGTCCTGTCGTCACGGGCGACGGACCCGGACCCATTCGTCGGCCCGGACCCATGTCCCCGGGTCTCATCATCCCGCGTTGGCCCATCATCGGGCAGGTGCCGGTCATGGCACCGGCACCATCGGGTCGGCCATCAGGGTCGCTGCCGAAGTGGCCACTCGCGGACCAGCCGAACAAGATCCCCGAGAAGAAGATCACCGCCGTGACGAACACCACGCCAGCGATGATGCCCACCCACGCCAAGACTTGACCAAGTCGACCCGTTGCATCGTATCGCTGGTCGTGGGAATGCTTCCCGGTCATCGTGACCGACTCGGCCTTGGATTCCGGTGCGTCTGTCATAGTCGGAATGATTCCCCCCACAAACACAGTCGCGGTAGAGACTATCGGCCCTAGGGAAGGCTCAGCCGCCCAAGACATGCTGATATCTGAACGTTCGGCTGGCTCGCAACCACAGATATACCCCGGAGGGTATAGGATACGACGGTGGCGGTCCTGTCCTGTCGCCCTGGTCTCACCGAGGAGCATCAATGGCAAGAGTCGTCATCCTCGGCGCTGGTATAGCCGGACACACCGCCGCGCTACACCTGCGTCGATGGCTACCCCGCACGGACGAGGTCGTTGTCGTTTCCCCGAATGCGGACTGGAACTGGATCCCGTCGAACATCTGGGTCGGCGTCGGCCGGATGGACGCGAGCAAGGTGTTGATACCGCTCAAGCCGATCTATCGACGCAAGGGCATCGTCTTCCACCAGGGTTTCGCTACTGCAATCCGCCCCGAGGGAACGGGCGAACAACCCTCGCCTTCGGTGGATTTCACCTACACCGATGACGAGCGCCGTGGCGAAACCAGTTCTCTGACTTACGACTACCTCATCAACGCCACTGGCCCGCAACTGAACTTCGCGGCCACGCCGGGCCTCGGTCCTGGCGGCCACTCATACTCGGTGTGTACCGCGGATCACGCCATCGAGACGGCCGAAGCGCTCAATCGGGTCATCGCCAAACTGCAAACCGGCGAGAAGCAGCGCCTTGTCATCGGCGTCGGACATGGCACCTGTACCTGCGAGGGCGCAGCTTTCGAGTACACCTTCAACGTCGAGCACACGCTGCGCACCGCGGGGGTGCGCGACCTCGCTGAGATCGTCTACCTCACCAACGAGTACGAATTGGGCGACTTCGGCGTCGACGGCATGAGATTCGTCGACAAGGGCTTCCTGCAGTCCAGCCGGCTGTGGACGGAGTCGCTGTTCCGCGAGCGCGGTGTCAAGGCCATCACTCAGGCCGCCGTGCATGAAGTGATGGAAGGCAAGCTGCGGTATGAGCAGCTTGACGGCAAGGAGCACGACCTGGACTTCGACTTCGCGATGTTGCTGCCGCCGTTCAAGGGGGTCCCCCTGGCCGCCTACGACAAGAACGGTACCGAAATCACGTCCAGGCTGTTCGCGCCGTCCGGCTTCCTCAAGGTCGACGCCGACTACTCGGGTAAACCCTACGACGAGTGGTCCGCCGAGGACTGGCCGAAAACCTATGAGTCCCTGGCTTACCCGAACATCTTCGCGCCTGGCATCGCGTTCGCGCCGCCGCACCCAATCTCCCGGCCACGCAAGAGTCCCAGCGGGACGGTCATCAGCCCCAGCCCGCCACGCACCGGCATGCCGTCAGGCGTCATGGCCAAGACCGTAGCCGAGACCATCCGTGACCGCATCAAGAACCCCGCCGCCCCCGCCCACCGCGCATCAATGGCGACCATGGGTGCCGCGTGCGTCGCCTCAGCCGGTACCGGCTTGCGTGGTGGCTCAGCCGCCGCGATGACCATGTTCCCGGTCGTCCCCGATCCGGCGAAGTACCCGCAGACGGGCCGTGACATCGCCGGCACCTCTGGAGAGTTGGGCCTGGCCGGTCACTGGATCAAAGTAATGCTGCACCACCTGTTCATCTACAAGGCCATGGCCAGACCGTTTTGGTGGCTGATACCTGAATGACTCCCGAGTGAAGGACGCTCCCATGGACGACGACATCTACTACTCAGAAGTGGACATGCGGACCGCGGAGCGCATCGGCGACGCCCCACTGCCCACCCGCGCAACGCTGCGGATGCGTCAGAACGTGCTCTTCCAGTTCTGGCGTTTCGTCCGCATCAACCTCAAGATGCTAGGGATCATCTACGGACACGGCTGACCGGGGACCGCGCTGCCAGTCGGCGACAAGCGCGGCACCAGCAACGTGGCCGCACTCGATCACGGAGCCACTAAATCCGCCCTCGATTGATCCGGGTTACTCGATTGATCCTGGCGGCTCATTGCCGGCATCTGGCGCTTGCCATCGGCGTCCTCGCCCAGCAGGAGCGATCGAACCAGCCGACGCGACCCAAAGGGACGCAGCATATAACTGG
>PLSK01000189.1 GCA_003165155.1 Mycobacterium sp. | reverse complement strand
GTGTTGATCGTCGCCGGCGACGACCCCGGCGATCCCGCGCTGGTCCGCGCCGCCGCTACCGGGGTGCGCCGGGGTGCGCGAGTGGTGGTGGTGGCACCGTACGAGGGTCCGCTGCGGGACACGACGGCGGGCCGGGCCGCAGTGCTGGCGCCGCGGCTGTGGGTACCCGACCAGTTCGCATTGTGCCGCTACTTGGCCGCTGGACTGGCGGCGATGCACACGGTGGACCCCAAACTGAGCCTCAAACCGAGCACGGAGCTCGCGTCGCTCGCCGATGAGCTGGATGCTGAGGCGCTGCGCAATAGCGCCGGCCGCGAGGTTTTCACCAACCCGGCCAAGACCATGGCCGCACGCATCTCGGGTCGCCGGGTTGCGTTGACCGGCGACTGTGCTGCGACGCTGGCGCTGGCGCGGCACGGGAGTTCGGCTCTACTGCGGGTCGCGCGTCAGGTGGCCGCCGCGACCGGGCTGGCGGATGCGTTGTTCGCGCTGGGCTCCGGGCCCGATGATGATGGTCCTTCGTCCATGGATGCGCTGTTTCACGACGACGAGATCGACGGACCGCTACCCGAGCGGCTGCGGGTGCTGGCGCTCACGTTGGCCGAAGAGCGGACGGCGGTCGCCGCTCGGGTCAGTGGATTCGACGACATCTACCTGGTGGCCGCTGAGGATGTGCCGGACGTGCCCGACCCGATCGGCGACCCGGTTGGGTCCGGCGGTTTGCGCGCGGCCGCCGGTCCCGGGCGCGCCGAGCAGCAGTTGGCAGTATTGGCGGTTCGGATGGAGATGGCCGCGGTTTACTTGCGCCTGGTTCGGGGATAGATAGACAGTGGACCTGCTACGCGGAGCGTTGAGGACCTACGCATGGGGGTCGCGCACTGCTATCGCCGAATTCACCGGGCGCCCGGTGCCTGCCGCTCATCCCGAGGCCGAACTTTGGTTCGGCGCGCACCCGGGTGGGCCGGCCTGGCTGGAAACGGAGAACGGCGAAACCTCACTGCCCGACGCGCTGGCCGCCGATCCGGAGGGACAACTCGGCCCCGCTTCCCGCGCCCGGTTCGGCGATGTGCTGCCGTTCTTGGTCAAGGTGCTCGCGGCCGACGAGCCGCTGTCGCTGCAGGCCCATCCGAGTACCAAACAAGCCGCCGAGGGATACCGGCGTGAGGAACGGCTGGGCATTCCGGTGTCCTCACCGCTGCGCAACTACCGCGATACCAGTCACAAGCCCGAGTTGTTGGTGGCGCTACAGGGTTTCGAGGCGCTGGCCGGTTTCCGGCAGGCGTCCCGCACCAGCGAGCTGCTGCAGGCGTTGGCGGTCTCCGACCTCGACCCGTTCATCGAATTGCTTGGCGATCAGTCGGACGCCGACGGCCTGCGTGCCCTGTTCACCACCTGGATCACCGCACCCCAGCCCGACATCGACGTGCTGGTTCCGGCGGTACTGGATGGTGCCATCCAATATGTCAGCTCTGGCGCAACGGAATTCGAGGCCGAAGCCAAGACCGTGCTGGAGCTCGGCGAGCGCTATCCCGGCGACGCCGGTGTGCTGGCGGCATTGTTGCTCAATCGCATCAGCCTGGCCCCGGGCGAGGCAATCTTCCTGGCTGCCGGCAACCTGCATACCTATCTGCGTGGTTTCGCGGTAGAGGTAATGGCCAACTCCGACAACGTGTTACGCGGAGGGCTCACCCCGAAGCACGTCGACGTGCCCGAGTTGCTGCGCGTGCTGGACTTCACTCCCACTCCCGAGGCGCAGCTGCGGCCGCCGACCCGCCGCGAGGGCTGCGGCCTGGTCTATTGCACCCCCACTGATGAGTTCGCGGTCGAGTTGCTGGCGCTCGACGGCGAGTACCTGGGTCACGAGATCGATGCGTCGCCGAGCCGCGGCGCCGTTCAAGGCCCACAGATCTTGGTGTGCACCGAGGGTGCGACGACGGTGCACGGCAAGTCCACGTCACTCACGCTGAAACGGGGCATGGCGGCCTGGGTGGCTGCCGACGACGGCCCGATCCGGCTGGTCGCGCAAGAGCCCGCCCAGTTGTTCCGGGCCACCGTGGGGTTATAGCGCGGTTTACAAAACAGTGCTCTATGTCTAGACATAAGACGCAGGGTCAAGTATTGTCCAATCTCAGCGTGGTATGACTCACATGGAGGTTTGGCATATGACCACAATCAGAGCTGCGGCACCCCGAGTAAGCCCGCCATCCGAAGCGCCGGTCTGGCGGGACAAGAAGCGCCGGTTGTGGCTGATGGGACTGATCGCCCCGACTGCATTGTTCGTCATGCTGCCCATCATCTGGGGCATGAACCAACTGGGCTGGCAGGTCGCGTCACAGGTGCTGTTATGGATCGGACCGATCCTGCTCTACATCCTGCTGCCCATCCTCGACCTGCGATTCGGGCCGGACGGCCAGAACCCGCCCGACGAGGTGATGGAAGAGCTGGAGAACGACAAGTACTACCGGTACTGCACCTACGTCTACATCCCGTTCCAGTACCTCAGCGTGATCCTGGGCGCCTACCTGTTCACCGCCGCGAACCTGAGCTGGCTGGGTTATGACGGCTCGCTCGGCTGGGCGGGCAAGCTGGGCGTCGCGCTGTCGGTCGGTGTCCTTGGCGGGATCGGCATCAACACCGCCCACGAGATGGGGCACAAGAAGGACTCGCTGGAGCGGTGGCTATCCAAGATCACTTTGGCGCAGACCTGCTACGGCCACTTCTACATCGAGCACAACCGCGGTCACCACGTTCGCGTCTCCACCCCGGAGGACCCGGCGTCGGCCCGCATGGGGGAGACGTTCTGGGAGTTCCTGCCGCGCAGCGTTGTCGGCAGCCTGCGGTCGGCCATTCATCTCGAGGCGCAGCGGATCCGCCGGCAGGGTGTCAGCCCGTGGCACCCCAAGACCTACCTCTCCAACGACGTGCTCAACGCCTGGGCGCTATCAGTGCTGCTGTGGGGTGCACTGATCGCGGTATTCGGCCCGGCACTGATCCCGTTCGTGGTCATCCAGGCGGTTCTAGGCTTCTCCCTCCTGGAGGCAGTCAACTACCTCGAGCACTACGGGCTGCTGCGGCAGAAGAACACCAACGGCCGCTACGAGCGTTGCGCACCGGTGCACAGCTGGAACTCCGACCACATCGTCACCAACCTTTTCCTGTATCACCTGCAGCGGCACAGCGATCACCACGCCAACCCCACCCGGCGCTACCAGACGCTGCGCAGCATGGCGGGCTCGCCCAGCTTGCCCAGCGGCTACGCGTCGATGATCTCGCTGACCTACTTCCCGCCCCTGTGGCGCAAGGTGATGGATCACCGGGTGCTCGCGCACTACGACGGCGACATCACCAGGGTCAACCTGCAGCCGCGGCTGCGCGAGAAGCTGCTCGCTCGGTATGGAGCCCCAGCGTGACTCAAGAAGTGACGGCCGCATACCAGTGCCCGGTCTGCGACTACGTCTACGACGAGGCCAAAGGTGATGCCAGGGAGGGCTTTCCAGCCGGCACGCGGTGGGCGGAGGTTCCCGACGATTGGACCTGTCCAGACTGCGCGGTGCGCGAGAAGCCGGATTTCAATCAGATTCGACCGAAATTGGGAGCAGACATATGAGCGACTACAAACTGTTTCAGTGCGTCCAATGCGGCTTCGAGTATGACGAGGCGCTGGGTTGGCCGGAGGACGGCATCGCGCCCGGCACCAGGTGGGACGACATTCCCGAGGACTGGAGTTGCCCGGACTGCGGCGCTGCAAAGTCGGACTTCACCATGGTGGAGGTGGCCCGCGCGTGAGCAGCGCCCGAAGCGCTGCAACGGATATTCTCGCGCCTATGAAGCGGATTCCTTACGCCGAGGCATCGCGAGTTCTGTTGCGCGATTCGGTGTTGGATGCGATGCGCGATCTACTGCTGACCCGCGACTGGTCCGCGGTGACGCTGTCCGACGTAGCCCGAGCCGCGGGGATCAGCCGACAAACCATCTACAACGAGTTCGGCTCGCGGCAGGGCCTGGCGCAGGGCTACGCGCTGCGCCTGGCTGATCGCCTGGTCGACACCGTGCACGCCGCCCTGGACGCCAACGTCGGCAACATCTACGAGTCGTTCCTGCAGGGTTTTCGGTCGTTCTTCTCCGAGATGGCTTCCGATCCGCTGGTGATCTCGCTCCTGACCGGCGTCGCCAAGCCCGATCTGCTGCAGATCATCACCACCGACAGCGCACCGATCATCACCCGCGCGTCGGAACGGCTGACAACGGCATTCACCCAGACCTGGTTGGCCACCAGTGACGAGGACGCCGGCGTCCTGGCGCGTGCCATCGTCCGGGTGGCATTGAGCTACGTGTCGATGCCCCCCGAGGCCGACCATGATGTCCCGAGGGATCTGGCGCGGCTGATGACGCCCTTCGCGGAGCGTTATGGCGTCGTCAACGTGCCGTGACCTGGCGGGCCCAAGGACCCTGAAGGGCCCCGAAAAATACCCCGGCTAGAGTGGCGAAAGAGCGTAACCAGGCTAACTACGGGCCTGGGACGGCGCCCACATACCCGTTAGCACCCTTGAGCACACCTGAGCCGGTAGTAAGGATGAGACAACCTATGACGACGACCGAAAATGCGCTGAAACCCGACGTTCGTAATGGCGTGGAGTTCAAGGTCGCCGATCTGTCGCTAGCGGAATTCGGCCGCAAAGAACTCGACCTGGCCGAGTATGAGATGCCCGGCCTGATGTCGCTGCGTCGCGAGTACGCCGAAGTGCAACCCCTGAAGGGGGCCCGAATCTCGGGCTCGCTGCACATGACCGTGCAGACCGCGGTGCTGATCGAGACCCTGACCTCGCTGGGTGCCGAAGTCCGCTGGGCCTCGTGCAACATCTTCTCGACCCAGGACCACGCGGCGGCGGCGGTCGCCGTCGGTCGCGACGGCACGCCTGATGACCCGAAGGGCGTCCCCGTCTTCGCCTGGAAGGGCGA
>PLSK01000059.1:427-2560 GCA_003165155.1 Mycobacterium sp. | reverse complement strand
TCAAGCGGTTACGGTCGGAGGCCGCTTTCTACGCCGCCAACGCGCTGAGCACCACTCTGCCCGGCGGACCGGTGCTGTCGGCCACGTTTTTGCTCCGCCAGCAACGCATGTGGGGTGCCTCCACGGTGGTGGCGTCATGGCAGCTGGTGATGTCCGGTGTGCTGCAGGCGGTGGGATTGGCACTGCTCGGATTGGGCGGAGCGTTCCTGCTGGGCGCGAAGGACAACCCGCTCTCGTTGTTGTTCACCCTGGGCGGCTTCGTCGCGTTGCTGTTACTGGCCCAGGCGGTGGCGTCGCGACCGGAGCTGATCGAGGGGATCGGCAGCCGGGTTCTGTCCTGGGTCAACTCGGTGCGCGGCAAGCCGGCCGACACGGGCCTGGAGAAGTGGCGTGAGACGCTCATGCAGCTCGAATCGGTGAGCCTGGGCCGCCGCGACCTGGGAGTGGCGTTCAGCTGGTCGATGTTCAACTGGATCGCCGACGTGGCCTGCCTCGGCTTCGCCGCCTACGCGGCCGGCGATCATGCGTCGGTCGCCGGGTTGACGGTGGCCTACGCCGCCGCCCGTGCGGTCGGCACGATACCGCTGATGCCCGGCGGCTTGCTCATCGTCGAAGCGGTGCTGGTGCCGGGCCTGGTCTCTAGTGGCATGTCGTTGCCGAGCGCCATTTCGGCGATGCTCATCTACCGGCTGATCAGTTGGTTGCTCATCGCAGCGGTCGGCTGGGTGGTGTTCTTCTTCGTGTTCCGCACCGTGAACCCCGGGGACCCCGACGACGACGCGCCTACCGGGCCACTACCACGATTAGACCCGAGCGAGGAACGCGACCGTTAGCCGACGGTCTTCGGCGGTAGCGTGCCCGCAGCGGGCGGAGTCGCCGGCGTTCCCGCCACCGGGAGGCCGCCCTGCGCCTGCTGCATGATGCCCATGGCCTGCGGGAGGCTGATCGGCAGCTTGCACTGCGTGGACAGGCCGGCCAGCGGTTGCGAGATGGACGTCATGTCGGCGGCAGCCTTGGGGTTGGCCTCGAAGTAGGACTTCATCGCAGGTAGCGATTGCGGGCCCGCCTGCTGCTGCAGTATCCCGGTCATTGCCGTGTTGGTCTCTGGATGCGAGTCCAGGTAGTCGCCCATCGACTTGGCGACGGAACCGATGGTCCGGGCGACTTCGCTGGCCGCACACGGGTCCGCACTGCCAGTGGCCGGCGGCCCGCTCAGCACCGCCAGCGCCCCGATGGCAGCGCTCGGCACTGCGGCGGCGACCAGCCCTGCGAAAAGTCTGCCGCGCCTGGTAGCAATGCCTGTCTTCATGTCCCAGCTCCTAAATGAACCTAGCTTCTCAATGAATTGGGATGGCTGCGCGCCCACAATCGCCTGCGCTGACGATCTGCGATGAACTGCGACGTTTCTCTGAAGTCCCCCGACTTACCTGCGCGGCCATCTGACATCCTGCCATCCCCGATGCGGTGGGTGCCAACTCGTGTGACCGGTCTCCCAGTGTCGGCGGGTTACCTTAATGCGATCCAGCCGCGACCGAATCGTTGCAGTTCAGCTGGCGCAAGCCGCCCGGCCCCACAGTTCGCTGCGGTATTCTCGCGCGTGCACGCGTTGTGTGTGTACCAACTCGGGGAGACCGAAATCCAGCAGTTCATGATGCGCCTAAGCCGCAATCTGCGCAGGCACCGCTGGTTGGTCTTTACCGCCTGGCTGCTCGCGCTGGTTCCGGCGGTCTATCTGGCGCTTAACCAGTCGGGGAATCTCACCGGTGGCGGTTTCGAAGTGGCCGGGTCGCAGTCGCTGGTGGTGCACGATCAGCTCGAGGATCAATACCACGAACAGGGAGCGTCTTCGCTGGCGCTGGTGGCGGCCCCCCGTCCCGATGCCACCTACCAGGACATCAATGACGCGGTCGTGCTCCTGCGACAGATCGCCGGCGACTTCCCCGGCGTGACCGAGGTGCCCAACCCCAACCAGCGGCCGCCGCAACCGGACCGACCGTATGTGGTGTCGCTGCGGCTGGATTCCCACAACGCCGGCACCAGTGACGTCGCCAAACGACTCCGCGACAAGGTCGGCGTCAAGGGCGATCAGTCCGGCCAGACCGCCAACGGCAGGGTACGGCTCTACGTCATCGG
>PLSK01000059.1:0-309 GCA_003165155.1 Mycobacterium sp. | reverse complement strand
AGCCACACGAAGCCGTGGACGCCGCCATGGCGACGTCCGGGCTCGCGGTGGTGTTGTCAGCGATGACGGTCATCGCCTCGCTGACCGGTACTTACTTGATCAATACGCCGGCGCTGAAGTCGATGGCTACCGGAGCAATTCTTGCGGTCGCCGTGGCGATGCTGACGTCGGCCACCTTGACCCCGGCGGCGCTGGGGACATTCGGCCGGGCGGCCGCCAAGAGGTCGGCGCTGCTGCACTGGTCACGCCGACCGGAGGCCAGTGTGTCCCCGTTCTGGAACCGTTGGGTCTCCTCGGTGATGCGCCGGC
>PLSK01000078.1 GCA_003165155.1 Mycobacterium sp. | reverse complement strand
CACCCCGCTGTCCTCTGCGCTAGCTAGGGACTGAGCAACCGGCACCGTCACGACTCGGGAAGACGAACGTGCCGAGGAACGGCGCACTCGACCTGGTCGGTCTGATTAAGCACCACTTCGGGTGTCTCATCATGAAATGAAACGGCTAACAGCTTGACGCCTTGAAGATCGGGATCGTCAATACTCCCGAAGCTGACATAGCGGATAGTTCTCACCAGATGCCAGGTGCCAGGATCGTCGGAATCGTCCTCGTGGCGTAACCACATCGACTCGCTCTCAAGGCGGTAGCGGCCGAGATCTTGTGCAGCGCAGCGGAACGAGTCAACGATCACGAGATAAAGGGTAACCGCACGAAGATGACGTAGGCCGAGACTCCTTTTCGCTCGGTGCTTAACGAACTGGCAGGACCCCGTGAACTGGTCAAGGTGAAGTGAGAGTCGGTTCAGTGAGTGTGGTTGCAGCGTAGCCGACCTGGACTTGTCACGGGGGCAAGACCATTGGCACTAGGTCGCATGTCCCACTGACAGGCGGGATCTGAGACAGAGACAGAACCTGGCCCTTTCTGGCGAGTGTGTCTATATCAACCCGTCCCAGAGTCGACGTTCCTTGCCGAAGGGATCGATGAGGAGTGTCCTGGTCGTGTCGAAATTCATCACCGGTCTGGTACCGGTCTCGTAGGCCGGCCATGGGGGCAATCCAGCACCGTTGGGGTCGCCGGTGGTAGCGAATCGGATCCACGACCTATGCATGGTGATTGCCAGGTCGTGAGGGGGAGCGGGCCCGACGAAGACCTCGCTCTCTTTGGCCTGTTCCCTTTCAAAGACGAATGGGAGATCCAGTCCATGACAGGCACCGAGGCTCCTGCCCAGCACTGGGGTGCGCCAGGAGAACAGGTAGGTCCAGATGGCGCGGGTGTGGCGGAGTTGGGCTTCGGCCAACCGGACGGCCGGAATGGTGAACATCTGATCGGTTTCGACCGCGCAGAGCAGGTCGCGCATCGACTGTCCCGGGCGCGACGCGGCGTATACCTTGAGAACCTCGTCGACTGACCGGCCAGAGGTGGCGAAGTACGGGGCCACGTCTGGATCGGGCAGGAACACCTGCATTGCTGCGGGAAGGCCCCACAGGAACAGCCGCCACTCTTCGGCGTTGGTGCCGATCATCAAATCGACGCCGGCGGCGCTGCCTGCCGCGACGAGGTCGACGGGTCGGGCGGAACGAGTCACCCCGTCGATCACCGGTTGGAAGCCCATCTTGCCGGCCCTCTCATCACCTAGCAGGCCCGCGGCCTCAACCTCACCGACCTGCACGGAGAGTTCGACGAGCCGGTTGACGCCGACGGCGCGTAAAGCATCCCAGTCCCCCGGGGTGACCTCCAGCAGTTCCAGCACGCGCCTGGTCACTCGTTGCGCGGCCGCCGATGACACGTTGTGCTGGGCGGCGCCCGACTGGGCGATGGCGCGTTGGAACAATCCCGACGCTGCCGGGGTGCCCAGCAGGGTGCCCACGCTCATGCCGCCTGCTGACTCACCGAAGATCGTCACGTTGTCGGGGTCACCGCCAAATTCGGCGATGTTGTCGCGGACCCATTCCAGGGCAGCGATCTGGTCGAGGATGCCCAGATTCCCGGTGCCCTGGGCCCCGTCAAACATCTCGTCGAGGTAGAGGAAGCCCAGGGCGTGCAGCCGGTAGTTGAGGCTGACCATCACCACGCCGTCGCGCGCAAACGCTGCGCCATCGTAGAGTTCTGAGGACCCGCTGCCGTTGAGGAATGCACCACCATGAATCCAGACCATGGTCGGCCGGCCGCCGTCGTCAACCGCCGGCGTCCACACGTTCAGGAAGAGACAATCCTCATCGGTTGATTCAAGCCTTCCCAGGGCCCTGAGGACACCGCCTGTCTGCGCATGCTGGACTTGAGGACAGATGGGGCCAAAGGTCGTGCAGTCCCGCACGCCGTCCCACGGCAAGCACCGTGCCGGTGGCAGGAACCGCCGGGACCCAGTCGGCGCTTCTGCGAAGGGAATTCCCCGAAATGCCACGCCGGTGGGAACGGCCTCCCCTCGGATCTTGCCCGCCAACGTCGTTGCCGTCTCGGTCATGTCGCTCCGATGCGCGCGCCCGGTGTGCCGGTCTCGGTGGGGTCGACAAGGACTCGCGGGATGGAACCTACGGAGGCATTCAGGACGTCGATCGGCTCGCAGCAGTGGTGATCCGGGCAGTCATGCCCGAGCCAGCGCAACGCGCAACCCAGCGTAAACACCGGTGCGTAAAGGATGGCTGACTTAGGGGTAGGTGAAGCAGTCATGGTAATCCCCGAAGTGCAGTCGTCGTACCAGGCATGTTCGGCACGAGTGACTGCTCAACGAAGGCAGCGGCGGACAGCTGACCTCGTTCCGGACTGGCTGAGGTTCTCAACATCGATGACCCTACACCGGCGGCAGCGGACCGCCATGCGCACGGTGCGACGATGCCCAGCACAGCCAGCGGATGCCACGATCGCGATCGGTGTCCTCGACGTGCCCGCGGTGAGCTTGGCGAGGATGAGAGCACCGCAGAACCCGCCGGCCTGACACAGGCCACGGCTCGCGACGCGCAACCTCTGCTGGGCAACGCACGACTGGCGCTGCGGGAGGGTCGTTCATCGGTGGGTGCAGACCGCAGCGTAGCTGGCCGGGGCTTGATACCAGTAAAGAAAATTCTCACAGAGCTACGTCGGAACTGTATGGAACTGTTTCGGCTGCTCGGGAACGTGGGATCTAGAATCATGCGTGGCGGCGGACGGGAGCGCCAGCGGACGGTAGCCGCCACGACGGTGCTGCAGAGGGGCGCTACTTCGTGAGCAGGGCGATGAGATTGCGGGCCGCTTGGCCGAGATGACTCAGGACGGCG
>PLSK01000054.1:5590-7925 GCA_003165155.1 Mycobacterium sp. | reverse complement strand
GGGCCGCATGATGTCTTCGCTGAGTGCGTCGAACCGGGCGGCCGAGTAGCCGAACGCGAGCCGCCATCGCGATCCGTCCTCCCCGAGGCCGGCCGCGGTCTGCTCCACCGAGCGGTGCAGCACCCCTGCGCCGCCGCCGTCGAGGGGGTGCACGCAATCGATCTCCGGCCAGCGCCACGAGAGGCCGTACCGCTGCAGGTCGACGCTGGTCAAGAACTGGGAGCCGACGGCCATCGGGTGGATTGCCGAGCAGTGGTCGTGCAGCAGGCCGGGGATGATGGCTTCGCTGCTGCGGGCGCCACCACCGACTTCGTCGGCGGCCTCCAGCACGGTGACCTGCACGCCTTCGGCGGCCAGGGAGATGGCGGCGGCGAGCCCGTTTGGGCCGCCGCCTACCACTAGTGCGGTAGTCATGCCAGCGCTCCGTGACCGTGATCTTGGTCCTGAACCTTGGCGGCGCCCCGTTTGGTGCCGCTCAGTGACCAGGTTACGTCGGTCGGGATAGGGCCGTTGGGCAGCCAGGGCTGCTCGGCGACGGCGTCGGCCACTTTCCACGTGCCACGATCGATCACCCCGAGCGCGGCGTCGATCAGCCGGTAATGCTGGACACCGCTACCCAAGGCCTCCGACTCCACCCAGGCGATGACGCACTCGCCCGGCTCGAACTCGGCTTCGCGCTGCACGGCCCGGATCAGCTCTTCGTTGTGCAGGTGACCGTCGCCGAAGTTGAATCCGATCAGGGAGTTGCACACGAACTCGCCTTCCCGCACCGTGCGGGTGTCGACGTCCGGCAGGTGCGTCAACAGCAGCGAGAACAGGCCGCGAGCCTGGCTGTGCATGCTTCGCCAGGCGATGGTCTTCTGCAACGTGATCTCGGCCCACTGCGGCTCGTATCCGGCCGCGACGAACTGTTCGATCTGGTTGGACGCCGAGCGGGTGACTCGATTCAGCTTTTGCTCGGATCCGGAGCACGGGGGACAGGACCATCAGAATGATGAAGGTCGGCAGTAACATGGTTTCACCTAACTTTGTGGCTGAATGTGAGGCTGAATATATTGTGGCACTGCATGATTAGAACGGTTGGCGATGATCCGAGGGAACGTGTCGCTGTGTTCGAGATGAAACTTATCGACGTCGCCGCACGACGGCGATGTCCTGGACCGACCAACTTGCGGCAGGCTGTTGTCTTCGGGAGACAAAGCGTCGTTCGCGCCGCATACACCAGCAGTTTCGGCTCAACGTTGTTCCCGGCAACTGCGGACGATGCGCAATTGTGTCGCCGCAGACATTTCCTTGACGCCGAAAGTGGCTAATGATGGTCGGATGACAATTAGCGACGACAAGACCGGTTTCGAAGGTCCACTGCATCAGCTTGCTCGCAGCGCATGGCAGATGCTTCTTCTGATTGGCATCCTGGCTGTCACCCTGGGTGTCATCGTGCTGGCATGGCCGGGCCCGACATGGGTGGTGGCCGGGATCCTGTTCGGCATCTACCTGGTGGCGTCCGGCTTCGGCTATATGGTCGCTGCTTTCGCCACGCACAGCGGCCCCGCAATGAAGGTGTTGGAGTTCCTCACCGGCGCCGTTTCGCTGGTGCTGGGGTTCTTCTGCTTCCGCAACGTATACGACTCGATCGTGTTTTTGGCCATCTGGATCGGCGTCAGTTGGCTTTTTCGCGGCGCGACTTTGCTGACTTCGGCGCTAGCCCTGGACCGCGTCCCCGGACGGGCCTGGCAGGCATTCGTTGGTTTGGTCACGGTGATCGGCGGTGGAGTGCTGATCATCTCTCCGATCAGGTCGGTCCCGATCCTGACCTTGGTTGGCGGCTATTGGCTGATCGCCATCGGCGTCGTCGAGGTCATCAACGCGTTGCAGGTTCGGCACCGGCTGAAGGCGCACGCGGCTTAGGGCAGTCGCCGTTCGACCTCGAAAGCCAGACAGAGCTCGGCGATGTCTTTGGGCCGCGAGAGTGTTCGACCGGTCAACTCCTCGATGCGGTGCAGTCGGTGTCGCACCGTATTGGGGTGGCAATAGATCGCCGCGGCGGTGTCACTGGCAGAGCCGCCCGCCTCAACCCAAGCCCGGAAGGTATTGAGAAGCAACGTCCTTTCCTCGACCGGCAGCGAGTTCAGTGGCCCCAGTACTGACGACCTGATCTTCGCCATGACCTCGGGGGCGCTCACCGCCGCGACCGCAAGTGGGGTGTCGTCGAAGACGGTGACTAGTGAGTCCGCCAATGGCTTTCCGGCGACCGCCAGGCGGGCGAATCGCAGCGCGTCGCTGGTTTCGGCCAGCTCGTCAAACGGCGGACTGATGCCGACTCGGGCGGTCGCCG
>PLSK01000054.1:0-5537 GCA_003165155.1 Mycobacterium sp. | reverse complement strand
TCGGTGATCCGGTGGGACAGCAGCGCTTCCACCAACGCCGCACCAGCTGCTCGCGGGCTCGGTCTGGACCAGCCTGTTCGCGCTGCCGGCGGTGCGGCAGGAGACCTTGATCGTGGCGGGCACCGACGACCCGATCATCCCGGTGGTCAACGCGCGCATCATGAACGCGCTGCTGCCTCACTCGCGACTGCATCTGCACGACGGTGGGCACATCGACCTCGTGCAGAACGCCACCGAACTCGCACCCGTCATCGAGAAGTTTCTGGCGCCTAGGGCCCCGTGTACCCCGGCGGGTTGACGTCCTCAACCCAGAAGTCGACGCCGAGCTTCGAACCCGGTATGCAGTCATACACCGACAAGTCGGTGATGCCGGATTCGAGCAGCACGTCCTCGCACAGCAACGAGTGCCCGGTGTACTTCCGCGCGGGCTTGTTGAGAATGAGGTAGGCCGAGTCGGAGTACACCTCAGTCTTGCGTGCCCGCCCCATCGCCTCCTCGCCGCCGAGCAGGTTCTGCACTGCGGCGGTGGCCACCATGGTGCGCGGCCACAGCGTGTTCGACGCAATGCCCTCGTCGCGCATCTCCTCTGCGATGCCCAGCGCGCACAGCGTCATGCCGAACTTGGCCATCATGTACGCCGTCGGCTTCAGCCACTTGGTCTCCAGCAGCACCGGCGGCGACAGCGTCAGGATGTGCGGGTTGTCCCGGCCCTTCATGTGCGGGATGCAAGCGTGCGAGACCGCATACGTGCCGCGCACCTGGATGCCGTTCATCAGGTCGAACCGTTTCATCGGGACCTCGGTGATGGACCCCAGGTTGATCGCCGACGCGTTGTTCACGCAAATGTCGATGCCGCCGAACTGCTCGACGGCCTTGGCCACCGCGGAATCCACCGATTCCGGGTCGCGGACGTCCCCGACGATCGGCAGTGCCTGTCCACCGGCTTCCTCGAGTTCTTTGGCCGCGGTGTACACGGTGCCTGGCAGCTTCGGGTGCGGTTCTGCAGTCTTGGCGATCAGGGCGATGTTGGCGCCGTCTTGGGCCGCGCGTTTCGCGATCGCAAGGCCGATGCCGCGACTAGCGCCAGAGATAAACATGGTCTTGCCTTTGAGGGACATGGCGCCACACTAACCCCTGCTCTGGCGGTCGATTTCATGGGTGCGGCGCTCGCGTAGCGCACGTAGATGGACTGCCGCCCAGGTACGAAACGGCCGCCATGCCGCCGACACCTCGCCAAGTGTGCGCCCCGGCCCGTAGCGCTCGGTGATCTCCGCTTCCAGGCGCCGCTCGTGCGCCGGCAGGCCGTCGGGAATGTTCGCGCCCCGCAGCACGACGAGTTCGGCCGCGAATGGTCCCAGCCCTTTCACTTCCTGTACGGCCTGCACCGCTTGCCCGGGATCCATCGACCGTAGGGCGTTGCCGTCGAGCTGCCCGTCGAGCGCTGCGGCGGCGACGGCACGCAGGTACTCGCCTTTACGGCCGGGAAGATCCAGATCCAGTCGTAGCAGCGCTTCCGGGCTCGGAAACGCGCCGCGATCGCCGTGGCGGTCGATGATTTCGGCCCGCAGCCGAGCTGCTTGGACGATCCGCAGCCGCTGCGACAAAACCGCCCATGCGGCAGCCTCATACGGGGAGTGGAATCCGCATGGTCGCAAACCCGGAAGTTCGTGCTGCGCTTCGGCGATCACCTGATCGCGCCGCGCGACGTCGATCCAGCCACGCCCATCCACGTCGAGGGCCAGGAACCTTGCCGCTTGGTCGGCCGCCTCGCCAAGGTCGCCGCCACCGGTCACCACAATCGTCGCGGTGCTCTTGCGCTGGGTGACCTTCGCTTCGGCGCGCGACCAGTCCGCCTCGACGCGGTACACGGTCGAAAGTGTGTCGGGCTCGCTGCGACCGCCAAGGGCAGCCGGGGTGAAGCCCTCCCAGAATTCACGACTTGTGGCCAGCGACCAAGGTCCCCGGACCTGCCTGTTGACCGTGTGGGTCCGCATTCGTTTGCCCCTGTCCTGCCACTGCGTGGCCATTACTCCCTCTTATAGTGCCGACGACTAGGGAACAAGCGGGCAGCAAAATGCTGTTATTGGGTTCAGTTGCGGGCCGAGACGGTCCGAAATGTCCGTAGCCGTAGGATCGAGCGAGGGGAAATAGAGTGTCGGTGGCAATCCTGGAACGCCTGGAACTCTCGCCAGGGGTCTTCGAAGGTGCCGCGAGCGAAGGGACCGCGATGGCTGACGTCGATGGGGCGGACAAGNNTGCTAGATCAGTTATATGGTGGCGCGCTGCGCATGACGCGCAATCCCGCCGACGCGGAGGACCTGCTGCAAGAAACGATGGTGAAGGCCTACGCGGGCTTTCGCTCGTTCCGGGCCGGCACAAACCTCAAAGCCTGGCTGTACCGGATCCTGACCAACACCTACATCAACAGCTANNTCCACCGGTCTGCGATCGGCCGAGGTCGAAGCCCTGGAGTTGCTGCCGGATACCGAGATCAAGGAAGCGTTGCAGGCGTTGCCGGAAGAGTTCCGGATGGCGGTCTACTACGCCGATGTCGAGGGTTTCCCCTATAAGGAGATCGCCGAGATCATGGATACGCCAATCGGGACGGTAATGTCCCGGCTGCACCGCGGTCGACGTCAGTTGCGAGGCCTGTTGGCCGACGTGGCCAAGGAACGAGGCTTCGTCCGCGATCAGCAGGCGCACGAGGAGGTGTCGTGATGAGCGAGTTTTCCGGCCCGGCTGAGCCATGCCCCAACGACGATTCCCACGGCTCGGTCGGCTGTGCGGAAGTCATTGCTGAGGTATGGACCCTGCTCGACGGTGAATGCACCCCGGAGGCCAAGCAGAGGCTGCGGCAGCACCTCGAGGCGTGCCCCGGATGCTTTAAGCATTACGGGCTCGAGGAGCGGATCAAGGAATTGGTCGCAACCAAGTGCAGAGGTGAGAAGGCCCCCGAGGGACTGAGGGAGCGACTCCGGCTGGAGATCCGCCAGACCACCATCATCCGTGGTCGGCAGTAGGGGCCTGTTTAGGCGTTTGGCCGTTTCCCGTGGTTGGCCTTGCTGTACTTCCGGTCACGCTTCTTGCGGCCACGCTTGGCCATGTTGAGAACCTCCGTCGATGCTGAGGCGCCGGATCCGGCACCCGTCAGGTTGTTAACAGTCTCTCACGAGGCGTCCGGCCCGTTGTCACACCCCGGCGTCTCACCCGTGTCGAAGCCCCCGCGCCGCTCCTGGTCTTATGGTTCGATATACCTTTGAGCCTGTTAAGAGCAGCCAGCGTGCAGAGTGGCCGAAACGAGTGGGGTGAAGATGGCCGAGGATGTTCGTGCCGAGATCGTGGCCAGCGTGCTCGAAGTCGTTGTCAACGAGGGTGACCAAATCGGCAAGGGCGACATCGTGGTGCTGCTGGAGTCGATGAAGATGGAGATCCCCGTCTTGGCCGAGACCGACGGCACGATCAGCAAAGTCAGTGTGTCGGTGGGCGACGTCATTCAGGCAGGCGACCTTATCGCGGTGATCAGCTAGCCGTTGGACACCATAAATTTTCCGCCGCCGGGGTAACTGATGTCCACTCTCGGTGAGCTGCTTGCCGAACACACGATGCTGCCGGGCAACGCGGTGGACCACCTTCATGCCGTGGTCGGGGAGTGGCAGCTGCTGGCCGACCTGTCGTTCGCCGACTACCTGATGTGGGTCCGCCGCGACGACGGCTTGCTGGTCTGTGTGGCGCAGTGCCGCCCGACGACCGCGCCTACGGTTCTGCAGACCGATTCGGTGGGCACCGTCCTCACTGCCGATCGGTTGTCGCTCGTCGCCGAGACTTTCGACTCGGGTACTGCTCAGCTGGAAAGCGTTGTGGGCAAGGAGCATTCGTGGCAGCTGCCCGGCCCGCATGTTGCGGCCTCGCCGGTGCGGTACGGCGACCATGTGGTGGCGGCGCTGACGCAACACCAAACCGCGCTGGTGGCTGGTGAAAAGTCCGGCCATCTGGAGACCGCCTACCGGGAATGCGCCGCGGACCTTGTCTACATGCTGTCCGAGGGCACTTTTCCCGACGTGCGGGACGTGGCCATGTCGCGGTCCACGCCGCGGGTAGGTGACGGCTTCATCCGGCTCGATGTCGACGGCGTGGTCGCCTATGCCAGCCCCAACGCGTTATCGGCCTTCCACCGGATGGGTCTGAGCACCGAATTGGAGGGCCGCAATTTCATCGAAGTCACTCGGCCGCTGATCTCGGACCCCTTCGATGCGCAGGAGGTGGCCGAGCACGTGCAGGACTTGCTGGGCGGCGGCAAGAGCATGCGGTTGGAGGTGGACGCCGGGGGTGCCACTGTGCTGCTGCGAACGCTCCCGTTGGTAGTGGATGGCGCCAGTGCGGGTGCCGCGGTACTCATCCGCGACGTCACCGAGGTCAAGCGCCGCGACCGTGCCCTGATATCCAAGGACGCCACAATCCGGGAAATCCATCACCGGGTGAAGAACAACCTGCAAACGGTGGCGGCGCTGCTACGGCTGCAGGCCCGCCGTACGGCCAACGCCGAAGGGCGAGAAGCGCTGATCGAGTCGGTGCGCCGGGTGTCGTCGATCGCGCTGGTGCACGACGCGTTGTCGATGTCGGTCGACGAGCAGGTCAACCTTGACGAGGTCATCGACCGGATCTTGCCGATCATGAACGACGTAGCGTCCGTGGACAGGCCGATCCGGATCAACCGCGTAGGCGACCTGGGGGTATTGGACTCCGACCGCGCCACGGCATTGATCATGGTGATTACTGAACTCGTGCAGAACGCGATCGAGCACGCATTCGATCCGACGGCTCGGGGAGGGTCGGTGACGATCGTTGCCGAGCGTTCGGCGCGCTGGCTCGACGTGGTCGTGCACGACGACGGACGTGGCCTGCCCGATGGATTCAGCCTGGACAAGTCGGACANNGGCCGCCGGGCCCGGTTATTGCTTTAAAAGGGTTCCAGCACAGCACACAGCAGTGCGGCCCCGACATCGTCGGGGCCGCACTGCGTGGAACTGTGCTCAGACTCCGGTGCGGGCCTTCGTGCGGGCGTTGCGGCGCTTGAGCGCACGCCGCTCGTCTTCGCTCATTCCGCCCCAGACGCCCGCGTCCTGGCCGGTATTCAGGGCCCAACCGAGGCACTCTGTGATCACCGGGCATCGATTGCAGACCAGTTTCGCATCAGCGATCTGCGCGAGCGCCGGGCCGCTGTTCCCTACCGGGAAGAACAGCTCCGGGTCCTCGTCGCGACAGACCGCGTTGTGGCGCCAATCCATAACTTGTCACTCCTCACTGAGTGCGCAGCAAGGCGCACGGGCTTTTTTCTTCGGCTTCAAACGCTTGCACTAGAAAAAGGAATCCGCACTCCTACACATTTCTGCATGCAACCTTTTAATCGTTTCACAGGCTCACTAGATGTCAATAGCGTTACGTTGGCTCGTGGGCTATCTCACTTTGACATGGTCGTAGCTGAGCCCTCACTCAGTTGTACTACACTCCAGGGCTACTCATCTAGAGATTTTTCTCTC
>PLSK01000041.1 GCA_003165155.1 Mycobacterium sp. | reverse complement strand
GCGACGTAGTCGGTGTGCACGATGGCCACGGCGTGGGCGGCGTCGTTCTCGGCGCGCGCCTGATCGCCGAGGATCCCAAAGGCCAGCACCGCGGTGCCGATAGACCCGTGTTCGGCGACGATCGAGGCGACCAGCGGCCCGTGCGAGGCCAGATCGTCGGCGTCGAACTCCCTGGTTTGCACCGTCGCGGCACCGGCAGCAAGGCAGAGCGCAACCTGCTCGTCGAGCCGGTCGGCGGCGCGGGCCGCCAGGATCACCGTCGCCCCGGGGGCCAGCCGCTGGGCAAGTTCGATACCGATCTCGCTGCGGCCACCCAAAATCAGTACCGGACCCGCACCCGTGTCGTCCACGGCTGCGATTATCACCTGCGATAGCGTGAGTGCCGATGGCAACTACCACGGCCCGCCTTACCGATGACGCGCTCGCGTTTCTGTCCGAGCGTCATTTGGCCATGCTGACCACGCTCCGCGCCGACAATTCGCCGCACGTGGTGGCGGTGGGATTCACCTTCGACCCCAAGACGCATATCGCGCGGGTTATCACCAGCGGCGGCTCGCAGAAGGCCGTCAACGCGGACCGCGCCGGGGTGGCGGTACTCAGCCAGGTCGACGGCGCTCGGTGGCTGTCGCTGGAGGGCCGGTCCAAGGTGAGCAGCGATGTCGACGCCGTGCGGGACGCCGAGTTGCGCTACGCGCAGCGCTACCGCACGCCTCGGCCCAACCCGCGACGGGTGGTCATCGAGGTTCGGGTGGAGCGGGTGCTGGGGTCCTCGGATCTGCTTGAGCGCGACGGGTAGTTAGGCGCTTAGCGCCACTCAGCTGGCAAAGCTGAATAACCCGAATCGCAAATCGCCGATACCATCGGCTAAAGCCGGAGACGTCACCCACGTGGGGTCCTTGCGCGCAGGTCCCCCGGCGTCTCCCTCTCGGCTCCGCTGAGCCGGACGACAGCGCGCGGGAGGGCGTAATGAGTGGGGACGACGACCAGCTAAAAATCATTCTCGACGACCTTGCCCGGTTGACCGGGCAGCCGGCGCCGCCGCAGATACTGCCCGATCAGCTGGCCACCGGGAAATCGGCCATCAGCCAACTGCTGGCGCTGCTTGGCATTGCTTCCAATGGGGGCGATCCCAACGATTCGCTCGACGCCGTGACCGGACATGCCGAACGGGGGGCTAAAACCGGTGACGCGCTGACCAAGTTTCCCGCGAACGAAGAAGCGTCATCGGCGAAGCTGGCCGGCGTCGGCGGTCAAGATCCAATGGCGCAGATGATTCAGCAACTTCCGCAGCTGGCGTCCGGCATGGCCGGCGCCCTCGGTGGTTTGATGCAACCGCTCAGCCAGATCCCGCAGCAGCTTGCGCAGGTCGGACAGCAGGCGATGCAAGCGGGCATGGGCGCACTGCAGCACGGCGCAGGCGGAGCGGCGACAGCTGGCGAGGCCATTCCCGGCGAACTGTTGGGGGCCACCAGCGGCGGCGATGAGCTCGGCGGGGGTGCCGGTGCCGGTGCCGGCGGCGGTTCGGGTGGCGGTGGTCTGGGCGCCACGACACCGACCGCGATGCTCGGACCGCTTCCCGCTCCGTCTGCCGGTACTGAGCCCGCAGCGGCGCATACCGCCTCACCCGCGCCAACCAATGCACCGCCGGCGGCGACGGGATCCCGCGGCGCGATGGGTGGGATGCCGATGATGCCGCCGGGCGCGATGCAGGGCGGCGGAGGGGCAGGCAGCGACGCCAAGCCCGATACCAAACGCATTGTCGCGCCGGCCGTGAAGAATGGCGCCCCAGTCCAGGGACGCATCACGACACCGCCGCCAAGCCCCGAAGTCACCAAACGCGTTGATGGCAAACCGATTGCGAGTCGGCGCATCCTTCTTCCCGAGCACAAGCGCGATGACGACGATGCGGGTTCGAGCCGCTGAGGGCGGTCACTCGGGGGCCGGTTTGCAACCGTAACAATGCATTACAGCGGCTAACGACGCAGTTAGTGGAGCCGCCGCAGGGTGACTACCAATAGCGCGGCTGGACGATACGATTGAAGGCGTGTCGGACCTACCCCCGCCTCGAACTGCGCCGCCGGGCCCACCCCCTTGGCCGCCCGCGCTGCCGCCGCGGAGACGGCAGTGGCCGATGTTCGCAGTCTTGGTGCTTGGCCTCCTACTGACGCTCGCCGTGGCAATTGTCGGCTGGTTTCGACCCCTGCCAGCCAAGCCCCCGTCCGCGCCCGTTTACTCCAGCCAACAGATCGCTGACGCCAAAGCGAAGGTGTGTGCCGAGTACCAAAAGGTGCACAGTGCGATCACGACAAATACATCGCGTGATAGGGGCACCGACCCGACGGCCCAACAAATATTCGGGTTGAATGGTCGACAAGCACTTCTCGCCGGAAGCGAATACCTTCGGACCGTGGTTTCAGCGGAACCAGCAACTCCAAGCGAACTTGCATCGACAATTCGGAAACTTGCAGACCTTTACCAGGAAGCTACGGTCGACTATCTCGATAGCCTGCCTGATGCTGATATGGATCCGGTTGTACATGCATCAGATGAAGCGACTTTAAAAATTGAGAGCCTCTGCAAATGACCGGCTTCCCTCCTGGAGAATGGTCATTCTTGCTTGTCGGTGACCAATGGCCGGATGACCAAGATCTGATGGCACTTTCGCATGGCAAGTTGAATCGCGGACAGGTCCAAAGTGGATTCATGCATTTTGCAGACATGCTGCGTAACGCCCAAACCGGTCCGCTCGCCGGACAACAGGGTCACACGGCCGATGACCTTCGCGACGCATTCTGCCAGGGAGAAAAGCAAGCTCGGCGGGTGGCGGACAAGAATGGCGTCAAGGAGAGCGCGTACAGCACCGCGTACGACAGCACGGTTGGGCTTCAGCACGACCTGACCAGCGTGGCTGAAGAGGGCAACAAGCAGATCAAAGAGATCCAAGACTCGAAGCAGCCCCTAGAAGCCAAGGTAACGCAGATCGTTGGAGTGATACAACAGTCTCGAGCGCTGGCCGCTCTCGCGTCGGCAAAATGCAGCGGCAACGTGCTGGAAGTGATGCAACGGATCCTCGACGAAGAGGGAACCGGGCAGTCTGCTCGTAAATTCGCGCAAGCCCACGGCGTCGACGTCGGACAAATGTTCAGGCAACCCGACGACCAAAAGAATCTTTCAGAGCAAGTGAAAGGTTTCATCGAGAAGCCGACGGGCGGCACTGCAGGCTTACAAGCTGCGCCTCCCTCCGCCGGAGGGCAGGTTGCCCCAGCCGCGCCCGCCTCTTCCGGGGGACTCACGCCAAGCCTAACGACGGGAACCCCCTCCGCCGGAGGGCAAGTCGCCCCCGCCGTCTACACCGCTCCCGGAGGACTCACGCCAAGCCTAACGACGGGAACCCCCTCCGCCGGAGGACAGGTCGCCCCCGCTGCCCCCATCTCGGCCGGCGGACTCACTCCAGCCATGAAGGCGGCACCGTCGCCACCTCCACCGCCGCCCCCAGTCGCAGGGTTAACGCCCTCCGCGCCCACGTCATTGCCGGGTGGCACCCTTCCACCGGGGGGATCGCTGGGTGGCAACCCGACGTCAGGGCTGCCCACGGCTGGGGCAGCGCCGCTAACTGGCCCATCGGTGGCAGCACCTAGCCCTCCCCAAGCCCTAACCCCCGGCGAATTGATCCACAGTTTCGACAAAGGCATGCAGAATGGCGCACCGTTCACCGCACCCACCAGCGCAATCCCGCCGGCCCCGATGTCACCGGCCGAGCCGCAAATGCCGCAATCCGTATCCACAAGCCCGTCCGTCGGGTTGAGCGCCCAAGCCCACGCGCCCGTCTTTGACTCGCCACCGCCCGTCACCCACACGCCCGTCCCCGATGCGTCTGCAGCGCCGTCGGTGGTGGCAGGGCCAGCCGCGTCGGCCGGTCCGGTCTCAGCCACCCCTCCGACGGGCCCCTTGCCTGCCTACGCCTCCGATCTGCGGCCCACAATTTCAGCCGCCACCACGCCCGCCGCACCACTAAGCTCGCCAATATCGGCGACGCCGGGTTCGGCGCCGGTACATCCGTCAGCTGGGCAAGGCAACCCAGCTCAGCCGGCCGTCGTGCGTCAAAGCGCCGCGCCGGCCCAGCCCCCAGGCGCGTCGAGCCTGGGAACACAAGCCGTCACTGCCACCGCCACCGGAGCGATTGCTGGGGCCGCATCGGCCAACGCCACCGCGCGAGCGCGCCTGCAGCGACTGATAGGCGCTGTTGCCCGACAGCAGCCCCGGTTGGCCTGGGCGATAGGAGACCGCTCAGACAGCACCACTGTGCTGGCAACCGATCTGGCCAGCGGCTGGATCCCGCCGGGCATCGACCTGCCGGCCGGGGTCACGCTGCTGCCCCCGGAACGACGCCGCGGCAGCCTGGAAATCCTGCTAGGCGACGTCGACGTCGCCGCGGGGTACACCCCGATCCATCACATTCCCGACGAGGACGAGCCCGTCCCCACGTCAGCGCGGCCTCGGCACGTACCCGAAATCGACGAACTCGGTTGGGAACTCAGCCAAGCAGTCCAGTGGCGTGACGGGCTGCCACGGCTGGCCCTCACGCTGGCCAAAGCCGCCTCCGGTGGTACCGGAGTGCTGGACAAAGAAGTCGAACTCCTACATGAATATCTCGCTGGCATCAGCACCCGCGTTCTCGACGCCTACCCCGACGACGTCGATACCCACGAGGTAGGCAACTGGCAGCTGCTGGCCGCCATCGACGCGCTGGTGGCCGGCGNNTCAGCCGCCACCTATCACCTCGCCTGGTTCCAGGCCTGCAGCGCGACGGTCGGACAAGCCCAATCTCGCTGACCACAATGTGAATTGACGGGCAGATCTGCGGTAGTAGTCTTTGCCTTCAGCTCGGAAAGGGTGGCGATGTTTGTCAATACGGAATTGCTGCACTCGGGGGCGGGCGAGTCTCACCGCGCGGGCACGCATGCCCAAGAGGCGGCCGATCACCTGTCGCGAGGACCGCTGTTGTCGGGGATGTTCGGCGGCTTTGCCGCGGCCGACGCGTTTCACGACGCGGTGAGCATGGCCCAGGCAGAACATGTGAAAAGCCTGCGGGCCCATCAGGAAACCCTGAATGCCATCGGCGGCCGGGCACGACGCGCTGCTGCGGAATTCACCGAGATGGAGCAGCACAACTCCGCAGAACTGCGGGCGCTGCGGTGCAGCTCCGGCACATAAGCATCTCGCAGCTAATTGCCGAAGCCGGCAACCCCTGGACGATCAACGAGACTCTCCAAAGTGGTCGCCCAGCACAGATTTTCGACCTGGCACAGGCCTTTCGTCACGCGGGCCGGCGCACCGGCGAGTCCCGCGCAGCATTCGGTGAAGCGCGGCGCCGTTTTGCGGCGTCCTGGGACCGAGAGACTGTTGATCAGCCGATCAACGGCTCCACCGAAGTGCGTCGTACCGCCGAGTCACTGGACGCGCAGTCCATCCAATTGCCGAAGATCGGGCTGAACTTGGACAACATCGCGGCCACCTTGGCCGAGGTCCAACGAACCGGCGCGGTGTTAATCTCCGCCTTGGAGACCGAACTACCCCACCTCGACAACCAACTCGGCGACGCGCTGGATCTCGAGAACGACATCCTGATCGCGGCACTCGAGCAGCAAGCCATCGACCACACCAGATCCGCGCTGGACCAACTCACATCGATGCGAAGCGGCTACTCGGATTACCTGCAGAATTCCCTGGCGACGCTGCACGCCGATGAATACGGCCGTACAAAATCCGAAGAAACCCTTGCGATTCCACCAGCCGACACCGGACCCGAGGACGTCAGGAATTGGTGGGATTCACTGAGCCAAAACCAAAGAGACCAGCTGGTCGCTCGACACCCTCCAGAGCTAGGCAACCTCAATGGCATTAGCGCCGCGGTCCGGGACGCGGTCAACCAGGCGGTGCTCAACGATGACCTCAACAGCACCAACGTGACGCGGTACCGAAACGCCGTGCGAACGCGCGACGGGCTGAACTACGACAGAGGATCAGACTGCCCCAACGAAAGGCCCGTCATGCTTTGGGCCTACGACCCGTTGGCCTTCAACGGTTTAGGCAGGGCCGCGATCGCAATCGGCAACCCCGACTACGCGCGAAACACCGCGCTCTTGGTTCCGGGCAACGGCAGCAGCGTGGCGCATGGATGGATGACGCGCCACGTCGACGCAATCAACCTCTACGACCAATCCCTGGCCGCGGATCCCGAAGGCCACTACACCTCCGTGATCGCCTGGATGGGATTCGAAGCGCCGCACGGCGCATCCGATCTNNTCACCGTCATCGGGCACTCCTACGGCTCGACAACCGTCGCCGACGCATTTGCCCACAACAACATGCGTGCTAGCGACGCGGTCCTGCTTGGTTGTCCTGGAACGGATCTGGCGCACAGCGCAGCCGATTTCCATCTCGATGGCGGACACGTCTACGTCGGCTCGGCCTCGACCGACCCGATCACCTGGATCGGTGAATCCAACGGGGTGCCGGTCGAATGGCTCAAGGGCAGGCTCGGGGAATCCGGCATTCATCTCCCGCCTGATGCCGGCTTGGGGCGCGATCCGGCGGGCGACAGTTACGGCTCGATCCGCTTCCGAGCTGAAGTCCCTGATTCTGAATCAGTCAACGAACGCCATCATTCGCACTACTACATGATGGGCAGCGAGGCGCTGCGCGCCATGACGGACATCGTCACCGGCCACCCCGAGCGGCTTGCAAAAGACGGACTGCTCGCCGACGGCAGGCGCCAGCCGCACGTTGGCCCGTTCCGGATACCCGGCGTACCCGCCTACATCGATCCCGAAGGAAG
>PLSK01000165.1 GCA_003165155.1 Mycobacterium sp. | reverse complement strand
GCAATGCTTTTCATGGGCGAGGAATGGGGAGCGTCGACACCGTTCCAGTTCTTCAGCTCGCATCCCGAACCGGAGTTGGCCCGCGCCACCGCCGAGGGACGTAAGGCCGAGTTCGCCGGGCACGGCTGGGATGCCGACGAGATTCCCGACCCGCAGGACCCGCAGACATTCCTGCGGTCCAAGCTGAACTGGGGTGAGGTGGGATCCGGCGAACACGCCCGGCTTGGCGCCCTCTATCGCGACTTGATCGCGTTGCGGCGCACCGAGGCTGACCTGGCCGACCCCTGGCTGGACCACCTCGTCGTCGACTATGACGAGGACCAGCGCTGGATCACGATGCGCCGCGGCCGGTTGGTGATCGCCTGCAACCTGGGCGTTGCGCCGGCGACGGTGCCGGTGACCGGTGACCTGGTGTTGGCCTGGGACTCGCCCGCGATCGGCGACCGGACCACGCAGCTGCCACCCCACTCGTTGGCGATCCTGCGCCTACCCGCCTGACGTCGGTAAGTCACAGCAGCCCCACGAGTCTCTTCCGGAGGCGACAACGCGTGTGCCCACCTCTCAGCGACAACCGCAGGCCCGTTGTCGCTGAGAGCCGGGCAAACATCCCACTGCCCCTGCAGCCGGGACGCGTGTGGCAGATGTGACTCGGTGCGGATGGGCAGCGCGAAAATATTCGATCCAGGCCGATGTGGCGACGCGGCTCATCGACGGTAGGCGGGCTGTTCACTTCGCAAATCGTCAAGGTCGCCCTCCCAGCCAACCCCCTCAAGCCCGAGCAGGAACTCGCGGGTCAGCGGCAGACCGACCAAGCGTCGCAAAGCAAGGTCAACGGCCGCTCGCTTGGTGGTGAGGCCGAACCTTCGCATGACCTCGGCGGCGAGTTCGTCATCGATGTCAATGTTGCTGCGCGACATACACCAAAGATATACATCATTTACACACTGGCCCGACCGGTAGCGAGTTCCGCCTTGGCGACCGCGTCGGCGAGTGGATCGATCTCGCCGGCGGTCAGGTCGGCGATGGTGATGCGAATGCCCGGGCCGGTGCGGCTCAGCCCAGATTCAGCAACCGGGTAATGGCGACCGTCTCGTCGGGCACCGGAATCCAGACGTTGAGCCCGGACCGGCCGTAAGCGGCAACACCGCGCTCGGTCAAAGCGGAGTCGGCCTAACACCGACGACCCCCGCGAAAGTGTTACTGCCGACGGGTCTTCTCGAGAAACGCGTCGGCAGTTGCACTCTCGCGGCGGTTTAGAGCAGCAGGTACCGGTAGGCCGGCGTCCCAGGCTGAAGGGTTTCGACGTGCATCTCCGTGCCGCGCATCCGGGCCAGCAGGCCGTCCAGATCCGCCGACGATCCCAGCTGAACACCCACCAGCGCCTCCCCCGTCTCCCGGTTGTTGCGCTTGACGTACTCGAACAAGGTGATGTCGTCGTTGGGACCGAGCACCTCGTCGAGGAACCGGCGTAACGCGCCGGGCTCCTGCGGGAAGTCCACCAGGAAATAGTGTTTGAGGCCGAGGTGAACCAGTGAACGCTCCAGCACCTCGCCGTAGCGCGACACGTCGTTGTTGCCGCCCGAGATGAGGCACACCACCGTCGACCCGGGCTCGATGTCGGCTTCCAACAGACCCGCGACCGACAGCGCTCCCGCCGGCTCGGCGATGATGCCCTCGTTCTGATAGAGGTCGAGCATCGCGGTACACACCGCACCCTCGTCGACGGTGGTGATCGACACCATGTCACCGGCGGCGGCCAGCGCCGCATACGTCAGCGTGCCGGCCCGGCGCACCGCGGCGCCGTCGACGAACTGGTCGACATGATCCAGCGACACCGGCTCGCCGGCGGCCAGCGCGGCCATCATCGCGGCGGCTCCGGCCGGCTCGACACCCAGCACCGCGGTGTTCGTCGTCCGCTCCGCCAGGTAGGTGGTGATGCCGGCGATGCAACCGCCACCACCCACCGGGACCACCACCACGTCGGGCTCGCTATCGAGTTGCTCAAGCACCTCGACGGCGATGGTGCCCTGACCAGCCATGGTGCGCGGGTCGTCGTACGGCGGCACCAGCGTGGCGCCGGTGCGCTCGACGTCAGCGTGCGCGGCCTCGGCGGCCAGATCGTAGGTCTTTCCCCCCACGATCAGCTCGATGAACTCGCCGCCGTGATAGCGGATCCGGTCACGCTTCTGGACGGGCGTCTTGGCCGGCACATAGACCCGGCCGTGCACGCCCAGCGTCCGGCACGCATACGCGAAGCCTTGCGCGTGGTTGCCTGCCGACGAGCACACCACGCCGGCCGCCAACTCCTTGTCGGACAGCTGGACCAGCAGGTTATAGGCGCCGCGCAGCTTGTACGAGCGCACGATCTGCAGGTCTTCGCGCTTGAGGTAGACCTGCGCGCCGGTGATCGCCGACAGCCGATCGCTGAGCTGCAGCGGGGTGGGCGTGACCACGGGGGCGATCCGCTTTGCCGCACCGTCAATGTCGGCCGCGGTCAATGCAGGCAGCGGCGACCTACTCTGGCTCAGTTCAGCGGACACCGGTCAATGGTGCCACGGCTCAGCTCACCGGCGTCAGCACGAACACCGGAATCTGGCGGTCGGTCTTCGTCTGGTACTCGGCGTAGTCGGGATAAGCCGCGACGGCGCGCTCCCACCAGGTGGCCTTCTCGTCGCCGAACACCTCGCGGGAGTCGTAATCGCGGGTGACGCTGCCGTCTTGCAGCTCGACCCGCGGGTTCTTCGCGATGTTGTAGTACCAGACCGGGTTCTTCGGGGCCCCGCCGAGGGATGCGACGACCGCGTACTCGCCCCCGTGCTCGACGCGCATCAGGGGCGTTTTGCGGAGTTTCCCGGTCTTGGCGCCGACGGTGGTCAGCAGGATGATGGGCATCCCCTTCATGTCTCCGGTACCGGATTCGGCGTACTCGTCGGCTTGTTCGCGGGACCAGTCCCAGGGGCTAGGTTCGTATTCACCTTCAAGCGGCATAGTCACCACTCTAGCCAGGCGGCCAGTCACATAGCTTGAGCCATCGCCATATGCCCCTCGAACCCGAATGACGTTGCCATCGCACGGTAACGCCCGGCGAAGTCGCGATACGACGCCTCGTCGCCGCAAGCCCGGGCAAGTAATGCCCGTAGCCGCAGGAGCGCGACGTCGAACAACACAAACCAGATGGTGCCAGAATAGGGGTTTGCTGCCGTCTAGCAAACCGTCAGCGCTAGCCGCCCAAACAGCCCGGACCGAGCAACTCCTTGAGGTCGCCCATCAGCGCCGGCGATGGCGTCACCCGCAGCGACTGGTCCAGCTCGAGCGTGGTGATCCGGTCCCCACTGATGAGCCGCAGGTGCACCTGCGACGTACCGGGGTGGCGCGCCAGCACCTGCTTGAGCGCGCTCACCTTGTCGAAGGTGCACTGCCGGGTGGGCAGGCTGACCGCCAGCGGGCGATCCATTTGGGCATTGGAGAAGTCGGGCACCACGAGGTCGTTGGCGATCAGCGAAATCCGGTCGTCACGGATCGCGACCTTGGCGTTGACCAGCACGACCGCGTCGTCGGCGATGTCGGAGCCGTAGCTGGAGTACGCATGCGGGAAGAACATCACCTCGATGCCGCCGGCGAGGTCCTCTAATTGTGCTGATGCCCAAGGCATTCCGTTTTTGTTGACCCGCCGGTTCACCGAAGCCAGAATTCCGCCGACCCGCACCTGGGCGTCGTTAGAGACGTCACCGTTAAGGATCGCCGGGATGACGGTGTCCACCTGCGCGGCCAGCAGGTGCGCGACCCGGTTCAGCGGATGCCCGGAGACGTACAGGCCCAGCATCTCGCGCTCCAAGGCCAGCTTGTGTTTGTCTTCCCACTCGTCGTCGGGAACCTTGATGGTGAATACCGCGTCGGTGCCCCCATCGTCGCCCCCGAACAGGTCGAATTGGCCTATCGCCTCAGCCTTCTTGGTGCCCAGAACCGAGTCGACGGCGTCGGTGTGAACCAGGAACAGGCCTTTTCGTGGATGGCCAAGCGAGTCGAATGCACCCGCCTTGATCAGCGACTCGGTGACCTTCTTGTTGCAGGGCCCGATTTCGATTTTGTTCAGGTAGTCCGAAAAGTCGGCGAACTTGCCCTTATCGCCGCGGGTGTTGATCAGCGAACCCACCACGTTGGCGCCGACGTTGCGCACCGCGCCCAGGCCGTAGCGGATGTCGGTACCCACCGATAGGAAGTTCAGTCCGGACTCGTTGACGTCCGGTGCCAGCACCGTGATGCCCAGCTTGCGGCAGTCGGCCAGGTAGACGGCCGCCTTGTCCTTGTCGTCGCCGACCGAGGTCAACAGGCCGGCCATGTACTCGGCGGGATAGTTGGCCTTGAGGTAGGCGGTCCAGTACGAGACCATGCCGTAGCCGGCGGCATGGGACTTGTTGAACGCGTAGTCGGCGAACGGCAGGATGGTGTCCCACAGTGCCTTGATCGCGCGCTCCGAGAACCCGTTGGCCTGCATACCCTCGGAGAAACCCTCGAACTCCTTCTCCAGCACCTCGCGCTTCTTCTTGCCCATGGCCTTACGCAGAATGTCGGCTCGGGCCAGCGAGTAGCTGGCCACCTTCTGCGCGATGCGCATGATCTGCTCTTGGTAGACGATGAGGCCGTAAGTCTCGGAGAGGATTTCGCGCAGCGGCTCCTCGAGTTCGGGGTGGATGGGTTTGATGGCCTGCCGGTTGTTTTTGCGGTCGGCATAGTCGTTGTGGGCGTTCATGCCCATGGGACCCGGCCGGTAGAGCGCGATGACGGCGACGACGTCTTCGAAGACGGTCGGCTGCAAGCGGCGCAGTAGGTCACGCATCGGGCCGCCGTCGAGCTGGAACACGCCCAGGGTGTCGCCGCGGCCCAGCAGGTCGTAGGTGGGCTTGTCGTCCAGCGGCACGGCTTCCAGATCGAGGTCAATTCCCCTGTTGGACTTGATGTTCTCGAGCGCGTCACCGATGATCGTCAGGTTGCGCAGACCCAGGAAGTCCATCTTCAACAGCCCGATGGCTTCACACGACGGGTAGTCCCAGCCGGTGATGATGGCACCGTCCTGCGGTCGCTTCCACAGCGGGATGGCCTCGGTGAGTGGCTCACTGCTCATGATCACCGCGCAGGCGTGCACGCCGGCGTTTCGGATCAGGCCTTCGAGGCCGCGCGCGGTCTGGTAGATGGTGCGGACGTCGGGATCGGTCTCGATCAGACCGCGAACCTCGGCGGCTTCCTTGTACCGCTCGTGCGCCGGGTCGGTGATGCCCGACAGCGGAATGTCCTTGGCCATGACCGCCGGCGGCAGCGCCTTCGTGATCCGGTCGGCGATCGCGAACCCGGGCTGGCCGTAGTGGATCCGCGCTGAATCCTTCAGGGCCGCTTTAGTTTTAATGGTGCCGAAGGTGATGACCTGGGCCACCCGGTCGTGGCCCCACTTGTCGGCGGCGTAGCGCACCATCTCACCGCGGCGACGGTCGTCGAAGTCGATATCGATGTCGGGCATCGAGGCGCGTTCGGGATTGAGGAACCGCTCGAACAGCAGACCGTGCTGGATCGGGTCGATGTCGGTGATACCGAGCACGTAGGCCACCAACGATCCGGCGGCCGAGCCCCGGCCGGGACCGACCCTGATCCCCACCGACCGCGCGTAATTGATCAGGTCCGCGACGATCAAGAAGTACGACGGGAAACCCTTGGAGCAGATGACGTCGATCTCGAAGGCCGCGCGGGCCGCGTAGCCGTCGGGCGCACCATCGCGGAACCGGCGGCTCAGCCCGGCGACCACCTCGTGTTGCAGCCAGGACGCCTGGTCGTGCCCCTCGGGCACCGGGAAGACCGGCATCCGGTCGCGCGGCGCCCACACGTCGGCGTAAGACTCCACCCGTTCGGCGATCAACAGACTCGAGTCGCAGGCGCCGGGAACCTCGTCGTCCCATATCTGGCGCATCTCGGCGGCCGACTTCAGGTAGTAGCCGTCGCCATCGAACTTGAACCGGTTCGGATCCGACAGCGTCTTGCCGGTCTGCACACACAGCAACGCCTCGTGGTTGTGGGCGGCGTCGCGGGTGACGTAGTGGCAGTCGTTGGTGGCCAGCGCCGGAATGTTGAGCGTGCGGCCGAGCTCGATGAGGCCTTCGCGCACCCGCTGTTCGATGGACAGACCGTGGTCCATCAACTCCAGAAAGTAATTATCGGCGCCGAAGATGTCCCGCCACTTGGCCGCGGACTCCAGCGCCTCACGCTGCTGGCCGAGCCGCAGCCGGGTCTGCACCTCACCGGACGGGCACCCGGTGGTGGCGATGATGCCGCTGGCGTTTTCGGCGATGATCTCGGCATCCATCCGCGACCACTTGCCGAGCTGGCCCTCGAAGGACGCCAACGAGGTCAGCTTGAACAGGTTGCGCAGCCCGGTGGCGTTCTCGGCCACCATCGTCAGGTGCGTGTAGGAACCGCTGCCCGAGACATCGTCGGACTTCTGGCCCGGGTCACCCCACAGGATCCGGCGGGTGTCAAAACGAGAACCGGGGGCTATATAGGCCTCGACACCGATTATCGGCTTGATCCCGGCCGTCGTCGCCGCGTTGTAGAACTCACTGGCGCCGAACATGTTTCCGTGGTCGGTCATCCCGATCGCGGGCATCTCCAGCCGGTGCGCCTCGGCGAACATCGGCGAGATCTTCGCGGCACCGTCCAGCATCGAGTACTCGGTGTGGTTATGCAGGTGCACGAAGGACCGCGACGAAGAAGCGCTCATAGGGACGCCAGTCTATGACCGAGGACCGACGCTTCCTCGGCGTGTCGCGCGCCGTGTCTTCGCTCCGGCGTCACGCCGCTCACTGCTTTAACGTCGCGACGGTTCTATCGTGGGCGTTATGACCCAGACAGCCACCCGTTCCGCGGGGCCACCGACGTCGGGGCCCTGGTCGCCGCGCGAGTCCGAGTTGCTCGCGGTGACCTTGCAGCTGCTGCAGGAACATGGGTACGAGCGGTTGACGGTGGACGCCGTGGCCAGCGCCGCCCATGCCAGCAAGGCGACGGTGTACCGCCGCTGGCCCTCAAAAGCCGAATTGGTGCTGGCCGCGTTCATCGAGGGCGTATGCCAGATCGCAGCCCCGCCGGACACCGGCACATTGCGGGGCGACCTGTTGTACCTCGGCGAATCGATCTGCGAGCACGGTAGTCAGCTCGCCAGCACCATCCGCGCCGTGCTTGTCGAAGTGTCTCGCGATCCCGCGCTCAGCGACGCGCTGCAGCATCAATTCCTCGATCAACGCAAAGTCGTGATTCAGCACGTAATGCGGCAGGCCGTCGACCGGGGTGAGATCGCCGAAGCCGCCGTCACCGACGAACTCTGGGACCTATTGCCCAATTACCTGATCTTTCGGACCATCCTCCCGGGCAAACCGCCGACCCGTCAGACGGTGCGGCTGCTCGTTGACGACGTCATCATCCCGGGCCTCACCCGCGCGAGCGAGTCACATTAACCAGATGGGTCTCTCGATCGGACGACACCGGGTTTGTCCTCCTATCAGCGACAGCTGGGTCGTTTGCCGCGCCGGCCAACGGGTTTGTCGCTAAGAGCCGGGCAGGTCCAACATGCCTTCCGATCTCGTGACGCATGTGGCGGAAGTGACTAGAGCCGCCGCGAGCCGCCGCGACCCGGCGCGCCGGCAAAAGTGTACGGCCGCGTCTCTTGTACGGTCCGGTCCCGTACCGTACTGTCGACCCATGCCGATGGCGCCCGATTACCGAAAGGCCACCGGGTGAGGCGGATTTCAATCGGCTCGGTCGTGCGGCGCCGCTGGATGGTGCTGGTGGCGGTACTCGTCGTCGCCACGGCGGGATTTTTCATCTATCGCCTGCACGGCATCTTCGGCTCGAACACCGGCCCCTCGGCCAACAGCGGCCTCTCCAATGAGATCGTCCCGTTCAACCCCAAGCGCGTCGTCCTCGACGTCTTCGGCGCGCCGGGCGCCACGGCGACCATCAACTACCTGGACGTCAACGCGCAGCCGCAGCAGGTCAAGGACGCTCCCCTGCCCTGGTCGTTCACGATCACGTCAACCGAGCCCGCGATCGTCGGCAACGTCGTGGCGCAGGGCAACGGCGACACCATCGGGTGCCGCATCACCGTCAACGGCGAAGTCAAGGACGAACGCACCGTGAACAAAGTCGACGCCTATACCTTCTGCCTGGACAAATCCGGATGAGTGATCCGGTGACCCAGGAGAAGCCCCCGCGGCCGTCCATACCGCACACCATTCGCCGGCTCTCGGTACCGATCCTGCTGTTCTGGATCGCACTGGCGGCCATCACGAATATCGCGGTGCCACAGCTGGAGGAAGTCGGAAAAGTCCACAACGTGGCGCTGAATTCGCCGGATGCCCCGGCGCTGAAGGCCATCAAGCAAATCGGCCAGACGTTCCACGAGTTCGACACCGACAGCACGGCCATGATCGTGCTGGAAGGCGATCAGCCGCTGGGCGCGGACGCCCACCGGTATTACGACTCGTTGATCCGCAAGTTCGACCAGGACAAGAAGCACGTCCAGCATGTTCAGGACTACTGGGGCGACACCCTGACCGCGGCGGGATCGCAGAGCAGCGACGGCAAGGCCGCCTACGTTCAGGTGAACCTCGCGGGTAATCAGGGCTCGGCGCTGTCCAACGAGGCGGTGGGCGCGCTGCGCGACATCGTCAGCCAGACCCCTCCGCCGTCGGGCGTCAAAACCTACGTGACCGGCCCGGCCCCGCTGATCTCGGATCAGTTCGACGTCGGCAGCAAGGGGACCGCGAAGGTCACCGGGATAACCATCGGCGCGATCGCGTTGATGTTGCTGTTCGTCTACCGTTCCTTCTTCACCATGCTGCTGGTGCTCATCACGGTGCTCATCGAGATGTCCGCCGCCCGGGGAATCGTCGCCTTCCTAGGGAACATCGGGGTGATCGGGCTCTCGACGTATGCCACGAACATCCTCACGTTGCTGGTCATCGCCGCCGGGACGGACTACGCGATCTTCGTGGTGGGCCGCTACCAGGAGGCACGCGGGGCCGGCGAAGACCGGGAATCCGCTTTCTACACCATGTTTCACGGGACGGCCCACATCGTCCTGGGTTCGGGCCTCACCGTGGCCGGCGCGGTTGCCTGTCTGGGCTTTACCCGGCTGCCCTACTTCCAGAGTCTGGGCATCCCAGCCGCGATAGGCATCCTGGTCGCGCTTTTCGCCGCGCTCACCCTGGGTCCGGCGGTACTCACCCTGGGCGCGCTTGTGGGCGTGTTCGAACCCAAGCGCGCGATGAGGACCCGCGGCTGGCGGCGGATCGGCACGGCCATCGTGCGCTGGCCCGGCCCCGTTCTGGTGGCGGCGTGCGCGCTGGCCCTGATCGGCCTGCTGGCGCTGCCCGGGTACAAGTCGAGCTATGACGTCCGCCCCTACATGCCCGAAAGCGCGCCGGCCAACGTCGGTTACACGGCAGCCGAGCGGCACTTCTCCCGAGCCCGCCTGGAGCCCGAGCTGCTGATGCTCAAGTCGGACCACGACATGCGCAACCCGGCGGACATGCTCATCCTGGACCGGGTGGCCAAGGCCGTGTTTCACGTGCACGGCGTCGCCCAGGTGCAGACCATCACCAGGCCCCTGGGCACCCCGATCGACCACAGCTCGCTGGCATTCCAGATCAGCAGTGGTAGCGCCGGCCAGCAGGAAAATCTGCAATACCAGCAGGACCGCGCGAACGACCTGCAGAAGCAGGCAGGCGAACTCGCGAAGACCATCGACATTCTCAAGCAGCAGTACGTGCTCCAGCAGCAGCTGGCCGCCTCTACTGACAGCGAGACCAAAAGCTTTCACGACACGCTCAGCACGATCCAAGACCTGCGCGACAAGATCGCGAATTTCGACGACTTCTTTAGGCCGCTTCGCAGCTACTTCTATTGGGAGAAGCATTGTTACGACGTCCCCGCCTGTTTTGCGCTCAGGTCGGTCTTCGACGCACTCGACGGTATCGACCGGCTCAGTGAACGATTTGAGGACCTCACGGCCACCCTGGACAAGCTCGACGCGCTGCAGCCGAAGCTGGTGGCGCTGATACCGCCCCAAATCGCGAGCCAGGAGGTCAATCATCAATTGACCTTGTCGAGCTACGCCACGCAGTCCGGCATCAACGCCCAGCAGTCGGCGGCGCTCGACAACGCGACGGCGCTGGGGCGCGCCTTCGACGCCGCCAAGAACGACGACTCGTTCTACCTGCCTCCCGAGGTGTTCAAGAACCCTGATTTCGAACGCGGGCTGAAGCTGTTCCTCTCACCCGACGGCAAGGCCGTCCGGATGATCGTCACCCACGAAGGTGATCCTTCGACCACCGAGGGCATCGATCACATCGAGCCGATCGCGAACGCCGCGCACGAAGCCCTGAAGGGCACACCCATGGCCGACGCCCAGATTTATCTGAGCGGCACCGCCGCGACCTATAAGGACATCCAGCAGGGCGCCAAGTACGACCTGTTGATCGTCGCCCTGGCCGCGCTGAGCCTCATCCTGCTGATCATGATGATCATCACGCGAAGCCTGGTCGCCGCGTTGGTGATCGTGGGCACCGTCGCCCTGTCGTTGGGGGCGTCGTTCGGGCTGTCCGTGCTGGTGTGGCAGTACATGTTCGGCATCCAGCTGTACTGGGTTGTGCTTGCGCTGGCCGTGATCCTGTTGTTGGCCGTGGGATCTGACTACAACCTGCTGTTGATCTCCCGGTTCAAGGAAGAGATCCATGCCGGATTGAAGACCGGCGTCATCCGCGCGATGGCCGGCACCGGCTCGGTGGTGACTTCCGCCGGCATCGTCTTCGCCGTCACCATGTGCGCTTTCGTGTTCAGCGGCTTCCAGGTTCTCGGCCAGATCGGGACAACCATCGGACTTGGGTTGATGTTCGATACGCTGATCGTGCGTTCGTTCATGACGCCTTCTGTCGCAACGCTTCTCGGGCGCTGGTTCTGGTGGCCGCAGCGGGTGCGCCCGCGTCCGGCCAGCACGATGCTTCGCCCCTACGGCTCGCGAACGGCGGTTCGCCAGCTGCTCCTCTGGGAGGACGACGACACTTCCGTGCTGTCCGGGTCGAAGTCTCGCGCCTAATATCCGCCGAAATCGACGGTGGCGCGAAAAAGTACGACTCAAAGTCAAGTGGTTAGTGC
>PLSK01000198.1 GCA_003165155.1 Mycobacterium sp. | reverse complement strand
ACTGCGCGTTTCCGCTGTTGGCGGGCGTCAAGATCGGGGCGGACCCGAACAAGATCTTCGACGGAGTGAATCTGGCGCTGCTGGTCGGCGCCCGCCCCCGCGGCCCGGGCATGGAGCGCGGGGACCTGTTGGAGGCCAACGGCGCGATCTTCACGGCGCAGGGCAAGGCGCTCAACTCGGTCGCCGCAGCCGACCTCCGGGTGGGCGTGACCGGCAACCCGGCCAACACCAACGCGCTGATCGCGATGACCAACGCCCCCGACATCCCGCGCGAGCGGTTCTCCGCACTGACCCGGCTCGACCACAACCGGGCCATCTCGCAGCTGGCCAAGAAGACCGGCGCCGCCGTCACCGACATCAAGAAGGTGACGATCTGGGGCAACCACTCGGCCACCCAGTACCCCGACATCTTCCACGCCGAAATCAAGGGCAAGAACGCCGTCGAGGTGGTCAACGACCAGTCCTGGATCGAGAACGACTTCATCCCGACGGTCGCCAAGCGTGGCGCGGCGATCATCGACGCGCGCGGCGCGTCGTCGGCGGCCTCGGCCGCGTCGGCGACCGTCGATGCGGCCAGGGACTGGCTGCTCGGCACCCCCGCGGGCAACTGGGCCTCGATGGCGGTCGTTTCCGACGGTTCCTACGGCGTCCCGGAGGGTTTGATCTCATCGTTCCCGGTAACCACCAAGGGCGGCGACTGGTCGATCGTGCAGGGCCTGGAGATCGACAAGTTCTCGCGCGCCCGTATCGATAAATCGACCGCCGAGCTGGCCGAAGAGCGTGACGCCGTCACGGAGTTGAAGCTGATCTGAGCGAATTAGCCCTACTAATCAGTAGTCAGTACCCTGGGCCCGTGTCCAAAAAGCGTGAAAGCCCGCAGATCGTCATCACCGACGAGGAGATCTTCGAGGCGCACGTAGGCGGCAAGCTTTCCGTAGGCCTGACGGCGCCGCTGGATACCCAGCGCTCCCTGTCGATCGCCTACACACCCGGCGTGGCCCAGGTGAGTCGCGCGATCGCCGCCGATCACGCCCTGGCTGCCCGCTATACCTGGGCCAACCGGCTGGTCGCGGTCGTCAGCGACGGCAGCGCGGTGCTCGGCTTGGGCGACATCGGGCCGGCGGCGTCGCTGCCGGTGATGGAGGGCAAGTGTGCCCTGTTCAAAGAGTTCGGTGGCCTCGACGCGATCCCGCTCGTACTGGACACCAAGGATCCCGACGAGATCGTGGAAACCCTGGTACGGCTGCGCCCGACATTCGGCGCCGTCAACCTCGAGGACATCTCCGCTCCGCGCTGCTTCGAGATCGAACAGCGAGTCGTCGAGGCGCTGGATTGCCCGGTGATGCACGACGACCAACACGGTACGGCGGTTGTGGTGCTCGCGGCACTGATGGGTGCCACCAAGTTGCTCGGTCGGGACATGCCTTCTCTGCGAGTGGTGGTGTCCGGGGCCGGCGCCGCCGGTGTGGCGTGCACGAATCTTCTTCTTACTATGGGGGTTTCGGACATCACCGTGCTCGACTCCCGCGGCATTCTGCACACGGAGCGCGACGACATGAACCATGTCAAGGCCAACCTGGCGCGACGCACCAATCCCGACGGCCTGTCGGGCGGCTTGATGGAGGCGCTCGACGGGGCCGACGTATTCCTCGGGGTGTCCGGGGGAGTGGTCCCCGAGGAGTTGATCGCCACGATGGCGCCCGGCGGGATCGTGTTCGCGCTGTCCAACCCGGACCCGGAGATACACCCCAGCATCGCGGCCAAGTATGCGGCGGTGGTGGCAACCGGCCGCAGTGATTTCCCGAACCAAATCAACAACGTGCTCGCGTTCCCGGGGATTTTCCGCGGTGCACTGGATGCCGGGGCGCGCCAGATCACCGAAAGGATGAGGATCGCCGCTGCCGAAGCGATTTTCTCCGTCGTCAGCGCCGACCTCGCGCTCGACCGTATTGTCCCGAGCCCGTTGGACCCCCGTGTCGGGGAAGCGGTTGCCAAAGCGGTGGCTCTCGCGGCCGACACTGACGTGTGAGAAGGCTGGCCGCGCTGCTGCTGGCGGCGCTGCTCGCTACGACGCTCATGGCGGGCTGCGCGAGCGAAACCGCCGGCCACGACGCAGCACCCGAGGTGGTGGTCGGATCCGCGCCCGACGCCGGGTCGATGCTGCTGGCCGCTATTTACCTCGCCGCGTTGCACTCATACGGCTTCGGTGCGCGGGCCGGAACCGCCGTCGACCCGATGGCGAAGCTGGACTCGGGCGAATTCACCGTGGTCCCCGCCTTCACCGGGCGGGTGCTGCAGGCGTTGCAGCCTGATGCATCGGTGCTTTCCGATGCCCAGGTGTACCGCACGATGGTCTCGGCGCTGCCCGAGGGTGTCGCCGCAGGTGACTACGCCACCTCCGCTGAAGATAAGCCCGTGCTGGTGGTGACTGGGGCAACCGTTCGCGCCTGGGGCGGTAATGGCCTGAGCGCGCTGCCGAAACACTGCGACGGACTGGTCGTCGGGATCGTCGCGGGATTTCCAGCGCCGCCGGCCGTTGGATCCTGTCGGCTACCCGCCCTGCGCGAATTCCCATCTGAGACCGAACTTTTCGCCGCACTGCGGGCCGCGCAGCTGACCGCGGCGTGGACCACCACCGCTGACCCGGGCATTCCAGGTGACCTGGTCGCGCTGGCCGACGGTAAACCCGCGCTGGTCCAAGCCGAGAACGTGGTGCCGCTGTATCGCCGCAATGCGCTGACCGAACGGCAGTTGCTGGCGATCAATGAAGTGGCCGGGGTGCTGGACACCGCGGCGCTGGCCGACATGCGCCGCCAGGTGGCCGGCGGCGCCGACCCGCAGGTGGTGGCCGGCGGCTGGCTTGCCGACCACCCGTTGGGGCGTTGAGCCTTCTCCGCGCACCGCGCCGAGCCTGAATCTGTGGCGTCGATACTGCGCACAGGCACTGATTCGCGNNCCAGTCAACCGGACGAGCAGGTCTAACGCCTTGGCGTCGGCGCCGACCAGCACCCGAGCTTTGTTCTTGCGCACGGCTTCCAGAATGATCTCGGCGGCTCGTTTGGGGCTGGTCCTGGCCAGCCGCTTGTCGAACATTTTGGCCAGATCGTTCGCGTCGAGCCCCTCGGCCGCGGTGGCGTTGCGGGCGATCGCGGTCTTGATGCCGCCAGGGTGCACCGTGGTCACACCCACCGGATGGCCGGCCAGCACCATCTCCTGTCGCAGCGCCTCGGTGAAGCCACGGACCGCGAACTTGGCCGAGTTGTACGCCGCCTGCCCCGGTACCGCCATCAGGCCAAACAAGCTGGACACGTTGATGACGTGACCGTCGCCCGACGCGATCAGGTGCGGCAGGAACGCCTTGGTACCGTTCACGACGCCCCAAAAGTCGACGTCCATCACCCGTTCGATGTCCTTGAACTGGCTGATCTCGACGTCGCCGCTGAAGGCGATGCCGGCGTTGTTGTAGATCTGGTTCACCTTGCCGAAGTGCTCGGCAACCGCGTCGGCGTAGGCCAGGAAGGCCTCGCGTTCGGTCACATCCAGCCGGTCGGCTTTGACTTGCGCGCCGATCGCCTTCAGCTGCGTCTCGGTTTGCGCCAGCCCTTCGGTGTCGACGTCGCTGATAGCGAGCTTGGCGCCGGAGCGGCCCAGCTCGAGAGCCAGTGCCTGCCCAATCCCCGAACCCGCGCCGGTAACCACGGCGACCTTGCCGGCGAATCCCTCCATGAGCACCCCTCCCTCGTGTCGGCTCTTGTCGAGGCTAGCCGGTACCGGCGGTCCGGGGTACTGGCGGGTGGGCTCAGCCGAACGCGATGTCGAGGATCTCCTGCTGCTCGACGGCGTGCACCTTGGACGAACCAGACGACGGGGCCGACATGGCCCGGCGCGAAATGCGCTTGATTCCGCTGAGCAGTTCGGGCATCAACTCGGGCAGAGTCAGCCCCATCGACGGCCACGCGCCCTGGTTCGCCGGCTCCTCCTGAACCCAGAAGAACTCCTCGACGTTGTCGTAGCGTTCCAGGGTTTCGCGCAGCCGGCGGCGCGGCAGTGGGGCAAGTTGCTCTAGGCGCACGATCGCGACGTCGTCGCGGTTGTCCTTGGCCTTGCGGGCGGCCAACTCGTAATAGACCTTGCCGCTGGTGAGCAGGATTCGGGTCACCTTGCTGCGGTCGCCGATACCGTCTTCGTAGGTGGGTTCCTCCAGCACCGAGCGGAACTTGATCTCGGTGAAGTCCCTGACGTCGCTGACCGCGGCCTTATTGCGCAACATCGACTTTGGCGTAAACACAACCAACGGCCGCATGACCCCGTCGAGGGCGTGCCGGCGCAACAAGTGGAAATAGTTCGACGGAGTCGACGGCATCGCGATGGTCATCGACCCCTCGGCCCACAACTGCAGGAAGCGCTCGATCCGGCCGGAGGTGTGGTCCGGGCCTTGCCCCTCGTGTCCGTGCGGCAGCAGCAACACCACCGTCGACAACTGGCCCCACTTGGCCTCTCCGGAGCTGATGAATTCATCGATGATCGACTGGGCGCCGTTCACGAAGTCACCGAACTGCGCCTCCCACAGCACCACCGCCTCCGGGTTACCCACGGTGTAGCCGTACTCGAACCCGACCGCGGCGTACTCCGACAGCGGTGAGTCGTAGACCAGGAACTTGCCGCCAGTAGGGGTGCCGTCCGTGTTGGTCGCCAAGAGCTTCAGGGGCGTGAATTCCTCGCCCGTGTTGCGGTCGATGATCACCGAATGTCGTTGGGAGAAGGTGCCGCGACGGGTGTCTTGGCCCGTGAGCCGCACCAACTTTCCTTCGGCCACCAGCGAACCCAACGCGAGCAGCTCACCGAAGGCCCAGTCGACCTTGCCTTCGTAGGCCATCTCCCGGCGCCGCTCCAGCACCGGCTGCACCCGCGGGTGTGCGGTGAATCCCTCCGGTGCGGCCAGGAAAGCATCGCCGATGCGGGCCAGCAGTGCCTTGTCCACCGCAGTGGACAGCCCCGCCGGGATCATCTGGTCGGCCTCTACCGATTCGCTGGGCTGCACGCCGTGCTTCTCCAGGTCGCGGACCTCGTTGAACACCCGCTCCAGCTGGCCCTGGTAATCGCGCAGCGCGTCCTCGGCTTCCTTGAGCGAGATGTCACCGCGGCCGATCAGGGCTTCGGTGTAGCTCTTGCGCGCCCCACGCTTGGTGTCGACGACGTCGTACATGGCCGGGTTGGTCATCGACGGGTCGTCCCCCTCGTTGTGCCCGCGCCGGCGGTAGCACAGCATGTCGATGACGACGTCCTTCTTGAACTTCTGCCGGAAGTCGACGGCCAGCTTGGCCACCCACACACAGGCTTCCGGGTCGTCGCCGTTGACGTGGAAGATCGGCGCCCCGATCATCTTCGCGACGTCGGTGCAGTACTCGCTGGACCGGGAGAATTCCGGTGCGGTGGTGAACCCGATCTGGTTGTTGACGATGATGTGGATGGTGCCTCCGACGCGGTAGCCGGGCAGGTTCGCCAGGTTCAGCGTCTCGGCCACCACGCCTTGGCCCGCGAACGCCGCGTCACCGTGCATCACTATCGGCACGACGGAGAACGCTTTGTCGTCGCCGTCGTCCTCGGAGCCCCGGTTCAGCAGATCCTGCTTGGCCCGGACCAGCCCCTCCACCACCGGGTCTACCGCTTCCAGGTGCGACGGGTTGGCGGTCAGTGACACCTGAATATCGTTGTCGCCGAACATCTGTAGGTAAATACCGGTGGCGCCGAGGTGGTACTTCACGTCGCCGGAGCCGTGCGCCTCTGACGGGTTGAGATTGCCCTCGAACTCGCTGAAGATCTGCGAGTACGGCTTGCCGACAATGTTGGCCAACACGTTGAGCCGGCCGCGGTGCGGCATCGCGACGACCACTTCGTCCAGGCCGTACTCGGCGCACTGGTCGATGGCCGCGTCCATCATGGGGATCACGCTTTCGGCGCCCTCAAGCGAGAAGCGCTTCTGCCCAACATATTTGGTCTGCAGGAAGGTCTCAAAGGCCTCGGCGGCGTTCAGCTTGCTCAGGATGTATTTCTGTTCGGCCACAGTCGGTTTGACGTGTTTGGTCTCGACCCGCTCTTCTAGCCATTCCTGCTGTTCGGGCTCGAGGATGTGGGTGTACTCGACGCCGATGTGGCGGCAATAGGCGTCGCGCAGCAGGCCCAGAACGTCACGCAGCTTCTTGTACTCGCGGCCGGCAAAGCCATTGACCTTGAACACCCGATCGAGGTCCCACAGCGTCAGGCCATGCGTGAGCACTTCGAGGTCGGGGTGACTGCGGAACCGGGTGTTGTCCAAACGCAGTGGATCGATATCGGCCATCATGTGGCCGCGGTTGCGGTAGGCCGCGATCAACTCCATGACGCGCGCGTTCTTGTCGACGATCGAGTCCGGGTTGTCGGTGCTCCAGCGCACCGGCAGATACGGGATGCTCAGCTCGCGGAAGATCTCGTCCCAGAAGTCGTCCGAGAGCAGCATCTCGTGGATGGTGCGCAGGAAGTCGCCGGATTCCGCACCCTGGATGATGCGGTGGTCATAGGTGGACGTCAGCGTGATCAGCTTGCCGATACCCAGTTCGGCGATCCGTTCCTCGCTGGCGCCCTGGAACTCGGCGGGGTGTTCCATCGCGCCGACGCCGAGAATGGCGCCCTGGCCGGACATCAGCCGCGGCACCGAGTGCACAGTGCCGATGGTGCCGGGGTTGGTCAGCGAAATCGTCACGCCCGCAAAGTCTTCGGCGGTCAGCTTGCCGTCGCGGGCCCGGCGCACGATGTCTTCGTAGGCGGAGACGAATTCTGCGAATCGCATGGACTCGCAGCCCCTGATGCCGGCCACCACCAGGGAGCGTTTGCCGTCCTTGCCCTGCAGGTCGATCGCCAGGCCGAGATTGGTGTGCGCGGGTGTGACGGACGTGGGCTTGCCGTCGACCTCGGCGTAGTGCCGGTTCAGGTTCGGGAACTTCTTGACCGCTTGGACCATTGCGAAGCCCAGCAAGTGAGTGAAGGAGATCTTCCCGCCGCGGGTGCGCTTGAGCTGGTTGTTGATGACGGTCCGGTTGTCGATCAGCAGCTTGGCCGGAACGGCCCGCACACTGGTGGCCGTCGGCACGTCTAGCGATGCGGACATGTTCTTGACGACGGCCGCCGCGGCGCCGCGCAGCACCTGCACCTCGTCTCCCTCGGCCGGCGGGGGACCGGCGGCTTGGGCCGGCGCGGGGGCTGCCGCGACGCCATTGCCCTGCGCCGGGTTGGTGGCAGGCGGGGCCGGGGCCGGGGTCGGGGCCGGCCGCTCGGCGGGGGGAGGGGCGGCCAGGACCGGGGCCGGGGCGGCCTCGGGAGCCGGTTCGCCGTTGGCTTCGGGGTTGTAGTCGACGAGGAACTCGTGCCAGCTGGGGTCCACCGACGAGGGGTCATCGCGGAACTTGCGGTACATCTCCTCGACCAGCCACTCGTTCTGACCGAATGGTGAACTTACGTTGCTCACGGCCGCTGTTCGCCTCAATTCCTTTGTCGTTCAAGGTCCTACAGGCGTCGTTGCGCGACGCCGGCGACTTTCTGCACCCCGATCTGCGAGGTACCTCACACCCGCGGCGGTCGGAGAACGTTTCCGCCCCATAAAGGCTAGCGCTTCGCCGGCAATTCGCCAGAGAGACTTCGCCAGAGAGACGCGGAACCCGGTTCTCGCAGGCTGCTACCCGACCTCGTGGACGGACGGCAACAGGTGCAGGATTCCCGGCCACCGCGTGGGCGGGGGACCGAACGCGCTGTTGGCGTTGCGGACGATCTTCTTGGCCACCATGCGGTTGCCGGCGCCGCCGATCGCCGCGCCGATGCCGACCGGCAGCATCTTGCCGAGCATCAGCGCTCCGCGTTTGACGGTGTACCGCTTGACGGCGTGCTTGAGCAGCCGCGTGTTCAACCGCGCCAACGTCGACATCGGCAGCGAGGCCATGCCCTCGGCGAGCCCGCCGCCGTTGGTGCGCGCCGGGCCTAGCAGCTCGCCGAGGGCGCGCTTGGAGTCATCTCCGACCAGGACGGCCAGTACCAGGGCGCGGCGTCGTTCCCGGTGGTCTGCGGGGATGCCGTAAACCACCGCGTTCGCCAGCACGAAGACCGCGCTGGCCTCGAGGAAGAACACCGTCTCGCCGGCGCCGGCCGACAGCGCCGTCAAGGTGCCCACCCCGGGGAACGTCGCCGTCGAACCCACCGCGGCGCCGCTCGCCGTCAAAGCGTCGAGGTAGCGCTTTTCCAGCTTGGCGACGATCTCGGCGGGGCCGGCTTCGGGATGCGCACGCCGCAGCCGGGCCACATAGGCTTCCGCAGCGGGGCCCTGCACCCGGGTACTACGCTCGATGAGCTGCGCCAATGCCCGTGTCGACGCTTTGGGCCGACCGCCTGCGCCGTCCTCCGGCAATCCAGACGTATTCCGAGACCCGTTTCGTTGGGCGCTCATATTAGGTTCTCCTGGCTTATCCTGCCTTGTCATGGCGTTGCCTGCTTCCAGGCTAGCGCTCGTTCGACAAATCGCCGGCGGCGCGGCACAACCTGACCAGCTGATCCGCGCGTGCCTCGCGGGCTGATTGCGCGGCAAGGGATAATTCCGCCAAGACCGCGACTATGACCAGGCGGGGCACATTTGTCGAGCCTCGCAGTGCGCACTTACCTATAAGCGGAGCTGAGCCTCCGGAGCTGGAATGAGGTGGGGAAATTGAGTACGGCGCAGCCGTCGTCGCCCGGGGCAACCTGGCGCGCGTGGCTGAGTCGTGCGCAGGACTCCGGAAACCCCTGGAATGCGCTGTGGGCGATGATGATCGGCTTCTTCATGATCATGATCGATTCGACCATCGTCGCGGTCGCCAATCCGACCATCATGGCCGACTTGGGTACCGGCTACGACGCCGTGGTCTGGGTGACCAGCGCGTACCTGCTGGGATACGCCGTGGTGTTGCTCGTGGCCGGCCGACTCGGTGACCGGTTCGGCGCGAAGAACCTGTACCTGATCGGCCTGGTGGTATTCACCGTCGCCTCGATGTGGTGTGGGCTCTCGGGCAGCGTCGCCGTGCTGATCG
>PLSK01000212.1:10919-15926 GCA_003165155.1 Mycobacterium sp. | reverse complement strand
AGGGCGCAAAGCCCGGCGAGGGCGGCCAGTTGCCCGGACACAAGGTGGATGAGATCATCGCCAGAACGCGCCACTCCATTCCCGGCGTGGGCCTCATCGCGCCGCCGCCGCACCACGACATCTACTCCATCGAGGACCTGGCGCAGCTGATCCATGATCTGAAGAACGCCAACCCATCCGCGCGGGTGCACGTCAAGCTGGTGTCGGAGAACGGGGTGGGGACGGTTGCGGCTGGAGTTTCTAAAGCTCACGCCGACGTGGTCCTGATCTCTGGGCACGACGGCGGCACCGGGGCAACCCCGCTGACATCCATGAAGCATGCGGGTGCGCCGTGGGAATTGGGCCTGGCCGAGACGCAGCAGACATTGCTGCTCAACGGGTTACGCGACCGGATCGTCGTCCAGGTGGATGGCCAGCTCAAGACTGGACGCGACGTGATGATCGGCGCGCTGCTCGGGGCCGAGGAGTTCGGTTTTGCCACCGCCCCGTTGGTCGTTTCCGGCTGCATCATGATGCGGGTGTGCCATCTGGACACCTGCCCTGTCGGCGTCGCCACCCAGAACCCAGTACTACGGGAGCGCTTCACCGGTAAGCCCGAGTTCGTCGAGAACTTCTTCATGTTTATCGCTGAAGAAGTCCGGGAATACATGGCGCAGTTAGGCTTCCGCACCTTCAATGAAGCCGTCGGACAGGCGGGAGCGCTGGACACCACGCTGGCGCGTGCGCACTGGAAGGCGCATCGACTGGACCTGACGCCGGTGCTGCACGAGCCGGACTCGGCATTCATGAACCAGGACCTGTATTGCAGCTCGCGGCAGGATCACGGCCTGGACAAAGCGCTCGATCAGCAATTGATCGTGATGAGTCGTGAGGCACTCGATTCCGGCAAGCCGGTGCGCTTTTCCACCACCATCAGCAATGTCAACCGCACCGTGGGCACAATGCTCGGCCATGAGTTGACGAAAGCTTATGGCGGCCAGGGACTACCGGATGGCACCATCGACATCACTTTCACCGGATCGGCGGGCAACAGCTTGGGCGCATTCGTGCCCAAGGGGATCACGCTGCGTATCTACGGCGACGCCAACGACTACGTCGGCAAGGGCCTGTCCGGTGGCCGGATTGTGGTGCGGCCGTCGGACAATGTCCCGCAGGACTACGTTGCAGAGGAGAACATCATCGGCGGTAACGTGATCCTGTTCGGTGCCACCAGCGGGGAGGTATTCTTGCGCGGAGTGGTCGGCGAGCGATTCGCCGTTCGAAACTCCGGCGCTCACGCTGTGGTCGAAGGCGTTGGTGATCACGGATGCGAATACATGACCGGAGGCAAGGTTGTCATCCTCGGCGGCACCGGCCGCAACTTCGCGGCAGGCATGTCCGGGGGTGTGGCCTACGTCTACGACCCCGACGGCGAACTCCCGGCCAACCTCAACGCCGAGATGGTCGAACTCGAGGCACTTGACTCCGACGACATCGAGTACCTGCACGCTACGATCCAGGCACACGTCGATGCCACCGATTCCGCTGTGGGCCAGCGTATTCTCGCCGACTGGGTAGGACAGCATCGACATTTCGCCAAGGTGATGCCGCGGGACTACAAGCGTGTTCTGCAGGCCATCGCCGAAGCAGAACGTGACGGCGTGGACATCGACAAGGCGATCATGGCGGCCTCACATGGCTGATCCGAACGGCTTCCTGAAATACACGCATCGGGAATTGCCGACGCGTCGGCCTGTCTCGCTACGACTTCGCGATTGGAACGAGGTCTACGAGGAATTCGATGGTGAGACCCTGCGCCATCAGGCGACCCGCTGCATGGATTGCGGTATTCCCTTCTGCCATAACGGATGCCCACTGGGCAATCTGATCCCGGAATGGAATGACCTGGTGCGCAGCGGCCGTTGGCGCGAGGCCATCGAACGGCTGCACGCCACCAACAACTTCCCGGACTTCACCGGCCGGCTGTGTCCGGCGCCGTGCGAACCGGCGTGCGTGCTCGGCATCAACCAGGATCCGGTCACGATCAAGCAGATCGAGCTGGAGATCATCGATAAAGCCTTCGATGAAGGTTTCGTGCAGCCGTTGCCGCCGGACAAGCTGACCGGAAAGACTGTCGCCGTGGTGGGTTCGGGCCCGGCAGGTTTGGCGGCCGCGCAGCAACTGACTCGCGCCGGCCACAGCGTCAGCGTCCTTGAACGCGCAGATCGCATCGGCGGCCTGCTCCGGTACGGGATCCCGGAATTCAAAATGGAGAAGCGCGTCCTCGACCGGCGGCTAGAGCAGATGAGCGCTGAGGGAACCGCATTCCGCCCGGGCGTGAACGTCGGGGTNNGGGGCCACCGATTGGCGCGACCTGCCCGTGCCCGGCCGCGAGCTGGACGGGATCCACCAAGCGATGGAGTTCCTGCCATGGGGTAACCGGCAGGCATTGCACGAGCTGCCCGACGACGTGCTTGACGAGGACGGTCAACCGCCGATCACCGCCAAAGGCAAGAAGGTAATCATCATCGGCGGCGGTGACACCGGGGCCGACTGCCTGGGCACCGTGCACAGGCAAGGCGCGGTAAGCGTGCACCAGTTCGAGATCATGCCGCGTCCGCCGGACGCCCGCGCCGAATCCACGCCATGGCCCACCTACCCGCTGATGTATCGGGTGGCGTCGGCGCACGAAGAAGGTGGCGAGCGGGTGTTCTCGGTGAATACCCAGGAGTTCGTTGGCGAAGACGGGCGCGTAACCGCACTCAGGGTGCACGAGGTGGCGATGCAGGACGGCAAGTTCGTCAAGGTGGACGGCTCCGATTTCGAGCTCGAGGCCGATCTGGTGCTACTGGCGATGGGATTCGTCGGTCCGGAGAAGCCGGGCCTGCTCACCGACCTGGGAGTGACGCTGACCGACCGCGGCAACGTCGCCCGGGGGGCGGATTTCGACACTTCGGTCCCCGGCGTTTTCGTTGCCGGGGATATGGGGCGCGGGCAATCTTTGATCGTCTGGGCGATAGCCGAGGGCAGGGCCGCCGCCGCGGGTGTGGACCGGTATCTGATGGGGTCAACCGCGTTGCCGGCACCCGTCAAGCCGACGGCCGTGCCGCTTCAATAGTCACATCAGTCACACTGGAAACATATTTATTTTCGATCGGCGTGCCTCCTTTCGTTTGCCAGGCACCGGGTGTCTAATAAATCGTTGTGGGGTTCGTCACAGACGGGGCCCCGGTCGAACGGACCGATCGCAGGAGTGATCACTGTGCACATCAACCCAATGCCTCGGACACGCATGGGGCGAATCGCCAGGTCATGGTTTCGCCATCCGGTGAAGAGTCGCGAGTTTCCCGCTAAGCATGAGCGCTTGGCAACCGCTGAGGATCTGCTGCTACTCGGGGTGTGACCGCCCGAATGCTCCGCTAACAGCCCTCAATCTGTTTGCTCATCCGTCCCATAATCCCGAATCCCGGATTGCCTCAGCCAACGGTTCCAGGACCGCGGGGTCGTGCGGCGTAGGGATGTAGACGATACCCAGATCCAGGCCCTCAGCGGCCAGCCCGGCCGCGTCCTCCACGACCTTCCCNNCACGTCACGTTTGTGGGCGAACAAATCCGGAGGACCACCAACGAAGTTCCAGTGTTGGGCGTAACGCGCGGTGATCCGCAGCGTGCGCTTCTCTCCGCTGCCGCCGATGCAGATCGGGGGATGCGGTCGCTGCGGTCCCCTGGGCTCGTTGCGGGCGCCCTTGAGCTGGTAGTACTTGCCGCTGAAGTCGGTGGTCTCCTCGCTTAGCAGGCTTGTTAGTACCTGACAGGCTTCCTCGAACCGGTCGAACCGTTCCTTGAGGCTGCCCAGCTCGATGCCGTAGGCGCCGGACTCCTCTTCGTTCCAGCCGGCGCCGATGCCGAGCTCGAGCCGTCCGTTGGAGATGATGTCCAGGGCGGCGGCCATGTTCGCCAGCACGGCGGGGTGGCGGTAGTGAATGCCGGTGACCAGCGTGCCCAGTCGTAGCCGCTTGGTGGCCTGCGCGAGCGCGGTCAGCGTCGTCCAGCCCTCCAGGCAGGGCCCGGTGCTGTCGGAGAAGATCGGGTAGAAGTGGTCAAAGGTCCAGCCCGACTCGTAGACGTCGATGTCATCGGCGGCCTGCCAAACTGCCAGCATGTCTGCCCACGTGGTGTTTTGGGGTGAGGTTTTGAACGCGAATCGCATGAAATCGACGTTAGCCTAGCTTTCTGAAGCGCAACTAAACTCATTCGGACGATGAACTTCTCGCTGGGAATCGACGCCAAGGTGACCGTGCTTGCGGCCGGCCTGATCTTTTTGCTCGCGCTCGTTCTCGGGGTCTGGAAGTACAGGCAGATCATGACTTCCGTGGACCACCGGGCGCATCCCTACGTCGACATCGCTCACCGCGCCGCCCTGCTCTATTCGTTTGCGCGTCTGGCCGGCGTGGGTCAATCTGACTGCGGTGAGTGTCGTCGTGTTCTTCTTCGCCGCGGCGATCATTGGCTAGATCCACCTGGGGATGGCCCTGCTGATCGCGGGCGAGATAGGCGGCTTCTCGGTGCTGTTGGCCGGGTTCGTCGCCGGGCAGCTGATGTGACGAGCCGGGCACACTGAAGTCATGGATCCGGTAATCGCGCTGCGGCAGATCGCCTATTACAAGGATCGGGACGGTCAGGAGTCCAGACGCGTGATGGCCTACCGTAACGCCGCCGACATCGTCGAAGGTCTTGACGAGGCGGCGCGCGAGCGCCACGGCCACGCCAACAGCTGGCAGTCACTGCCGGGCATCGGGCCCAAGACGGCGAAGGTCATCGCCCAGGCCTGGGCCGGCCGCGAACCCGATGCGCTGGCCGAATTACGCACTGCGGCAAGGGACCTCGGCGGCGGCGACATCCGCGCCGCGCTGCGCGGCGATCTACACCTGCATTCGAACTGGTCGGATGGTTCCGCGCCGATCGACGAGATGATGGCGACCGCCAAAGCGCTCGGCCACGAGTACTGCGCACTCACCGACCATTCGCC
>PLSK01000212.1:0-10876 GCA_003165155.1 Mycobacterium sp. | reverse complement strand
AGCGTGCATTCGAAACTGTCGATGGATTCCGCCGCGATGACCCACCGGATGGTGAACGCGGTGCGCAACCCCAGCGCCGACGTGTTGGGGCACTGCACCGGTCGATTGGTCGCCGGCAACCGTGGCATCCGGCCCGAATCAAGGTTCGATGCGGAGGCGGTGTTTACCGCCTGCCGTGAGTACGGCACCGCGGTGGAAATCAATTCCCGTCCCGAACGTCGCGACCCACCCAGCCGCCTGCTGAACCTGGCGCTCGAGATCGGCTGCGTGTTCAGCATCGATACAGACGCGCACGCGCCAGGGCAGCTGGACTTTCTCGGCTACGGTGCCCAGCGCGCGTTGGACGCCGGCGTACCCGTTGACCGCATCGTGAACACCTGGCCCGCTGGGCAGTTGCTGGAGTGGACGGGCTCCTGAGATGACTCAGTCGGGTCCGATCCCTCGCCGAACAGCAGCGTCAGCTGCTGGGCCTCGCCGCGGTCGATACCCGACACCCCGAAGCCGACCAGGGTGCACCCCCGCTGAGCCATTACTGGAGCGGCCGAGGCGATCAGCAGCCGGGCTGCGGCGAGAACCGGTTGCGTCTAGAACGAATCCAGGTCCGCGTGCAAGATCGACGCGTCTGAACGGCCCTCAGAACGGGGGTGGTTCGTCATCGTCCGGAGGGGGACGGTGGGTGGCGGCTTGGTAGGCGGCTTGTCTGCGTTGGCGGTTGTGGTTGCGTTCGGTGGCGACGCGTTGGGCGCGGTCTTGGGCGCGGGTGCGGCGGCGTTTGGGCATCATCGCGGCGCGGTCGGGGCTGTAGGCGATGCGGTGATGGGTGTGGACGGCGGGCATCCCGGCGGCCGGGGCGCACAAGGTGGGGAACATCAGCGCGCTGCCCGGGGTGGTGACATAGGTGTGTTTGGTCGGTGAGGTCAGGATCAGGGTGCCGTCGGCCAGTTGTCGTTCGCGCCAGTCGTAGAAGGTTTTCACCAAATGATGTGTACGGCAATAACATTTGAGATTCCCCGCATGCGTGGGCCCGCCCTCGCTGTACGGGACGGTGTGATCGAGGTCGCAGTCGTGGGCCGGCCGGTCACAGCCGGGCCAGCGGCACGTCAGGTCGCGGCAACGCACGAAATCGGCCAGCGCTTTGGATGGGGTGTAGCGGGGTTCGGGTGCGGCATCGCCGGGATGAACCAGCGGGACCAGTTTCGCGGTGCCGGCCAACTCGGCGATCAGCTCCGGCGTGATGAGGCCGTCGGCGGCCATCTCTGATCCTGGCCCCGAGCCGTTGAGGCTGGCTTGCTCGGCGATCACATGGATCACCACCGGGCCGGCCGGCGGGCGGGCCCCGGCTGCACAGTCGGATCGAGCGCAGCGGCAGCCCAGCCGGTCCGCCCCGGCCGCCAGCGCGCCTAACGCGTCGGCGCGGCGTTGATCGCGGGTGCGGGGGTCGTGCGGGCAGACCGTGGCCGCTAACGCGTTGAGCCGTTCGTCCAGGGCCATGCCGTCGGGCTGCAGCACGGTGCCCGACAGCTCGCACAGCCCGTCGGTGCGCTCACCGATATAGACCTCCCGGTCGGACTGGCTCTTGATGCGCTGGCGGACCGCGTCACGGTCGGCTTTGACCACGATCTTGTCGACGGCACCGGCGAGCCGGCCCCGGCTCATCGAAGGCCAGCGCGTCACGTTAGCGGCCAACTCGGCATCGACACGCGCCATCAGTGCGGGATCTTCGATCAGATCGGTGCGAAACACGATGGTGGCGAAAAGCAGAAAGCCGATCTCGCCGGCCCGAAACAGCTCCGCCACCTTCGGCAGGCGTTCGCGCATNNGCCGCACCCACCTCGGCGGTCACCGCCTCCATGGTGTCGATGGCCCAGTCCTCGTTCTCCGAACACCTCGACAACCGATAGGAGAACAACTCCCAGATCCCATCCAACTGCGCCGCCGCCGCCCGATTCTCAAACCGGGTGGCCGCACAAATCCGCTCCACCAACGCCGCCGACTCCTCGGTCGTGGTCGGACAATTCCGCTCCGAGCTGTCGGCAATCACCGCGGAGAACGCATCGGGATCGAACATACATTCGAGTATGCCATGACCCGCCGACACGACAGGCCGACACGGCAAGGGCGCCTGCTAAGGGGCCTCCCCGTCGTTGCTGCCGTAGATGCTGCCGACCCAGATCTGGGTGAGGGTGTCGACCAGGCGGTCCTCGGCTACCGCCGGCTGTTCGCCGGACAGTGTCGCCATCATGGTCCGCTCGTTCATCTGGTTCAGCGACGTCGCGAGGTCTGCTGCCGGGATGGTCTCCGGTGCCGCGCCCCGCGCTCGTTCGGCGGTGATCATAGTCGCCGTCTGGTCGATCCACTTCTGCATGTAGCCCGACCACACGGCCCGGAGCTCCGAGCTGGTGGCCAGCGCTTCCGTCGCTGCCCGGGCCACCGCACGGTGCGCGCCGAATGCGCTGAAGAACGCCTCGATGCCGTTTCGCCATACCCGGCGTGGATCCGTGGGTAGACGTTGCGCCGCCCCTTCGAACTCGGCGTCGCCGCGGGCGATCAACGGCTCGAGCAGCGACAGCAGTACAGCCTCCTTGGACTTGAAATAGAAGTAGAACGTCGGCCTCGAAAGGCCCGCGCCCTTGGCCAGGTCATCGACGGAGATGTCGGCGAACGCGCGCTCTTCGAGCAGCCGCTCGGCGGTCGCAAGGATTGCCTGCTCACGGTCGTCGCCGGAGGGGCGCGTGGAACGCCGTCCCCGCGGTGCGCGAGTCGAACTGGCTTTCAGACTAACCGGAGTCACGTCCGTTACTTTACACCGTGTTGAGTATTCAGACATGCCGTTGACTCACTCAACACACTGTTGATAACATCGCCCCATGACTGAGATGGCTGAGCACTTGGACGTCGTCGTTGTGGGAGCCGGTATCTCCGGGGTGAGCGCGGCCTGGCACCTGCAGGACCGTTGCCCGACCAAGAGCTACGCCATCCTCGAACGCCGCGATGACCTGGGCGGCACGTGGGACCTGTTCAAATACCCGGGCATCCGGTCCGATTCGGACATGTTCACCCTCGGTTTCCGGTTCAAGCCGTGGCTCTCGGCGAAGTCGATCGCGGACGGCGCCTCGATCAAGTCCTATATCAGGGAGACCGCGGTCGAGAATGGGATAGACCGGCACATCCGCTATGGCCACCGCGTTCTGACGGCCGACTGGTCCGACGCCGACAACCGCTGGACCGTGACCGTCGAGAGCGACGGGCAGCAACGAGAGGTCACCTGCACCTTCCTCTTTGCCTGCACCGGCTACTACAACTACGACGAGGGGTTTTCGCCCGCGTTCGCCGGCTCCGAGGACTTCGCGGGTTCGATCGTTCACCCGCAGCACTGGCCGGAGGACCTCGACTACGCGGGCAAGAGGATCGTTGTCATTGGGTCCGGCGCCACCGCGATCACTCTGATCCCAGCCCTGGTCAACTCCGGCGCCGGGCACGTGACGATGCTGCAGCGGTCGCCGACCTACATCGGCTCGTTGCCGGGAACCGATCCGTTCGCCGCGCGAGCGAACCGGCTGCTGCCCGATCGCCTCGCGCACATGGCCAACCGTTGGAAGGCCATCGCGTTCAGCACTTTCCAGTATCAGCTTGCGCGGAAGGCACCCGCGTACATGCGCAAGATGCTGATGACGATGGCTAAGCGGCGCCTGCCCGCGGGCTACGACGTCGAAAAGCACTTCGGGCCCAGCTACAACGTCTGGGACCAGCGGTTGTGCCTCGCCCCAGACGGTGACTTCTTCCGGACAATCCGGCACGGCAAGGCCGACGTGGTCACCGACACCATCGACCGGTTTACCAAATCCGGGATCAAGCTCACCTCGGGAGAGGAGTTGCAGGCGGACATCGTGATCACCGCAACCGGTTTGAACATGCAGTTGCTCGGCGGGGTACAGCCGACCAGAAATGGTGCACCGATGGAGCTGACGTCGATGATGACCTACAAGGGGCTGATGTTCTCCGGCGTGCCCAACTTCGCGATCACCTTCGGATACACGAACGCGTCATGGACGCTGAAGGCCGACCTGGTGTCCGAATTCGTGTGCCGATTGTTGAACTACATGGACTCCAAGGGTTTTGACTTCGTGGAGCCACAGCATCCGGACGACACCGTCGACGAGTTGCCGTTCATGGACTTCAGCCCCGGATACTTCCAGCGCTCAATGGACCTGCTGCCCAAGTCGGGGTCGCGCGCGCCGTGGCGGCTCAAGCAGAACTATCTCTTCGACATGCGAACGATCCGCCGCGGCAAGGTCAACGACGAAGGCCTGCTATTCGCGAAAAAGCGGGCGCGGGTGGGGGTTTAGGCGCCATCGGCGACTAGTACGATGCCATCGTCGTCGCTGTAGGCGATTTCGCCCGGCACGAACGTCACGCCACCAAGAGTCACCTCGACGCCGCGCTCCCCGGCACCCGTCTTGGTGCTCTTGCGGGGATTGGTGCCCAGCGCTTTGATGCCCATGTCCATGCCGCGCAGCGCGGCCGCGTCGCGAACGGCGCCGTTGATGATCAGCCCAGCCCAGCCGTTGGACCGGGCCAATTCGGCGATGAGGTCTCCGACCAGCGCCGTATGCAGCGAGGCAGCGCCGTCGATCACCAGCACCCCGCCCGCTCCAGGTTGTGAGAGAACCGATTTCAGCAGCGCGTTGTCTTGGAAGCAGCGCACGGTACTGATCGGCCCGGCGAATTCCGGGCGGCCGCCAAACTGGCGGAACTGGAGATCGCAGCTGCGTACGTCGGGCCCGATGCTGTCGACGAGGTCGGCGGTCGGCCGGAATGAGACGATCACCGGGACATGCTAGCCATGCAAGGCCATTAGCGGCGGCGCAGCCGGCGGACCAGCAGGATGGCCAACAGGCTGAGCGTCAGGGCGACCAGTTGCGGTACCCGAGACTGGCTCGATGCCGGTATCGGAGCGACGGGGGACAACGGGTTGTTAGCACCCTCTACTGCCGACTTCGCTTGCGCTGCGACATCTTTGGCGGCCTCGGAAAGTTGGCCGTTGGTCTCGGCCAGGTGACCTGGCTCAGGAGCCGCGGATTCAGCGCTTTTCGCGGGTGCCTGCTTAGCGACCGCTCGCTTGGCCGGGGCCTTTTTCGCGACCGCCTTCTTTGTGGATGCTTTCTTGGCGGGTGCTTTTGCGGTCTTCTTGACCGCCTTGGCCGGGGGGCTCTTGGCCGGCGGCGTTGATCCGGCGCCGTCGGCTTCGCTGTGGGGTGGATCCTGCGGGTCTGCCATGCGGCCGCTCCTTTGCAGATTTCTCAGCTATCTAGGTTCCATCATGCCAGGACGCGTGGCGACGCCACTCCGACCGAAAACTCTCACGGGCTGCGCCGCACCGCCCATACGCAGCCTGCGCCGATGAGCATCACCGCCACCAACGCAAATGGCCATGCCGGGATCCCGTTGTCGGCGGAGGTGGCAGCGGCAGCAGGTCCGGGCGTCCCGGTGCCGGCCACCGTGAGCCGAAATGACCAGGATCCGGAGACCACGTGGCCATCGGCAGAGGTCACCCGGTAGTTCACCGTGTAGGTGCCGGCCGGACCCAGTGCTCGCATACCGATGCTGGCGACCGGGCCCGCAACGGCCGGTTCGCCGGTGGACCACAGATTGCCATCGGGTCCGACCACCGTCATGGCAACGAACGTGGTCTGCAGTCGCTCGTTGAAGGTCGCGCTCACGCGTTCGGGACCGGTCGCGAGAACCGCGTTGTCCGCGGGGTCGGCGGACACCCGAGCGGCGTGCGCTGACGCCACTTGCGCGCCGATCGTCGCGGCCAGTGCCATGGCCGCCAGTAACAGACCCACCCACGCGATGCCGAGCAGTCGTCTCATGCCCGCCGGCGGACCAATACGAGGCAGATAGCCAGAGCGCCAACTACCAGGGCCGCCCCGCCCAACACGCGCGCGGTGTTGTCGTCCGCGGATTTCGACTGCTCGGCCGGATGATGTTCGTGCGGCGAGACCGTCTCTGCGGCGAGGGTCAGCATGGGTGCCGGATGCTCGGGCTCGCTGCCGTCGGGCAGCGGCGACTGGTCCCACTTGACGACCGACCCGTCCGAGTAGGTCTGCGTCGCGGGGAAGCTGACCATGTCGGTATCAGGCAGCTGCACCGATATCCGGAACAACGCGAATTGGTCCGCCGGGATCCCGCCGCCCTGCGCCGCCGTCCAAGTCACCGAGCGAACGCTGCCCGATGCCGAATCGCGGTCGAGCTTGGCCGTCCACCCGGGCGTGGTTTCGGTGCCCGCCGAGGCCACGTTGGGCAGCGTGACGGTGAGCGCGGTGGTGGCTGCGCCGGTGTTGGACTCGTTGGGCACCTGGAAGGTGACGATCGCCATGGCACCGCGCACGGTGTTGTCGCTGCTGGCGTGGACGTGTGCCCAAGCCGACGGGGTGCCCGCGGCCGCGCCAAGGTACAGCGCTGCGGCTCCACAAACGGACAAACATATCTTGATCACGACGCGCGAGACCCGCGGAGTGTGTGACATGTCAGGTCAATCCGAGCCGGGCCATCAGGTCCGCCTCGATACCGTCGAGTTGCGATGAGATCGCGGCGTGCGCCGCCCGTCGTCGCGCGGCGGGCATGTTCTCCGCCGCGGTGACGGCCACCGACAGATCGGCGAGCCGTTCGTTGATGGCGGATACAAATTGCTTGGTCTCGGCGTCCTTGGGCTTGTTGTCCTGCACCATCCGCAGCGATTTCTCCGCCCCGGCAATCCGGGCCGACAGCTGGGCACCGTGCCCGGAGAACTGACCGATCTGAGCCAAGGGGATGCCGAGCTGGTCGGCGCGACGTTGGTCGATCAATGCACGGCCGGCGATGGCCGCCCGATAAACCAATGGCGTCAGGATCGGGGCGAGTAGCCGGGACACCGTCAAGATCCGGCGAATTCGCGTCGGCGATAACAACTTCCCCTCCCGGGCCGCCTTCAGTTCGGCCTCCGCGACTTTGAGCGCCGCGCGATCGCTATCCCGTTGAGACTTGACCTGTGCCTTGAGCTCTTTGTCCGCGGACCGCAGGTCACCCTTGATGCGGCGAGCCTCATTCTTGGCGGCCAGTTTGGCCTCGAGTCTGGCGCGAGCCTTGATCGCACGGGCTTCGGCGCGACGTGTTGCGCGACTCTTTCGCTTGCGGAACAGGCCCATTCCCGGCCGCCTCCCGGTATCTCGTGAACAATCGCGTCGCTTGTGCGCGATCCGTGAGCCAACCCTAATCGGACCAACTCAACCGGGGATAGCGGAGGGCAGCCCGTCAGATGGGGCTGGGCGGCCAGACCAGGCTCAGGCGTCGAGCCGTTCCAGGCGGCGCAACTCATCAACCCGCTCCACGATGTCCTGCTGGGCCTGTGCAGACAACCCCACGGACCGCACCGCGATGCGGCGCACACCGTCGTCGCGCACCGAGTCCCACCACGACAATTCCTTGTCCAGCTTTTCGTAGTACTCGTCGTCGGTGAAGTAGGCGGGCTTGATTCGGAAGAAGTTAGCCAACGCGGCCATGGTCGCCGATGACGGATTGGTTCGGTTGCCCGAGCGCAGCTGGGACAGGTAGGGAGCCGACATCGTGATGCCCTCGGCCTTGAGGGCCGCGATTACCTCCGCGGAGGTGTGCGGCCCGCGTCCGGGTGGATACACCGTGTCGAATAACCGGTTGAGGCGGGCAGAGAATGTCGTGCTCATTGGTACGTGACCTCCATGGGGACTGGAGAACTGAACTGTGACCTGGCTGTATTTGCTGACCATGGTAGCGACAGATTTTGTCCACAACCACTTGCAAACCCGCGCATATTAGCTACGGCCCTATAAGCATAGCTGAATCCGCACTCGACGAGCGTCCAACCGATTCGGCGAAGTGTCCAGAATATCAGTGAAACTCACAGGTTACCCGAAGAAAGCCCACTGCAAATTCGCGCCAAGCTGCGCCTCGCTGTGCGGACGTAAGGTGGCGGTCACATTGTGTCGGGGCGGCAGCGCCGCAACTAGCAGACAACGCAGACCTGCCCAGAGTCTTCTTTGCTGTTGCAATCTGAGCCGGCGTGCATCCGAGGGGCTTGGGTGCGGTCAACGGCCCGCGGAGATCCAGGCGGGAGCCGGTGCCAGGCACGGCGAGGTGAGGGGAAGGTGCGGCCGGCACCTCAAGAACCGTCCGACGGCCTCCCGGCGACCGGAGCTTCAGTTCGGCGCCGCCGCAGACGTTGCGCCGCCAGAGTTGCTGCCAGCAGCGCCACCGCCACGATCACGGCGATAGCGACCGAACGCCAGCCGAGCGCGCCGTCGAACAGCATCCACAACCCGAACATCAGGAACAGCACGCTGGCCAAGGTGTGCAGAAGCCGCGCTGGAAGCCGCTGATTCAGCAGTGCGCCGACAGCAATCGCGAGGCCGTCGGCCAAGACCATACCCAGGGTGCTGCCGATCCATACGCCCGCCCAGTCATGTTCGCTGGCCAGGGTAACCGTCGCCAGTGTCGTCTTGTCGCTCATTTCGGCGAGCGAGAACGACGACACTACCGAGAGCAGAGCGAAGCGGTGCTCGTGAGTGGTCGGGACGGCTTCGTCCGCGGCGGCGCCCTCCCGCCAGGCCCACACTGCGAAGATCAGGAACGCGATCGCAGACGCGAAGGCCATTGGGCGCGCCGGCAGCGCCGCACCCAGAAAGTGGCCGATCGTCACCGAGACCCCGTGCGCCAGAAACGCGCCGATCGCCACCCCGGGCAGCACGATCCACCATCGGTAGCGCAGCGCGTAGGCCATGGTGATCAGCTGCGACCTGTCGCCGAGTTCGGCAAGGAATACCACTCCCAGACTCAGCAGAGCGGCGGCGAGCATGGGCGAACCTTTCGGGCCCTCGGGGCTAATCCCCTCGCGAATCCCCTCCGCGAACGGTTCCAGGCTAGCGGGCGAGTGCGGTGTTCGCCAGGAAGGCCACGAGATTTCAGGAAGTTCGGACGCCCGTATTCTTCGATTCGATGGCCGAATGAATTAGCTTATGCGGCAAGAAGCATCGCGAGAATCGCGGTGTCAGGATGACTGATTGGGTCGACACCGACGCGGCTAACCATCGATGTGATGGTGCCGTCGGCTTCCGCTTCGACCCAGGCTGCCCGGTGCTCCAAACCCAGATACGGCAATCCGGGCAGCAGTACGCATCCTGACGCCGCCCCGGTGCATTCGGGCAACGACGGGGTGGTCTCTGAGGGCGGGTGCAGCATCAGCAACGCGGGAGGTTGGTGATCGGCGAAATATCCTGGCTGGATGGCTGATTCACCGAAGACCGTGCCCTCGGCCAACACCAGGCCGACAGTGCCCGGCTCGGGTTCATCGGGCAGTTCCTCGCGGGCACCGAACACCGTTGTGGTGGANNCCACGAGAATGGAAGGGAGCAATCCCTATGGGTCGGCCTGACTCAGTGTCCATCTAGCCCTCCGCGCGACGCTTCGGCTCGAATAACCACGCTGGTAGCTCGAATAATTCAGCATGCCTGCGGTTTAGGTGCCTTGCAACTCGACACGGCCACTATTGCCTGTGGTCTTTAGGATCAGGCCGGGTCAAAAAGCAAGGGCGCCGCGCGATCTGCGCGACGCCCGAGCTGGTCGAGACCGAATCAGGGGAATATCAGACCCTGGGTTTTCGAGGTTGCGGCCTTGTAGCGCGCCTGCACGTCCGCCCAGTTGACAACATTCCAGAACGCCTTGACGTAGTCGGCCTTGACGTTCTTGTACTGCAGGTAAAAGGCGTGCTCCCACATGTCGACCTGCAGCAGGGGAATGATGCCGAGTGGGACGTTGGACTGCTGGTCGTAGAGTTGGAACGTCAGCAGTCTGTCGCCCAAAGTGTCGTATCCGAGTACGGCCCAGCCCGAACCCTGCAGGCCGTTGGCGGCCGCGCTGAATTGGGCGCGGAACTTGTCGAACGACCCGAACGCGTCATCGATGGCGGCGCCGAGGTCGCCGGTCGGCTTGTCGCCACCGTTCGGCGACAGGTTCTTCCACCAGATGGAGTGGTTGACGTGGCCGCCCAGGTGGAAGGCCAGATTCTTCTCGTTCAGGAAGATCGCGCCGTGGTCGTCTTTGGCGCGTGCCTCTTCAAGCTTGGCTACGGCATCGTTCACGCCTTTGACGTANNTGACCGGAGATGTGCGGTTCCAGCGCTGCGTAGTCCCAGTCCAAATCGGGCAGCGTGTATTCGGCCACTTCGTTCCTTTCTTCGATGATCGGATCGTCTTACGCTAGTTCGCAACGGTTCCGCCACGTCGGCGGCCCAGCCTAGTTAACCCTGCTCTATGACCGCGCGCGCCGCAAGAACGACCGTTCGGGGTAGGTAAGTCGAATACCCGGTTGGCGACAATTCAAGACAAACGTCGACACAAACTTCAAGACAAGACGATGACGGCGAGAACCGCGAGCAACGCGAGTGCGATCAGGCCCGCACGCAAAGCGGCGATGCTGTAGGCGTGGTTCCAGGCAGCCGAGCCGGAATACGGGTTCGGCGAGGCCGGTGTGCCCGGCCCGAACGGGTGCGTCGCCATCGAGCGCCTTTCACCTGCAGATTCTTCTCGCACGCGTGAGGTTAGTCACATCGAGCTTTCGTGATCGAGATCATAGCGCCTCGGAGCGGGCTTGAAAAACAGGAGGGCCGCCAAGGGCCAGCGTGGTCCCGATGCTTAGCGAAGCAATCGATTGCGCTCGGCACCCTGTCGGGGCTGTCTTATGGGCATGCATCAACCACCCGGTGTTATCCACAGTTGTGCCACGAGCCGACATATAAGGCTGTGTCGGAGGCACGAATACCTCGACTGCCGCTGTGGATAAACCTGTGGAAACTGTGGATAGTCAG
>PLSK01000338.1 GCA_003165155.1 Mycobacterium sp. | reverse complement strand
AGACACCGGAGCCAGAGGGCTGCCAGCTGTTGCGTTCTGAGTGGTCGGTGGTTGTCGGTGGTGTGCTGTAGTAACAGATATGTGAATCTGGCGTCGTGGGCTGAGCGCAAGGGTGTTGCGCAGGGGCTGAACACTGGCAATGCGTTGGTTGTTCGGCAGCGCCTCAGCGTGACGATAACGCCGCGATCAACCTCGCGCGGTGGGAGGAACCCTCCACCGCCGTCGGCCCAGTTGGGGCCGCCGTCAAGCGTGGAGCCGACGGTAAGACCCGGCCTGGCCGGGCTGGTGGCTGTGAAGCGCGGAAGGGAACCGGCCACCCAGCCGGCGAACAACCCCGAGATGGGGTGCGAGTCGCGTGACCAATAAAGATCACTCACTCGCAACGGTGAAGAGCACGCGCACGGTCACGTTCCCAGGGGCCGCCGGCTCCTGGAACACTTTGGCGCCACTTCGCCGCGGACCACGCGATCCGTGCTTTCAGTTGGCCGGCGATGGCACGATCTGGCGGACCAGCCTGCTGCCCAGCGGCCCGGTGACGGCAAAGATCAGCGCCGCGACCCCCGACACGGCCCATTGCGAGGCGTGGGGCGGCGGTGCCGAGGAATTCGTCGAGATGCTGCCCGGTCTGCTGGGCGCCGACGACGACGCGTCGGATTTCGTGCCGCGGGACCCGACGGTCGCCGCCGCGCACCGACGGGTTCCACACCTACGCCTGGGACGCACCGGCCAGGTACTGGAAGCGCTGATCCCGGCGGTGATCGAGCAGCGGGTACCGGGCGCCGACGCGTTTCGGTCGTGGCGGGTGCTGGTGTCGAAATATGGGACGCCAGCCCCTGGACCGGCGCCGGCCGCGATGCGGGTGCCGCCGGCCGCTGAGGTGTGGCGACACATTCCGTCGTGGGAGTTTCACCGCGCCAACGTCGACCCGAACCGGGCTCAGACCGTGGTGGCCTGTGCGCGACGGGCGGCCGCGCTGGAACGGCTGGCAACCAGGCCTGCGGCGCAGGCATGCGAAGCCCTGATGTCGCTGCCGGGAGTCGGGGAGTGGACCGCTGCCGAGACCGCGCAACGGGCGTTCGGTGACGCCGATGCAGTCTCAGTGGGCGATTATCACGTCGCGAAGATGATCGGCTGGACACTGCTGGGGCGCCCGGTCGATGACGCGGTCATGCTCGAGTTGCTGGAACCGATGCGACCGCACCGGCACCGGGTTGTGCGCCTGCTACAAGCCAGCGGACTGGCATACGAACCGCGCCGCGGGCCTCGGCTTCCGGTGCAGCAGATTCACTCGCTCTGACCCGCCGACTCGCGCTCGTCCTCGGCGGTCTGATGATCCAGCCTAGTATGACTAGTCCGACTAGACGGTTGCAAACTATGCTGGGCAGTGTGCAGTACAAGACCATCACGAGTACCGAAGCCAAGGCCACCTTGAATGCCCTCTTGGCCGAGGTCGCGCGGACGGGCGCACCTGTCACGATCACCACGCACGGCCGGCCCGTCGCTGTGCTCATGCCCATCCACGAGACGCCGCGGCGCTTCGGGCAGCTGCCGAACCTCGCGGTCCCCGAGGGTTTCGACGAGCCGCTGCCAGAATCGGAACTGGCTGCGTGGGAGAAGAACTCGTGACACCGGCCGCGTCCGCGGCGCTGGGGGCCCGCGACGTCGTTCTCGATACGCACACGCTGTTGTGGCTGGTCTCCAGCCCCGAGGCCGTCTCCCCACAGGCTCGTGATGTCCTCGGTCAGCGAAGTTGCACGGTTTGGGTGTCGGCGGCCTCGGCCTGGGAGATCGCCATCAAAACCCGGCTCGGCCGCCTCGACGGCGAGCCCTTACTGTCGGCGTGGTCGGACATCATCGCAGACATGGCGGCCACCGAACTGCCGATCGACTCCGCAGACGCGATCTTTGCCGGGCGCCTGCCGTGGGAGCACAGAGATCCGTTTGACCGCATGCTTGTCGCACAGGCAACTCGACGCAACCTCACCATCGCCACCCGCGACGAACAAATACTTCGCGCGGCCCTCACCCCAACTCTGAAAGTCTAATCAAGGCAACCGATGTCAGCACAGGAGATCGCGACGACGGCTGAGGCGTCGCAGACGATGCGATCGGTCACCGCCGGTCGGCGTCTCTCGCCGCCAAGACCGCCTCGGCGGGCATCTGGACATTTGTTGCTTGCACGCGTGCGCGGGCCTGGGCGATGAGGTCGTCCGATGTAGGTCGAGCAGTAGAGGCCACTAGTACGCCGCGCAGATACTCCTGTAGGGACTTCCCGGCGCGCGCTGCACGCCAAGCGAGCTCGTCACGGACGTCGTCGGGGATGGCTCGGATCGTGATCGCCACCACACCTGCATGATAGTTGCAATGCAGCGGGGATGCAGTTAGCTGGCCGGAGCCTGCCGCTCGCGCTCTGCCTCGGCGGCCTTGCGGTCCAGTCGCTGCGCCTCGTAGATGGTGACGTTGGTGCGCGACATCAACATCGACGCGATCCCGACGGCGAGGATCGCCCCCGGAACTACCGAGAATGACCCGGTCATCTCCGCGACCATGATCATGATTGCCAGCGGCGCGCGTGCGACGCTGCCGAAGCAGGCCATCATCCCGACCACCACGAAGATTCCCGGCCCGTCGGGCACGCCGGGTAGGCCGGTTAATTCGCCCAGCCGCCAGATGGCGGCTCCCACGAAAGCGCCGATGACGATTCCGGGCCCGAAAAGTCCCCCGGATCCGCCGGTTCCGATGGACAGCGACGTGGCGACGATCTTGGCGATGGGCAGCACGATGATGATCCACAGCGGGATGTGCATCAGCGACGTCCGATCGGCTGCCAGCTGTGCCCAGCCGTAGCCGCTGCTCAGGATCTGCGGTATCAGCAATCCCAGCAGCCCGACCAGGAGCCCGCCGACCGCCGGCTTGACCACCGGACCGCAGGGAAGCCGGTGGGTGAGCGCGACCGCCGCGTGGAAGACCCGGGCATACAGGTAGCCGATTGCCGCCGCGGCCAGCCCGATCACCACGAACCACAGCAGCGGCCAGGCCCGTTCGAAGCGGTACTCGGCGTCGATGTAGCCGAATAGCGGGTCGAAGCCCAGGAAAGCCCCGAACACCGCGTATGCCGTCCCGGAGGTGATGAACCCCGGCAGTAGGCAGCGGTAGTCGAAGTCGTCGCGATAGGTGATCGAGGCGGCCAGCACCGCACCCCCCAGGGGTGCGGCGAAGATCGCGCCGATTCCCGCGCCGATCCCCAGCGCCACCGCGATCCGGCCGTCCTCGTCGGACAGGTTGAGCCGCCGAGTTAGCAACGAACTGAACCCGGCTGAGATCTGCGCGGTCGGACCTTCGCGGCCGGCTGAACCGCCCGAGCCGATGGTCAGCGCGCTGGCCACCATCTTCACCAGCACCACCCGGAAGCGGATGGCGCGCGGATCGGTATGGACCGCCTCGATGGCTTCGTCGGTGCCGTGGCCGGTGGCTTCCGGCGCCAGCTTGGTCACGATGAATGCCGACAGCATCGCTCCGCCGGTGGTGACCAGCGGAATCGCCCACGGACGGGCGAAGCCGGCCGACCCGCGGCCGCCACCTTCGCCGACGGGCGTCGGGATGCGGTAGCCCGCCACGTAGCCGAGCAGGAAGTTCCCGGTGTAATTGAGGAGGAGGTAGAAGACGACCGCTCCGAGGCCGGCAATGATGCCGATGGTGACGCCCAGCAGCAGCCACTTCTGCAGGTAGCCCGACTCCCGTATTGAGGCCCCGAACCGCCCGCCGGCCGCGGCAGCCGGGGCCACCCCGGTCTGGGGTTCGTCCTTCGTCGGCTCGCTCACCGCACGCGCAATCCAGGCATCAGGCCATCCTATGGCAGGAGGGAATAAACGGACCGTAGTCCGGTTATACGGATAACTCTAAAACAGGAGGTAGACATGCCTGCTATTACCGCAGACACCCTCACACTGCCCCGGGTGCGCCCGGCAGGTCCAGCCGACACCGAGCGTCCGGTCCGATCGATCACCACGGGCCCGCGCGGCTACGAAGGCGAGGGATTCCCGGTGGTCCGGGCCTTCGCCGGGGTCAGCACCGCCGCGCTGGATCCCTTTGTGCACATGGATCAGATGGGTGAAGTGGAATATCAGCCGGGCGAGCCCAGGGGCACCGATTGGCACCCACACCGCGGCTTCGAAACCGTCACCTACATGATCGACGGCAAGTTCGCGCACCAGGACTCCCACGGCGGCGGCGGCCTGATCGCCGACGGCGCCACGCAATGGATGACGGCGGGGTCGGGCATCCTGCACATCGAGACCCCGCCTGCCGAACTGGTCGAAAGCGGCGGCGTCTTCCATGGCGTCCAGCTTTGGGTGAATCTGCCGAAGAAAGACAAGTTCAGCCCGCCCCGGTATCAGGCCATCGAGGGCAACGACGCGAAATTGATCGCATCTGAGGACGGTGGGGCGCTGGTCCGCATCATCGCCGGTGAGGTTGACGGCTTCCGCGGACCCGGTGTCACCCACACCCCGATCGCGCTGGTGCATGCGACGATTGAGAACGGGGCCCGCCTCAACATTCCGTGGCAGCGTGATTTCAACGCGCTGGTGTACGTGCTGTCCGGTAGCGGCTACGTCGGTCCGGTCTCGCACCCCGTGCACCAGGGTCAGCTGGCTGTGCTTGGACCGGGTGATCGGATCAGCGTCGCTGCCCGGCCGGTTCAGGATTCAGCGCGGACCACGGCAATCGATGTGCTGATCCTGGGTGGCCAGCCGATTCGAGAGCCGGTATTTCACTACGGGCCTTTCGTGATGAACTCCAAAGCCGAATTAATCAAGGCGATCGAAGACTTCGAAGCGGGTAAATTCGGACAACTCCCGCCGAATGCGCTATTGCCGAACCGCGGTTAGTGGCATGCTTTAGCGATGTCGACGTCGGGAAGCCGCAAACCGGGCCGTCCCCCGGCGGCGAAGGCCGATGAGACGCGCAAACGTATTTTGGGCGCTGCTCGTGAAGTGTTCAGTGAGCGCGGTTACGACGGGGCGACCTTCCAGGCGATCGCCGTTCGTGCCGACCTGACCCGTCCGGCTATTAATCACTACTTTGCCAGCAAGCGGGGGCTGTATCGGGCGGTGGCCGACCAAACCAACGAGCTCGTGCTCAGGCTCAGCACCGAACAGGCCGAGCGCGAGGAGAACTTGATCGGGCGGCTTGCGGTATTCATCACGTTTGCCCTGCGGTCTAATTTTGAAAATACAGCGGGATCCGCGTTTCTGATAACCACTATCCTCGAATCACAGCGGCATCCGGAATTGAGCGAAACCGAAAACGAAGCCATCGGAATCTGCCGCGACTTTTTGGGCCGGGCGGTTAAGGACGCCGTTGACAACGGGGAGCTTGCATTTGACGCTGACGTCAATTCTTTGGTCGAAACATTGCTAGTGGTGCTGTGCGGCGTGGGCTTCTATGCCGGTTACGTGCGGAGTCCTAAAGAAACGGATGCCATCACCGATACATTGCGACACTTGCTGGCCGGCACGCTCTTGGTGCCCAAGACTTAGGCGCGAGCGCGCCCGCGGGTGGCGGGCAGTGACGTGGCGCACAAAGCGCATAGTTTGCCTAACTTACTCGGGTAGCATGGCACCGACATGACTGAGCTTGACGACTCGCCCTCGCTGCCACCGTCGTTGCGGACCGCTGGCGACAGCTGGGCCATCACCGAACTTGTCGGCGCCACCGCATTGGGCGTCGCCGCCGGGCGCGCCGTCGAAACGGGCGGACCCGATCCGCTGATCCGTGACGAGTTCGCCCTGATCCTGGTGTCGTCGGCCGGCCCGGCGTGGGCCCAGCTAGCCGACCCGCAATTGGCCTGGCTGGACGGTGATCCCCACGGGCAACGGGTGCATCGGCTGGGTACCGACTATCAGGCGGTACGGACCCACTTCTTCGACGAGTACTTCGAGAACGCGGTAACCGCCGGCATTCGGCAAGTGGTGATCCTGGCGGCCGGACTGGACTCCCGCGCCTACCGGCTGACTTGGCCGGCGGGCACCGCGGTCTACGAGATCGACCAACCGAAGGTGCTGGAGTACAAGACAGGGGTCCTGGAATCGCACGGCGCGGTCCCGTCGGCCAGGCGATGCCCGGTCCCGGTCGATTTGCGCGACGACTGGCCGGCCGCACTGACGGCCGCCGGATTCGACCACACCCAACCGACCGCATGGCTTGCCGAGGGGTTGCTGCCGTATTTGCCAAGCGACGCTCAGGACCGGCTGTTCGAGAAGTTCACCGCGCTGAGCGCGCCAGGTAGTCAGGTCGCCATCGAGTTGTTCGGCATGAATTCGAGGAGCAACACCCAGCGCTGGCAGCGCATGCGGGAACGGCTCGGTCTGGACGTCAACGTCGCGGCGCTGACCTTTCACGAGCCCGACCGTTCGGATGCCGCCCAGTGGCTGGCTGACCACGACTGGCAGGTGCACAGCGTGAACAACCGCGAAGAGATGGCCCGACTGGGCCGCGCGGTGCCCGAAGACCTGGCCGACGAGGCCGTGCGCAGCACGCTGTTGCGGGCGCGTCTCGCCGAGCCGTCCAGCTGACCACCATCGGAAAACACAACTACGCGAAGGACCGGCGCAAGCAATGAGCTCATTACGCACCCATGACGACACTTGGGACATCAAGACCAGCGTCGGTAGCACCGCCGTGATGGTGGCCGCGGCGCGTGCTGTCGAAACCGACCAGCCCGATGCGCTGATCCGCGACCCGTACGCCAAATTGCTCGTCACCAACGCCGGCGCGGGCGTGCTGTGGGAGGGCATGCTCGACCCGGAGACCGCGGCCAAGGTGGCAACGCTCGACGCCGACGCGGCGGCCCACATCCACCACATGCGCGGCTACCAGGCGGTGCGGACCCACTTCTTCGACGCGTACTTCAAGGACGCTGTCGCCGCCGGAATTCGGCAGGTGGTGATACTGGCGTCGGGGCTGGATTCGCGCGCCTACCGGCTGGACTGGCCGGCCGGCACCACGGTGTATGAGATCGACCAGCCCCAGGTGTTGGACTACAAGTCGAAGACATTGACGGAAAACGGCGTGAAGCCCTCGGCCGATCGCCGCGAAGTGGCCATCGATTTACGTCAGGACTGGCCGGCCGCTCTGCGGGCCGCGGGCTTTGACCCGACAGCGCGGACCGCGTGGCTGGCCGAGGGGCTACTGATGTACCTGCCGGCCGAAGCTCAGGACCGGTTATTCACCCAGATCGGTGAGCTGAGTGCGGTGGGGAGCCGGGTTTCCGCGGAAACCGCACCCTCGCATGCCGAAGAGCGGCGCCAGCAGATGCGCGAGCGGTTCAAGAAGGTCGCTGACCAGCTTGGCCTGGAGCAGACCGTCGACGTCGGGGAGTTGATGTATCGCGACGACGACCGGGCGGATCTCACGGACTGGCTCAACGAGCATGGTTGGCGCGCCCAAGGGCCGAACGCGACGGACGAGATGCGCCGGCTGGGCCGCTGGATCGAGAATGTCTCGTTCGCCGACGACAAGGGCGCGTTCTCGGACTTTGTGGTCGGCGAACGGCTGTAATGGCGCGCACCGTTGACGACTCCTGGGACATTGCCACAAGTGTCGGGGCGACAGCGGTGATGGTCGCGCTAGCCCGTGCGGCCGAAACCGCGAGCGCCGACCCACTCATTCGGGACCAGTTCGCCGGGCCGCTGGTCTCCACGCCCGAGCTCGAGGGTGTCCGCGAGCAGGTGACCGCGTGGTGGACTGCGGAGCCGGATGACGCCGACCAAGCTGCCCCGAATTCCCAAGCGGGTGCCCAGCAGATGGTCGACTATCAGGCGGTCCGCACCCACTTCTTCGACGCCTACTTTGTCGACGCTGCCGGGGCCGGAATCCGGCAGGTCGTGATCCTGGCCGCTGGTCTGGATTCGCGCGCCTACCGCCTGGACTGGCCGGCCGGTACCGCGGTGTACGAAATTGATCTGCCCAAGGTGCTGGAGTACAAGGCGCAAACCCTCGCCAGCCACGGCGCCACACCCATCGCCGACCGCCGACCGGTGCCCGTCGACCTGCGTCACGACTGGCCTCAAGCTTTGCGCGACAATGGGTTTGACGTAAACCTGCCGACGGCGTGGCTGGCCGAAGGGCTGCTGCCGTTTCTGCCTGCAGCAGCGCAGGAAGCCATGTTTGGCTCGATCGACACGCTGAGCGGATCGGGCAGCCGAATAGCGGTCGAAAATTTCGGGGTCGACCAAGAGAAGCGCCGTGAGGCCGAGCAGAGGTGGGCGGAACTGAAGGCCAAGCGCGATGCACGCGGGCAGGACACCTCGTTCAACCCGTTCGACCTCTGGTTTGAGGACGAGGGCCGGCCCGACGCCGGTGACTGGTTCGGTGCGCACGGCTGGACGATCCGCACAGTGAATGCGCGCGACGAGGCTGCGCGATTGGGCCGCGAGATGCAATCGGACGACAGGCCGTTTGCGAACAGCTTTGTGATGGCGGCCAAGCCCTGACGGTCCGACTCGGATCTTCCTTACTGCTCTCCCAACCGGAAGATTAGGATCGCGGTTATCACCCTTGAGTGCCCGCGCGCGCAAAACGCTGGGCGTCTCCGGGAAGGTGCGCGAAAAGGAAGGACACTGATGACCACCGAATCAGTTGCACCGAAGACATCCCAGGTATCCGCGATCAAGAACGGGGCTCCAGCAGCGGCGCCAGTTGATGTTGCCGCGACGGTAGCCCGGCTTCGCCAGACTTTTGCCACTGGCCGCACCCGCGACATCGAGTGGCGCAAGCAGCAGTTGCTGCAGCTGCAGAAGCTGATGGAGGAGAACGAGCCCGCGATCGCCGCCGCTCTCGCCGCCGATCTGGACCGCGACCCGTTTGAGGCATTTATCGCCGACATCGCGACCACGACAGGCGAGGCGAAGTACGCGGCCAAGAACCTGCGTAAGTGGACGCGCCGTAAATACCGGCTGCTCGAGGCTGCCCAGCTGCCCGGCCGCGGCTGGGTGGAATACGAGCCTTACGGCACGGTGCTGATCATCGGCGCCTGGAACTACCCGTTCTACCTGACGCTGGGCCCGGCGGTGGGGGCCATCGCCGCCGGAAATGCCGTCGTGATCAAGCCCTCCGAAATGGCTCCTGCGTCGGCGCACCTGATGGCCGAGCTGGTGCCCCGGTATCTCGATAACGACGCGATCGCGCTAGTCGAGGGCGACGGGGCGGTGAGCCAGGAGCTGATCGCACAGGGCCTGGACCGGGTGTTGTTCACCGGTGGCACCGAGATCGGGCGCAAGGTCTACGAAGGTGCGGCACCGCATTTGACCCCAGTCACGCTGGAGCTGGGCGGGAAGAGCCCGGTGATCGTCGCGGCCGACGCGGACGTCGATGTGGCCGCCAAGCGGATCGCGTGGATGAAGCTGCTCAACGCCGGACAGACGTGCGTCGCACCCGACTACGTGTTGGCCGACGCAAAGATCCGTGACGAACTCGTCACCAAGATCGGCGCGGCCATCACCAAGTTCCGGTCGAAGCAGCCGCCCGGCATGCGTATCGTCAACCGGCGCCAATTCGACCGGCTCAGTGGTTATCTCGCCAGCGCCGGCGGCAAGGTCACCGTCGGGGGCAGCTCTGACGCGTCCAGCCTGCGGATCCAACCGACGGTCGTCGTCGATCCCGACCCGGACGGCCCGCTGATGCAAAACGAGATCTTCGGGCCGATCCTGCCGGTGATCACCGTCCAATCCCTGGACGAGGCAATACGTTTCGTCAACTCGCGACCCAAGCCGCTGTCGGCGTACCTGTTCACCAAGGCGCGTGCCACCCGCGAGCGGGTGATCAAAGAGGTGCCGGCGGGCGGCATGCTGGTCAACCATCTTGCCTTCCAGGTGTCCACGGCCAAACTGCCCTTCGGCGGCGTCGGCGCTTCGGGTATGGGCGCCTACCACGGCAAGTGGGGCTTCGACGAGTTCAGCCACCGCAAGTCGGTGTTGACCAAGCCAACCCGGCCCGACCTATCGAGCCTCATCTACCCGCCGTACACCGCGCGGGCCTTCAAGATGGCTCGCA
>PLSK01000196.1 GCA_003165155.1 Mycobacterium sp. | reverse complement strand
GCCTTTGGGATTTGGACGCAGCTCGCTCACGGCAAGGACTGGACCTGGGCGGTGTTGGGCGTCGCGGTCGTCGCGCAGCTGGCGGCCGTGCTGTCGGTATGGCGGCGGATGTCGGACGGCTTGGCGTTCGCGTGCACCGCGCTGGTTGTCGCTGCCGTCGTGGTTCTGCTGTTCGGCTCGCTCTATCCCAACCTGGTGCCGTCGACGTTGAACAGCGAATGGAACGTGACGATCTACAACGCCTCGTCGACGCCTTACACCCTCAAGATCATGACGTGGGTGACGGCGTTCTTCGCCCCTCTGACGGTGGTGTACCAGGGATGGACGTATTGGGTTTTCCGGCAACGGATCTCAGCTGAGCAGATCCCGCCGTCGATCGGCCTGGCGAGGCGCTCGTCCTGAGCCCCGCAGAACCCCGGGGCTCCCGAGCTCCCCTGGACCCGCGACTGTGGCGGTCATCGCCCGCACTACGCCGCTACCTGGCTGCCGCCGTGGGCTGCGGGGTGGTGATCTCCGGATGTGCGATCGGCTCGGCGATGGTGCTGGCAAGCGTCGTCGCACACATCATCACCGATCCGTCGGCTCGCCACCTGCACTCCTTTCTGGCTCCGCTATCAATCCTGTTGGCGCTGTGGGTTGTCCGTACACTGACGCATTGGCTGCAGACGCGTCTGGGTCAGCGGGGAGCCACCGCCGTCATCGCCGATCTCAACGGCCAGGTGCTCGAGGCGGTGACCGGGCGACAGCCCAATGAACTTGCAGCACAACGTGACGACGCCGCGGTGGTGGTCACCTATGGCCTGGACGGCTTGCGCCCATACTTCACCGGCTACCTACCGACACTGTTATTGGCCGCGATCCTGACCCCGGCAACCGTTGTCGTCATCGCGCTCTACGACCTCAAATCGGCGGTGCTCGTGGCGATCACGCTGCCGCTGATTCCGGTCTTCATGGTGCTGATCGGGCTGGCGACCGCCGAACGATCGGCGTCCACGCTGGCCGCCATGACCACCCTGCAGGCGCGGTTGCTCGATCTGATCGCCGGCATCCCCACCCTGCGAGCACTGGGCCGCGCCCGAGGCCCCGAGCACCGCATCGCCGAACTCAGTGCCGCCCACCGGCGCTCGGCGATGGCCACGCTGCGGATCGCCTTCCTCTCGGCTCTGGTGCTGGAATTGCTGGCCACGTTGGGCGTGGCGCTGGTCGCGGTCGGCATCGGGCTTCGCCTGGTGTCCGGTGAGATGAGCCTGACGGCTGGGTTGACCGCGCTGCTGCTGGCACCGGATGTCTTCTGGCCGCTGCGCCGCATCGGCGCGGAATTCCATGCCGCCCAGGATGGTAGAACCGCCGCGGGCAAGGCGTTCGCGCTCATCGGCACGCCGGTCGCAGCTGCGCTGCGGACAGCAACGGTAGCCGCGCGCGGAGCGCAGATTCACCTGGAAAGCCTCAGCGTGACGGGCCGGGACGGCCGGTCACCATGCGATCTCACCGCGGTCATCGAACCCGGTGCGGTTACCGTGCTGACCGGACGAAACGGGGCCGGCAAGAGCACCACGTTGCAGGTGATCGCCGGGCTCACCACGCCCTCGTCGGGTCGGGCCACCATGGCCGGAGTCGACGTCGCCGAACTGGACCTGGCCGCCTGGTGGCGGCAGCTGTCCTGGCTGCCGCAGCGCCCGGTCCTAGTCCCGGGCACGGTCCGGCACAATCTCGCCCTACTGGGCCGTGTCGAGGATCTGGAAAGCGCCTGCGCCGCATCCGGCTTCGACTCCGTGCTGGCCGAGCTGCCAGCCGGCCTGAACACCATGCTCGGGCGCGGTGGCGTCGGACTGTCATTGGGTCAGCGGCAGCGGTTGGGCCTCGCCCGAGCGCTCGGATCGTCGGCCCCGGTGTTACTGCTCGACGAACCCACCGCGCATTTGGACGCCCACACCGAGGACCGGGTGCTGCGCGCCATCGTCGAGCGTGCGCGCGCCGGCGCGACCGTGGTCGTGGTCGGCCACCGCGAGCATGTAGGGGCAATTGGCGATCAGGTCGTCGAGGTGGTCTCGGACACTGAGGCGCTTGATGCGCGAGTCTGATCCTCTCCTCATGGCCGCGTCTCTGTTGCGCCCGCGGCTGCCCCGGATCCTGGCGGCCGTTGCGCTGGGGGCGCTATCGCTGGGTAGCGCGCTGGCCCTGGCCGGAGTTTCGGCGTGGCTGATCACCCGGGCCTGGCAGATGCCACCGGTGCTCGACTTGTCAGTCGCCGTCGTGGCGGTGCGCATGTTCGCCATTTCGCGTGGCGTGCTGCGCTACTGCGAGCGGCTGTCCACCCACGACACCGCGCTGCGCGCGGCCGGCACCGCCCGCGCCCAGGTTTATCACCGCCTGGCGCACGGACCGGCCGAGGCCGCCGTCCGGCTACACAGCGGTGAGCTGGTGGCACGGGTCGGCGCCGATGTCGACGCGCTGGCCGATGTGCTGGTGCGTGCGGTGGTGCCGATTGGCGTCGCGGCGGTGCTGGCGCTGGCGGCGACGGCGGTGATCGCCGTGATCTCGCCGCCGGCCGCCGCCGTGCTGGCGATCTGTTTGCTTATCGCCGGCGTTGTTGCGCCCGCGTTGGCCGGCAGGGCCGCCGCTGCACAGGAAGCGCTCGCCCGTCAACAGCGTTCCGAACGCGATACCTCGGCGATGATCGCGCTGGAACNNGCAATGCCCACCGCGGCCATCGGCGTCAGTGTGCTTGGCGCGGTTGTCGCCGGCATGGCACTGGCGCCCACCGTCGCGCCCACCACACTGGCAATTCTGATGTTGTTACCGCTGTCGGCGTTCGAGGCGACAACTCCCCTACCGGCGGCCGCCGTCCAGTTGATCCGATCGCGGATCGCTGCGCGGCGCTTGCTCGACCTGGCACCACCAGAGCACCCGGCGGAGTCCACGACATCCGCGCCGCGACCGGCAGCTGCCGGCCGGTTATCCGCTGACGTGCGTTTCGGTCACCCCACTGCGGCGCGATCAACTCAGGCGACGCTTGACCTGCCGCCGGGCGCCCGGCTGGCCATCACCGGCGCCAGCGGCTCCGGCAAGACGACGCTGCTGATGACGCTGGCCGGACTGCTGCCGCCGCTGGATGGGCAAGTGATGCTGGACGGCACCGGGCTGAGCCAGTTCGAAGATACCGAATTGCACAGCACCCTGAGTTTTTTCGCCGAAGACGCGCACGTCTTCGCCACCACCGTTCGAGACAACCTACTGGTGGCCCGCGGCGACTGTCTTGACCGAGAACTGACGGCGGCCCTGGCTGCTGTCGGGCTCCACGAATGGCTCGCCAGTCTGCCCGACGGGCTGTCGACCGTGCTGACCGGTGGCGCGCAAGCGGTCTCGGCGGGCCAGCGTCGAAGGCTGCTGCTGGCCCGGGCAATAATCTCGCCCGCCCGCGTCGTTCTGCTCGACGAGCCCACCGAGCACCTCGATGCGACCGACGCCGAGCAGATCTTGCGTGACCTTCTGGCCTCGGACTCAGGGCTGATGCGCTCCGACAGGACGGTATTGGTGGCTACTCATCACTTGCCCAAAGGCCTTGGCTGTCCCGAACTACGCGTCGAATAGGCGCGAACGTTAGTCCGTCACCACTGCCGAGTTGTGGTAGGTGGCCCAGGCCTGTTCGAAAGTCGCAATGGGAATCTGCTCATCGCCGCCGTTCATGATGCCGCTGTCATTGAGATGCGCCACACCGGCTTTGGCGTCGATGCCAGTGACGACCACGAAGTGGTTTGCGGACTTACGCTGCCCCCGCCGGTTCCAGATGGTTTCGGCATTGAGCAAAACGATCGCTTTCCGTCCCGCGGCCAGCTCCTGCTCCAGCGCGCTGGTCGTGGTCTGGACCTGGTTGGCGTGGATGCCGTAGTGCGCGAGCAGGACCGGCAGGTTCCTGATATTGGTGTTACCGTCGTGCCCCCAGATCGTTCCGGGACCTGCTGCGCTGGCAGTGTTTACGGCCAAAGTGGTGACATCCAGCTCGGTAGGTTCATCTCCGGTGATCTCGCCGACGACATCAGCCACCGCCAGTTCCCCGCAGTCGGAAGTGCGCTGCTGGCGCCAGTAGGGTCTGGCGGCGCCGGGATCGCCGTACATTCCGACGATGTGATTAGTGGTTGGGGTGGGAGCGTCCACGTTGTCCGACGCTGCGGCCATTGGGACCGCCGAGACGACGATGGCCGCGCCTAACAGAGCGATAAAGCCGACATCGCGCGTGCTGGTCATGGGTGTCCTTTTCTCGAACCACCGCAGAGACGTTTTGGTGTATCGAGTAAAGGTGCAGTGCCGGTATTCGGGGGGCTGGTACGCGCAGAGTTTGCATGATCGTTACGGATCTACCGGCCGGCGCACTTGTGGCGTATCAGTTGTTCGGAAAATACATCAGCACGCCCTCTTGTACGACCGTCGCAATCATCTGCCCGGAGGGATCGAAGAAGTGCCCGGTGCCCAACCCACGCGAGGCCGCGGCCACCGGCGACGACGTCGAATACAACACCCAGTCGTCGAATTTGACTTGCCGGTGAAACCACACGGAATGGTTGGTAGACGCGGCAAAGATGCGGTCGAAACCCCAGGACAGGCCGTGGGTGGTGATAATCGGATCCAGCACGGTGGTATCCGAGGAATACACCATCATGGCGGTGTGCAGCACCGGGTCGTCAGGAATCGCACCCAGGGCTTTGAGCCAGACGCGGTTGTACGGGAGTCGCTCACCCTTTTTTCGCATCACCCAGGCCGGGTCGTTGGTGTAGCGCCACTCGATCGGTTGCAGCGCGTTGACGAAGTGCGGGACCGTCTCCTCGTAGCCACGCAACAACTCGCGGATCGACGGCACGGTGTCTGGCTTGGCCACCACGGGCGGCTCGATGCCGTGCTCGAGGCCGGTGCCGCCGGACATGTACGAGATCAGCGCCGACGACAACAACACCCCGTCCTGAACGGCGTCGACGCGCCGGTTGGCGAAGCGCCGCTCGTCACGCAGCCGCACCACGTGGAATTCGATGTCTTTGGTGATATCACCACCGTTGATGAAGTGCACCGACAGCGCGCTGGGCGGCAGGTCGTCACGGTCAAGCGAGCGACTGCTCGCGACCAAGGACTGCGCCATCAGCTGGCCGCCGAATGTTCGCATCGGATTCTTGCTGGGGTGCATTCCGACAAACCGATCGTCAGTGATGCGATTGAGGTCCAGTACCGCTAGCAGTTCGTCAAAATCTGGCTCATTGCCTGCTGGCACGGGCTGGCTCTCCTTCGAGTTCGGCTTCTCGGCTAGACGTCGTCCTCCCCGATCCGGTGAATATGGATCAGATTGGTCGAACCTACTGTGCCAGGTGGTGCGCCGGCGACAATGACCACCAGGTCTCCGCGCTTGTAGCGGCCGAGTTCGAGCAGCGACTTGTCGACCTGGCGGATCATGNNNCCGGACTGGGTGAACGCGACCAGGGCCTTGGCATCGAGCCGCTCGCCGATATCACGGGCGGCGTAGGAGATCACCCCCCGCTTGGTGCGCGGCGTATGCGTCAACGGCGGAGCGGCCGTGGAGTTCTCCTCGACCGCGCACACGATTCGTGACATCGTCCGCACGGCCGCCAGCGGATACTTGCCCACCGAAGTTTCCCCGGACAGCATCAGCGCGTCGGCGCCGTCGAGCACGGCGTTGGCGACGTCGGAGGCCTCGGCGCGGGTCGGCCGGGAACTTTCGATCATCGACTCGAGCATCTGAGTTGCCACGATCACGGGTTTCGCGTTCTCCCTGGCCATCTGGATGGCCCGCTTTTGCACTAGCGGAACCTCTTCCAGCGGCAGCTCAACGCCTAGGTCACCGCGGGCCACCATGATCGCGTCAAACGCCAGCACGACGGCTTCGAGATTATCGACGGCTTCCGGCTTCTCCAGCTTGGCGATCACCGGTACCCGCCGGCCGACCCGGTCCATCACCTCGTGGACCAGCTCGACATCCGCGGGCGAGCGCACGAACGAAAGCGCAACCAGGTCAACGCCCAGGGTGAGGGCGAACGTCAGATCGTCGATGTCCTTTTCCGACAAGGCCGGAGCCGACACGTTCATCCCTGGCAGCGACATGCCCTTGTTGTTGCTGAC
>PLSK01000010.1 GCA_003165155.1 Mycobacterium sp. | reverse complement strand
CGTCGGTGGTGACCTCGAATCGCCCGGGCACTTCGACCTCATGGTCCATTCCCGCGGACATCATCAGGTCGCTGGCCCGGGTCCGGTGCATGAGAATGGCTCCGCTGTCAGTGTTTTCGTGGTCGACGGCCTCCAGCGGATTGTCTAGAATGGCCGCCACCCGGGGGTCGGCCGAGGTCGTCGGCTGGTCCTCATTGGTGACCAGTTCGGACTGCACGTTCACCCGGACGAATTCGTCGACCGCCTCGACCACGTACTCGATGGCGGCGATGCTGCGGTGCGTCAGCGACACCAACCTGGTGGAACTGATTTTGACCTGCTTGCCCGACGGTGAGATCCAGTGCGCGTTGCGGACCAATAACCCTGTGCGCAGATCGAGGACGCGCTCGTGGGAGATCAACTTGCCGTACCGGACGTCGAACGGCTCGTCCTCGACGAACAGGCGAATGATCTTGCCGTTGGTGACGTCGACGACGGTCTGGCCGGCCTCCGGGTACCCGTAGCCGGCCTCGGCGTAGGGCAGCGGCCGGATTTCGTAGAAGGAGTTCAGATAGGTGCCCGGCAGGCCGTACGGTTCGCCCTCGTCGAGGTTGCCGCGCAACCCGATGTGCCCATTGGACAAGGCGAACAGGGATTCCGACTGGGCGATCATGTTCAGATCGAGCCGGGTTTCACGGACCACCCACGGCTCGACGGGGAAGGCTTCCTGCGTGATCATGACGGGAGCAATTCTGCTAGATCGGTTACCACTACGTCGGCCCCGTTTTTGCGTAAATCCTCGGCCTGGCCCACGCGGTCGACACCCACCACGAAGCCAAAGTGACCGGCACGACCGGCCGCCACCCCCGATAGTGCGTCCTCGAACACGGCCGCCGCGTCGGGGGGGACGTCAAGCAATTGAGCCCCACGCAGGTATGAGTCGGGCGCCGGCTTGCCGGCGATGTGCTCTTCGCGCAGCGTGACTCCGTCCACCCGCTGCTGGATGAACCGCTCGAGACCGGTGATGTGCAGCACCTCGCGAGTGTTGGCGCTCGAGGACACTACGGCGATACCCAGTCCCGCGGCCGAGGCCGCCTCCAGGTAGCGCCGCGACCCGTCGAACACCTCGACGCCGTCCTTTTCGAGGACCTTCTGGAACATCTCGTTCTTGCGATTGCCCAGGCCGTAAACGGTCTCTTTGTCGCCCGAGTCATCCGGACTGCCGTCGGGGAGTTTGATTCCCCGGCTGTCCAGGAACGACCGGACTCCGTCCTCGCGTTTCTTGCCGTCGACGTATTTCCGGTAGTCCGCATCCGGATCGAATGGGACGAATTTCGCTCCGGTGTGCTCGGCCCGTTGGGTCAGGTAGGCGTCGAACGTCGCCTTCCATGCCTTGTTATGCACACTGGCGGTATCGGTCAGGACACCGTCGAGATCGAACAGGCAGGCATGCACCTTGTCTGGCAGACCCAACACGCGGGCCTCACTCTCTGGTTTCGAGGGGGAGTACTTGAGCGATACCACTCCACCATGGTTGGCGGTATGCCGCCAGCGGTCTCAGGTGAAGTTCTCGACTTTTCGCTCCACTAGAATCGGTATCTGTGTCCGAACCTGCTGATCTCGATAAGCCCGGACCGGTTGACCGGCCGGTGTTAGTGGTCGACTTCGGCGCGCAGTACGCGCAGTTGATCGCCCGCCGGGTGCGGGAAGCGCGGGTTTTTTCCGAGGTCATCCCGCACACCGCCACTGTCGAGGAGATCAAGGCTCGTGATCCGCTGGCAGTCGTGCTTTCCGGCGGACCGGCAAGTGTCTATACCGACGGCGCTCCGCAGCTTGATCCCGCGCTGTTCGACCTTGGTCTCCCGGTGTTCGGCATCTGCTATGGATTTCAGGCCATGGCGCAGGCACTCGGCGGGACCGTCGCCCATACCGGCACCAGCGAATACGGCCGCACGGAGCTGAAAGTCCTTGGCGGGGAATTGCATTCGGGCCTGCCTGATGTCCAGCCGGTCTGGATGAGTCATGGCGACGCCGTCACGGCCGCGCCGGACGGGTTCGACGTGGTGGCCAGCAGTCCGGGTGCCGCGGTGGCCGCCTTCGAGAACCGGGGCCGGCGCCTGGCCGGGGTGCAATACCACCCGGAAGTGATGCACACCCCGCACGGACAGCAGATACTCAGCCGGTTTCTGCACGACTTCGCCGGGCTCGGCGCGGATTGGACGGCTGCCAACATCGCGGGTGCGCTGATCGACCAGGTGCGTGCCCAGATCGGCGACGGCCATGCGATCTGCGGACTGTCCGGCGGTGTGGATTCCGCAGTGGCCGCAGCACTGGTGCAACGGGCCGTCGGCGACCGGTTGACCTGTGTCTTCGTCGATCACGGGCTGTTGCGGGCCGGGGAACGTGCGCAGGTGCAACGCGATTTCGTGGCCGCCACCGGGGCCAACCTGGTCACCGTCGATGCAGAGGAAACCTTCCTCGATGCGCTGGCGGGCGTGACCGACCCCGAGGAAAAGCGCAAGATCATCGGCCGCCAGTTCATCCGGGCCTTCGAGGGGGCAGTGCGGGATGTGTTGGGGGACAATGTTTCAAGTGGATCCGATGTTGAATTTCTGGTGCAAGGCACACTGTATCCCGACGTCGTGGAGTCCG